>NZ_JBNDMQ010000041.1:0-70640 GCF_050436665.1 Paraburkholderia sp. EB58 | reverse complement strand
TACCAGACCACTTCGTTGGTTCGAACCCAGAGGACTTCAACCACCAGCAGGAAGGCTGAGAGACTGATGGTTAGAATCGGCCATAGGATGTGGAAGATTGCGGTCATCCCAAACTGGCCGCGCGCGAGATTCAGAGCTTCGACATGCATTTTGATCACCAGACAGGTTGGCGTTGAGCGGTGTAGATGAGTGGCACGGCGGGGAGCCGCACGGCGGAGTTACCCGGTCACGCGAGGCGGATTTTCGGCTGCACGAGCCCGTTGACCTGCTCCGCGGCCCACATCAGGGTCGCTTTACCTATGCCGTGCAATGCGCGCTGATGTCTGCGATACAGCATCGCGTGACCCAGATGCGCAGCACGTCCACGGATGATGCCGCCCTTGAAGAAGCCGATGCGGCCTAGCGCGCCATACGCGGCGTAATCGCTCAACGACACCAGCGCCCCAAAGTCGCGGAACTCGAACTTCGGCAACGGCTTTCCCTCTATCCAGCGCGGCAAATGACGCGCGAGATGCTCTGCCTGTTGCGTTGCGACCTGCGCGGTCGGCGGCAGCGCGCGTTCGTAGCCTTGGGGCGTCAGACTCGCGCAATCCCCCAGGGCAAACACATGATCGTCGCGCGTGGTTTGCAGAGTCGAATCAACGATCAACTGGTTCGAACGATTCGTCTCCAGCCCCGCGAGGTTGCTCATGAAGTCACCCGCCTTGACGCCGGCCGCCCACACCATCAGGTCAGCCTCGACGAGCGAGTCGTTGTGATAGAAACCACGGGCATCGGCCGATGTGACTTGCGTCGAAGTCAGGACGCGAAAGCCGATGCGTTCGAGTTGCTGCTGGCTCGACGCGGAAATTTGCGGCGGGAACGACGCCAGCACTCGCGGACCGCTTTCGAGCAGCGTCAGGTTCAGCCGGCTGCGCACGGAAGGGTCCCCATAGCGGGAGACAACCTCTAGCAGGCGGCTCAGCTCCGCGGACAACTCGACGCCCGTGGCACCCGCGCCGACCACCGCCACGCGCAACGATTCGTCGTTCGCCACGCTGCGAAGGATGTGGTTGCGCAGTACCACATTGAAGTTTTCGGCCTGCTGCTGGCTGTCGATGAAATGACAGTTCGACCTGACGCCTGGCACGCCGAAATCATTCGCGCGACTACCGAGCGACATTACGAGGACGTCGTAATCCACTTTGCGCGCATCGACAATCACCGCGCCTTCCTGCGTCCGGATTTCGCCGAGCTCGACGCGACGGCACTCACGGTCCAACCCGCGTACTTCGCCGGGCAGATAAGTGAACCCATGTTTGCGGGCGTGCGCGAGATAGACAATCTGCTGCTGTTGAACGTCACGCGTACCTGCGGCGATGGTGTGCAGCATCGGCTTCCAGATGTGCGTGGGACTGTTGTCGATCAGCGTGACAGTGGCGCGGCCGCTGCGGCCTAACTGATCGCCAAGCCTGGTCGCGAGCAGGATACCCGCGATCCCGCCTCCCGCGATGACAATACGAACGGGTTGAGACATGAGTAAGCTCGAATAAAGGGGTGAGTAAGGATGCGAGCGCGCTAAAGCGGCCGCAGCGGTAGAAGCACCACAGTGGATGTCTCATACGCTGCCGGCCGGAGCAGTCGCAATATCAGCCTGCCTTGGCAACGTAAGGCCGGACCATGTTGGCCGGATCCACGACGCGGTCGAAGGTCGCTTCATCGACGAAGCCAAGTTCAAGCGCGGCCGCTTTCAAGGTCAGATCGTGGTGCATCGCATGGTGCGCGATGGCCGAAGCGTGGTCGTAGCCGATTACCGGCACCAGCGCCGTGACCAGCATCAGCGAGCGGTCGACATCATCGTTAATCTTCTTCAGGTTCGGCCTGGTACCTTCGACGAGGAATCGGCGGAAGTTCGTACAGCCGTCAGTCATTAGCGTGATCGACTGCATCAGATTGAAGATGATCAGCGGCTTGTAGACATTCATCTCCAGATACCCGCTGGCGCCACCAAATCCGACCGCGACGTCGTTCGCCATGACCTGCACGGCGATCATCGTGAGTGCCTCGACCTGGGTCGGATTGACCTTGCCGGGCATGATGGATGAACCGGGTTCGTTTTCCGGCAGGATCAGCTCGGCGAATCCTGCGCGCGGACCGCACGACATCAGACGAATATCATTGCCGATCTTGTAGAGTGAAACCGCAAGCGAGCGTAACGTGCCGGAAAGGTGCACCAATGCATCGTGCGCGCCCTGCACCGTGAACTTGTTCGGTGCGCTCATAAACGGCAGCCCCGTCAGCGCAGCGATTTCGGCTGCGACGTCTTCTGCAAAACCTGGCGCTGCGTTGATTCCCGTTCCGACCGCCGTGCCACCCAACGCAAGGCAGTAAACCCCGTCTAGCGCGTCGTCAATTCGTGCGAGATTGTCGGCAAGCATGCCGGCGTAGCCTGACCACTCCTGACCGAGCGTCAGCGGTGTCGCATCCTGCATATGGGTGCGGCCAATCTTCACAATGTCGGCCCACTCTGTGGCCTTCGCCGCGATCGCGTCATGCAATGCCCGCACCGCTGGGATCAGGCGCTGCGTCGTGTTGACGGCAGCGGCAATGTACATCGCTGAAGGAAACGAATCGTTCGACGACTGCGACATGTTGACGTGATCGTTCGGGTGAACTGGCTTCTTGCTACCGAGCGGCTCGCCGACGATCTGACTGCAGCGATTCGAGATCACCTCGTTGACGTTCATGTTGAACTGCGTTCCACTGCCCGTCATCCAGACATGCAACGGAAACATGTCGTGATGCTGGCCGGCGAGGATCTCATCGCACACTTGTGTAATCAGCGCGTGGAATCGATCGTCGAGACGTTTGCCGGCATGATTGGAATTGGCCGCTGCCTTCTTGAGGAACGCATAAGCCGTGATCATTTCCCGTGGCATCAGGTCGCGGCCAATGCTGAAATGCTCAATTGATCGTTGGGTTTGTGCGCCCCAAAGACGGTCAACGGGAACGTTGACCTCTCCAAGGCTATCGACCTCCGTGCGGACGCAGTTCATCGTGCCTCCGTCGTCGATGCGTATGAAGGACGGTAGACCTTGGCATCGATGAACGCGCCCAGATCATCGGGACGAGGAACACCAGCCAGCCCCTGATCGAAAATGAAGCTCGCTACCTCGCGTGCCACCGCCAGCGATGTTTCGAAGATGCGCGATTGCGGCGGATAGATCAGTCCCGCGTCGAGATCCGCTGGCGTCACCTGTTGTGCGAGTGCCTGAGCGGCGACGACCAGCATTTCCTCCGTGACCCGCCGCGCTTCAGTGGCATAGATCGCCATGCCCAGCGCCGGAAAGATGTAGACGTTGTTGCCCTGGCCAGGCGTGAACGTACGGCCCTTGAACTGCACTGGCCCGAACGGACTGCCGCTGGCAAATACCGCACGTCCGTCTGACCAGACATACGCTTCTTCCGCAGTGCATTCCGAATGCGACGTTGGGTTCGAGAGCGGGAAGATGATCGGCCGTTCGTTGACTCGCGCCATCGCTTCGATAACGGGTTGGCTGAACGCCTTGCCTGCCGTGCTGACGCCAATGATGGCCGTGGGGCGCAGAGTCTCGATTGCAGTGACGAAGTTGTCGACCGGTGCATGGTCGTGAGCGAACGGCTTTTGAAAGTCAGCCAGGCCAGAGCGCCCAGAATGAATCAAGCCGTCCTTGTCGAACAGAGAGATCGAGCCAAAGGCCTCTTTCTCCGGCACGCCGGCCTGCACCATCGCCTTCACGAGAAGGCCGGCAATGCCCGAGCCTGCCGTCCCGCCACCGAGAAACAGGAAGCGCTGGTCTGCAAGCGAGCCGCCCGTCACGCGCAGTGCTGCGAGAACCCCAGCAAGCACGACGGCTGCGGTGCCCTGGATGTCGTCGTTAAAGCAGGACACACGGTCGCGATAACGCGCAAGAACCGGCGCCGCGTGTGGGAACGCGAAGTCTTCGAACTGAATGCACGCACGCGGAAACACTTCCTGTACGGCCGTGACGAACGCCTCGATAAATTCGTCATACTGAGCACCTGTGACGCGACGCTGGCGCAGGCCCAGATAAAGCGGATCGGCAAGCAGGCTCTCGTTGTTCGTGCCCACGTCCAGCGTGATCGGCAACGTAAGATGAGGAGGAACGCCGGCGCACGCTGTATAAAGCGCGAGTTTGCCGACCGGGATACCCATGCCGTTCACGCCGAGATCGCCGAGTCCCAGAATTCGTTCGCCGTCAGTGACAACGATGAAACGGACATCGGGTTGCGTCCAGTTGCGCAGGATTTCCTTGAGCTGCTCCTTGCGATTGATCGAGAGATACAGACCGCGTGGACGTCGCAGGATATGGCCGAAGTTTTCGCAGGCTTCGCCGACTGTTGGCGTATACACCAAAGGAATGAATCGCGCCGGATCCGACATGAGCACCCGGTAAAACAGGGTCTCGTTTGTCTCGAGCAGTGAAGTCAAAAAGATGTATCGCTCGAGGTCGCTCGTCTTCAGATCGATCTGGCGCAGAACGCGGTCAATTTGCGCCTCCTCGGTTTCTACCTGTTCCGGTAGCAGACCCGTCAGGCCCAACTCTTCGCGCTCGACCGCGGTAAAGGCGGTGAACTTGTTGGCATGCGGGTTTCGCAACAGCGCAGCACCACGCAGTGCTGCGGGTACGCGATCGAGGGCGGCATTCGCCGGCTGCAGGGACGTGGACAAAGTCATCGTGGGCATCCTTTCGGTTAGAAGGTTTAACAAACCATCGGTTGACGTAGTATCTTGCGATCGAGGCTCGAGTCCAATATATTGGAAGTGTCGATTTCGATATCTTTTAGTAAATAACTGAGGTGTCCGCCATGGAGCTTCGACATCTGAAGTATTTCGTCGTGGTCGCCGAGGAACGGCACTTCACACGTGCCGCGGAGCGCCTCGGTATCGGGCAGCCGCCGCTCAGCCTGCAAATCCAGCGGCTGGAGCGCGAGATCGGCGCCACGCTGTTTCGCCGCCTGTCGCGCGGCGTCGAACTGACCGAAGCAGGCGTGCTGTTGCTGGACAGTGCGCGCCATATCCTCGCCCTGGTGGACCGCACATGCACGGACGTGCAGCGGCTATCTCGCGGCGAAATCGGTCACATGCGCGTCGGCTTTGCAGGCGCGACCTACTTCCAGCCGCTACTGCCGGCAATCATTCGCGAGTACCGTACCCGCCGGCCCGATGTCGTGCTGTCGCCAGAACAAAGCAATACGCCGTCACTGGTGGCAGGGCTGCTGGAAGGACGCGTCGATGCCGCTTTCATCCGCCCGCCTATCGAAAGCGCCGAAGAACTGGATGTTGAATTGCTGGTGAGAGAGGACATGATGGTCGTGCTGCCGCACAGCCATCCGCTCGCGCGCGCCGGGGAGCCGGTATCACTGTCCGCACTCGCGGAGGAAACATTTCTGCTATTCCCGCGTGCAATCGGCGAGGGCCTGTATGACGCGATCACATCGGCTTGTCAGCGTGCCGGCTTTCTTCCGAGGCTTGGCCAGGAGGCGCCGCAGATCGTGTCTATCGCGCCGCTAGTCGGAGCCGGCTTCGGCGTTTCGATTGTCCCGCGCTCAACGACTCAGATACAGATGGAAGAAGTCGTGTATCTGCCGATCGCGGGGAATGCGCCCAAGGCGCCGATAAGCCTTGCGTGGCGACGCCATAACCCGTCGCCGGTAGTGCGACTTTTTCTGGCGGTGGCTCGGGAGATGGCACGGGGGTGGCGTAAAACCAAGCGGTGAAAAGGAGCGAGCCCGATCACCTTCCTATTGTCATGAGCCGCCTGTTGCTAGCGCGGTCGTGACATGTCGTCTTCATGCGCTTTTGCCTCGTCCGAACTTTCATAGATATAAGTCGAGACATTGCGCTGTTGCAGCGCATTTCCAAGTTTCAGTCTAAGGAAGCTACTGGTCGTATAGCGTGTCACGCCATCGTAGAAGCGGGAAACGAGCGACGTCACCATATCCGAATAGGCGTCGATGACCTCTGGCCGGATCGAAAAGTTATCGTAGTTGACCACCGCGTGCGGCTTCACGTGCACATCGCGCAGCCTGCTCTCAACTTCTGCGCGGATCGCCTCGACGTCTTCAAGACTGCTAATCTCATGTCCTTCAAAATTGATGAAGATGATGTTCTGAGCGGCGTCGTAGCTGAACCGTTCGTTGAAACTCAATCTGACAATGGCGCCACGCAGCCCCATCGGCGCAGGCCGGAATATACGTTCGTCCATGAGACGCGGGGCCTTGTTGATGACCGGAGCAAATCCCATCTGCGCAACGATATCTTTCTCAATGTCCACGCCCGGCGCAACCTCAATCAGTTCGAGACCGGCGGCCGTCAGCGCGAACACGCACCGCTCGGTCACATACAGCACAGGCTGGCCACGTTTTAACGCGTACTCGCCGCTGAAAGTCCGATGCTCAACCGAGTCAACGAGTTTCTGGCATGTACCTTCACGCCGTATTTTCAGACGTCCTTCTTCGATTGCGATATCGAGATTGCCTGCGTTAAAGGTCCCGACGAATACGACTTTCTTTGCGCTCTGGCTGATGTTGATAAAGCCACCTGCGCCCGCCAGTTTCGGACCGAATTTGCTGACGTTGAGATTGCCCTGCCGATCTGCCTGCGCAAGACCGAGAAACGCGATATCCAGCCCGCCTCCATCGTAAAAGTCGAACTGATAAGGCTGGTCGACAATGGCCTGGGTATTCGTCGCCGCGCCGAAGTTCAGACCGCCCGCAGGGATGCCGCCGATGACACCCGGCTCGGTCGTCATCGTAAAGAGATCGATGACCTGCTCCTCGTTGGCGACACTGGCAATACCTTCCGGCATGCCGATACCGAGGTTGACAACGCTGTTAGGCATGAGCTCGAATGCAGCGCGCCGCGCAATGACCTTTCTTGCATCGAGTCGCATAGGCGGCAGCGACGTTGCGACAACACGAAGCTCACTGGAAAACGCAGCGGAATACGGCTCGCCAAAGGTCTGCCAGTGATTTTCGGGCTTCGCCACCACCACGCAGTCGACGAGGATGCCCGGGATCTTTACCTCTCTCGCATTGAGGGTGTTCGACTCGGCAAGCCGCTCGACCTGAACGATCACGATACCGCCTGAGTTGCGGGCTGCAGTTGCGATCGACAGCGATTCGAGCGTGAGCGCCTCTTTCTCCATCGTTATGTTGCCCGACGCATCCGCCGTTGTCCCTCTGATGATGGCCACATCAATCGGGAACGTCTTGTAGAAGAGAAATTCTTCGTTGTCCACCGACATCAGGCGGACCAGCTCTTCAGTAGTACGTGAATTGAGCTTGCCGCCGCCGTGTCTCGGATCGACGAAGGTTCCGAGGCCGATCGTCGACAGATGTCCGGGCTTGTGCGCAGCGATGTCGCGAAAGAGATGTGAAATGACGCCTTGCGGAAGGTTGTAAGCCTCGATGAGGCCGTCGATGGCGAGTCTTTGCAGGCCAGGCACGAGCCCCCAATGCCCCCCGATCACCCGGCGAACCAGCCCCACGTGTGCGAAGTGGTTCAATCCTTTGGTCTTCCCGTCTCCCTGCCCCGCGGCGTAGACCAGCGTCAGGTCGCGCAGTGGCTGCTCCCCGGCGCCGCTCGCGTTCAGGAATCGCTCCTCCAGAGCGACGGCAACCTCTTCCGCGAAGCCGATTCCGACGAAGCCGCCCGTCGCGATGGTGTCGCCGGAGCGCACGAGTTGAACCGCCTCGCGCGCAGTCACGACCTTGCCGCGTTCGACGGTACGTGTCGAAGCAGGGAACGGATAGTGAAATCCGTCGTTCATGAAATATTGCTACCCTCGCGCACGATTAATCGCGCTCGTAGCCAACTCCCGTGCAAGGTCCGCGTATAACTCGGCCCACTTGCCCAGCAATGTAGAGTCATCGGTTAGGAAAAGCGGGTGCTCCGCCCACGCGCTGACGTTCGAGCCTTCCCAGGCCACCTCGAACAGGCGCAGGTCCTCATCCTCGCTAACGCCGCTATCGATCAGCTCGCGGAATGAGGCGACGTTGTAGACACATACGTCGTCGGGGGAGATGCAATGGATAGCGGCCAGCGCGCCCGTCGCTTCCTTTTGCGCGGCCGCGCGGCTGGCGGCCATCAGGAAGACGATGCATTCGTCATGAGAGTGGCCGAACATCAGCCGGTACAGCGAAGTTTTACAGCGTTGGCTTAATTGCGTGCCGATGGTTTCATCAACTTCCGAAGACGCGTGGTTATCCCGCTGGATCGCCCGCCGAACGCTCGTTGGCCACTGCGATCTCTGCTTTCGGTTGCGGTAGCTGTCGCTACACCAGTACACGTAGAAGCCGCAGGCAACCAGGCAAGCTAGCGCCAGAATCCCGACGCCCGCGAGTACCGTCAAATCGGTGCGCACCATGTCAGGCTCCCTCTAGTCCAGCGCGGGGCTTTGGCTGCCACGTCCCGCGCGTCTCCTGTCGACCAGAGTTCGCGCTTTAGTGCGTTACTCTGGTCCCATGCAAAGCGGTCGATTTTTACAACACTTTTATTCTAGTAAGCAATCTATCCCGCTTTAGGACTCTTCTCTACTCGGGACTACCCCTTACATGACCGCCTCGCGGGGGAGTTGCCCCCGCATCGAATAGTCAGGGCCGCTATGTATTCGCCACCAGCAGTTCCTCCGCATTGCTCGGCGGGCGCAGACCGTCTGTCCTGCCCGCAAAGTAGCGCCGGGTGAGATCCGCCGCCGAGACGTGCCGCGCGTCTTTAAAGCCGGCTTCGCGGGCCAGCGACTGGATCTCCGGCGGGGTGAAGAAGCTGATGAAAGGCGTTCCGCTTGCTCGCGCCCCTTTCTCCGCCATCTCAAGTCCCGGACGAACCTCGGGGTCTGCCAACTCCAGCGGGAGCAGGAAAGTCATAGCCAGCGTCGATCCTGGGGCGAGGGCCGCCACCTCCCGCAACGTGGCCGCGTTCGCCTCCTTGGTCAGGTACATGCTGACGCCCGTGGAGACGACAATCGCCGGCTTGCTGTCATCGAAACCCGCCGTTACGAGCCCTTCCCGCCAACTGCCTCCCGCCTCGAAATCGACCGGAACGAACCGCAGCCAGTCCGGAACGCCGAAGCCGAGCTCGATCAGGCGTTGACGCTTCCATGCCTGAGGCACCGGCTGGTCGACCTCGAACACCCTAAGACGGGACGCAATCTCCGGCCGCCGCTGTGCGAAGCTGTCAAGGCCGGCGCCGAGGATGACATACTGGCTCAGCCCGCGGCCGGCCTGTTCCACCACCAGGTCCTCGATGAAGCGTGCACGCGCCACGATGGAGGCGCGGAAGGGACGGGTGAACTGGGGGTCCATATCCCCGCGGCGGCGCCAGTCCTCGTCCGGGGCGAGCAGCTTAAGGCCGATTTCGTCTTCCAGCACATGCGGCGGCGGGTCGGCCTCGACATGCAGCGCGCGCCACAAGGCGACTCGCGCGGCTGTGCTGTCGGGCGCTGGATCTGGCTTGTCGGTCATGCTTGACTCCTGTTTGTTCGTCTTCGTCGTCGCAAGCATAAACCACGACGTCGTCCGCCTCCGCTGCGCTTGACGACATCGGCGGGACGCCCGTGATCAGTTGAAACATCAGCAGCGACAGGCAGAGCGAGACGACGATCAACAGCGCAACAAGCGACGGCAGGTCCGGCATAGGCGATTTACGATTTACCGTGTGGTGGCACCGGTGTTGTAGCCGGTGATATGCGTTCCGGATTGTCCTCCGCCTCCTCGCTCACGCGCAAGGTAACGGGGCCGCGAATCAGCACGAGATACGCAAGCGCCGCGAACAACGACATGCCGGCACCAAGGTATAGCGCCGGCACAAAGGTCCCGGTCTTTTGCACGATCAATCCGGTCACGATCGGCGCGAGCGAACCACCCATATAGCCGCCGAAGTTCTGTAGCGCACCGAGTGAACCTGTGCAGCGCTGCGGGCTGAACACACTGATCATGGCCCACGCAATCGTGGTGGCCGCCGTGCCGCAAAAGAGCGCACCGGACAGGCAGGCCACGGCAACGTTGTTATCTGGCACGAGCGCCGCAACCACGACGAACAGCGTCTGCGCGACCAGAAAAATACACGCGGGCACCTTGCGGCTATGGGTCAGGCTCATGCCTTTGCGGGCGAGCCAGTCGGTCAGATAACCCGCCACGAGCGCCCCCAAGACCGCGAATGTATAGGGAATGGCGGCCGTCCATCCAACCTGCGCCAGGCTCATATGCCGGGCCATATGCAGGTAGCCCGGCAACCACGTGTTGAAAAGCCAGTTCACGTAGATCACGCCGAAATACCCGATGACCAAACCCCAGGTCGTACTCGATCGAAACAGACTGCGCCATTGCGCGAGACTCAACCCACGCTTCTCGCCGCTTAAAGTGGCTTCTCCGACGCCGAGGTAGTGGTGCTCATCCTCCGTAAGCGCGATCTGCGACGGATTGCGATAGATGGCGAACCAGACCGCCGACATCACGAGGCCCAGAATACCCATGGTCATAAACATCCAGCGCCAGCCGAAGCTCAACATCATGGCAGTGAGCAGCGGCGCGGCGAGCCCGGTGCCGAGATACGATGCGCACATGAAGATGCCAGTCGCCGAACCGCGGTCCCGCACGGCAAACCAGTCCTTGACGACGCGTGCCGCAGCAGGAAACTGCGGCGCCTCGCCAATGCCGAGCAGCGCGCGTGCTGCGGCGAATTGGGCGGTGTTGGTTACGAGGCCGCATAGCAACTGCGCGCTCGACCACACGGCGAGTCCGCAACCGAGTAGCCAGCGTGGACCGAAGCGGTCGATCAACGCGCCAATCGGCAACTGGGAAAACGCATAAGCCCATAGAAATGCGGAAAGCAGCATCCCCATCTCGGCGATCGACAGTCCCAGATCATGGCGGATCAAGGGATTGGCCACGGCCAGCGCGGCGCGATCGATGGTGCTGATGGCAATGCTGACCACCAGCATGGCAAGCGTGCTGCGCTGGATGACTTTTAGCCTGGGTGATGCAACAACCGTACTCGTCATGCTGTCTCCGGTCTGTCAATTTATAGGTCTATGTTGCGCACCGTGCTTGATTCCGCAGGGTGTTAACTCCCATAACGGTATACGCTCCCGGCTTTTACTGCTGGCAAGTACGCAAGAGAATGGGTTCATCCATTCCTAAACCCATGAGGAAATCAGTATGCGTATATTCGTAACGGGAGCCACAGGATTTGTCGGCGAAGCCGTTGTCCGCGAGCTTCTCGCTGCGGGACACTCGGTCCTTGGAATGGCGCGCGTCGACGCGGGTGCTGACGCCTTGGCGCGAATCGGAGCTGCAGTACACCGAGGCGATCTGCTGGACACGGAAAGCCTCGCTGCTGGCGCCAAAGCGTGCGACGGCGTGATCCACACGGCTTTCATCCACGACTTCTCGAAGTTCAAGGAAAACTGCGAGATTGACCGGCACGCCATCGAAGCGCTCGGCTCGGCGCTCGCCGGTTCTGACCGGCCCCTGGTCGTCACGTCTGGGACGGGGCTTCTTTCCTCGGCGAATATCATCACCGAAGAGGACGTGCCCGCTTCCGGTCCTAACGCAATTCCCCGTGTCGCGTCGGAAGAAGCTGCGGCTTCGCTCGCGGCGCGTGGTGTGAACGTCTCAGTGGTACGCCTGCCGCCTTCGGTTCATGGTGACGGCGATCATGGCTTCGTCCCACTCCTTATCGGGCTTGCGCGTGAAAAGCGCGTGTCGGCGTATGTGGGCGAAGGGCTCAATCGCTGGCCAGCGGTACATCGGTTCGATGCGGCCAGGGTCTTCCGGCTGGCTGTTGAGAAGGGTGTTGCCGGAGCGCGATATCACGGACTGGCCGAAGAAGGCGTACCGTTCCGGGACATCGCTAGCGTGATCGGCCGGCGCCTGAATTTGCCCGTTATCAGCAAGGACGCCGCAGAGGCGGCGGACCATTTTGGCTGGTTCACGCACTTCGCCGGCATGGACAACCTGGCTTCGAATCAGCGCACTCGTGAACTACTGGGATGGGAGCCGAAGCAGATTGGGCTGATTGCCGATATTGATCGGCCGCGTTATTTCGAAGGCTGATCTGGGCAAGTCCCTGCGGCTCAGTTGCGACGCAGGGACGGTGTCACGGTGCGCTACCTGCTCGTTTCTTCAGAGAGAGGCATGTCACCTCTTAGGCATCATCGCAGCACAACCGGAAATACCACCGAGACGGTCAGCCCTTGGCCGCCAGACCCATCGCCCAATGCGACCTCAGCCAGATGCGCCCGCGCGATTTCTCGCACAATCGACAACCCTAGCCCACTCCCCTCCTCACCGGAAGCGCGAAAGAACGGCTCGAACACACGATCACGAAGCTCGGGGCTGATGCCCGGCCCTTCATCGGTGATAGTCAGAACCACCCGCTCACCGCTCGAATCGAGCTTGAGCGCAACATGTCCACCTCGTGGCGTATAGCGGATCGCATTGTCGAGCAGATTGAACAACAGCACGGAGAGCAGCGGCTCATTGCCCATCACCTCCGCAGGCTCATTGAGATGAGCGGACAGTTCGACCCGGCGACGCTGCGCGAGCAAGGCAAGCTGTTCAATGGTTCCTGTCGCAACCGCTCGCAGATCGACGGGCGCACCTTCAAAGTCCGCGTAGTCCGCGGCTTCCGCCTGCGCGAGCAGCAACAACTGGTTGGTCAACGCAACCAGAGAGAGGTTGCTGCGATGCATCGCCACCAAGGTCTCTTTCACTTGCGCGAGATCGTCCTGGCGGCGCGCGTACTGCAATTGCGTGCCCAGCAGCGTAAGCGGCGTACGCAACTGATGCGCCGCATCCGCAATGAAGCGCCGTTGCATGGCAGTCTTTCGCTCGATGATATCGAGGCTCTGATTGAACGCAGTGACGATCGGACGCAACTCATTACGCAACGGATCGGCCCGCACCCGTAACGACACGTTCGGCGCGCGCACGAGCATATCTTTCGCAAGCCTCATCAACGGACGCAGTTCGAAGGTAAGCCCGACGCACACCAGCACCACCGCGATGGTCACAATGCCCGCAAAATGCAGCATCTGCGGCTGCCACAACGCGGTAGCCGTCGCGTCGCGTTGCTGCAAGGTCCGCCCAACCGACACCACGACCTGTTTGACCGCGCCCGAGTCGTACATCGGGCGAATCAGCGACACCGCGCGAATCGGGTGTCCGCTCACGGTCGCGTCATACCAGAGCGGCGAATCGCCGGGCACGCGTAGCGGGAAGTCCGACGTCCCCGCGATCGTCGCGCCATCCACTTCGCGAATGCTAAAAAAGACCTCGTCGCCGTACGGCGAACTCAGGATTTCAATCGCGCTGGGAGAAATCTCCGCGTGCAGATAGCCGCCCTCCCATTGGATATCGCCCGCCATCACGCGCGCCGAAGACAGCAACGCCTCGTCCTGCAACAGACTCGCCGTCCGCTGCGCGTTATCGCGTGCAATCAGTCCCGCCGCGATCACATACACCGTCATCGGCAGCAGCAGCCACAGCAGCAGCCTTAATCGCAGGCTATTCGTCATCGGCGCCGTCTTCAAGCAGATAGCCGAGGCCACGCAGCGTGATAATGGTCGCGGTGCTCTTTTCCAGCTTCTTGCGCAGCCGCGACACGTAGATTTCGATGGCGTCTTCGCTCGTCGGCGCATCCGCGTTGCTCAGCGAATCCGCCAGCATGGTCTTCGCGACGGTCTTTTTAGCGCGCAGGATCAATGCCTCGAGCACCGCGTGCTCGCGCGGCGTCAGCGTCAGCGGCTCCCCTTCAACCGCAAACTGGCAGCGGTCCATGTCGTAGCTGAGGTTGCCGCATTTCAGCCGGTTCGAACGCGACGGCGACTGCCGCCGCGCGAGCACCTTCACGCGCGCAACCAGCTCGCGCGCGTCGAACGGCTTCACGATGTAATCGTCCGCGCCCGCGCCGAGACACACTACTTTTTCGTCGACGGCTCCGGTCGCCGTCAGGATCAACACCGGCGTCGTGTCCCCGCGCTCGCGCATGCGGCGCAATACGCTTTTACCCGACAGATGCGGCAGATTCAGATCGAGCAGTACGACGTCGTAGGGCATCGTGCGCACTGCGGCGTCGGCCGCTTCGCCGTCGTTCACGTGATCGAGCATAAAGCCATCGTCGCGCAGAATTTTCGCGAGCCAGTGCGCGAGCTGATCATTGTCTTCGACGAGCAGTAGCCTCATCGCATCTATCCCCAAAGCGTTCATGCCGTCCGGTACTGCTCCCTCGATTGGGTCGAACGGTACAGGACCAGCGTTGCGGCCACGCCGCACAGTGCGGCTAAAGACATCCATGCACCCGGCGAGGCCTTATCACCCGTAGTATGAATCAGCCAGGTGGAGATCGCCGGCGTAAATCCGCCGATCACGGTGGCGAGACTGTACGCCATCGAAAAACCGGTGGTCCGCACGTGCGCCGGCATCACTTCCGTCAGCGCGACGACCATCGCGCCGTTGTACCACGCGTAGAGCAACGAGAGCCACAGCTCAACCAGCAGCAAACGCCCGAACGACGGTTGCACAACCATCCATTGCATGACCGGATACGCGGTGAGAATCGCGAGGACGGTACAGGCGATCAACACAGGACGGCGGCCTATGCGATCGGACACGGCACCTGCAATCGGCAGCCAGATGAAGTTCGACACGCCCACGCAGACCGTGACCAGCAGCGCATCCAGCGAGGTGAGCTTCAGCACGACCTTGCCGAATGTCGGCGTGTACGCGGTGATCAGATAGAACGATGCTGTCGTCATGATAACGAGCCCCATACCGGCGAGAATCAGCCGCGCATGCTGCACCATCGATTTGGCAATCTCGGCCATGCCCGGATGATGGCGGCGTGCGGCAAATTCCTCGGTCTCCTGAAGCGAGCGGCGCACGTAGAACAGGAACGGCACGATCAGACAACCGACGATGAACGGAATGCGCCAACCCCACGCGTTCATCTCCGACGCCGGGATGACGCGGTTCAACAACACGCCGAGCGACGCCGCAAACACCACCGCCACCTGCTGGCTCGCGGACTGCCACGAACAATAAAAGCCGCGATTGCCTTTGGTCGCGATCTCAGACAGATAGACGGAAACGCCGCCCAGTTCGACCCCTGCGGAAAATCCCTGCAGCAGACGCCCAAACAGCACGACGGCGGGTGCGAGCAGACCGATCGACGCGTAGCCCGGTACGAACGCCACGCACGCGGTGCCGATCGCCATCAACGTCAGCGACAGAAGCAGGCCTTTGCGACGACCGTGATGGTCGATGTATGCGCCCAGCACGAGTGCCCCCACCGGACGCATCAAAAAGCCCGCGCCAAATACAGACAGCGCAAGCATGAGCGAGGCGAATTCGTTACCGGTCGGGAAGAACGTGGCCGCAATGGCGGCCGCGTAGTATCCGTATACGGTGAAGTCGTACATCTCGAGGAAGTTGCCGCTGACCACGCGGAATACCGAGCGGGCGCGTGACTCCCTCGGAGCGCCCGGCGTGCTGACAGCCGCCGTTTCGTTTGCTGCGGTTGAAGATGTCATGATGACCTCGATAGTGAAGGACGAACACGTCCTCAGCAGCCATCGAGGCCACCGGGTACGGCTTCGTAAACGATGGAAACGTGACGGATCAGCCGATCATCATCACGGGTTTGCCCAATTGACGACGTGACTCGAGCGCTTCGTGCGCGGCTTCGACGTTGTCGAGCGTGTAGCGGCCGCTAATCTCGATCTTCAACGTGCCGTCCTGCAAGGCAGCGAAGATTTCGTCGGCACGACGCTGCACGGTTGCGGCATCCGCGAGATGATCGGCAAGACGTGGACGCGTGAGAAACAGCGACCCCGCCTCGCCGAGCTCGATCGGATCGAGGTCGTTCAACGATCCGGACACCGAACCGTAATTCACGACCAGACCGCGCGTGCAGGTGGCCCGGAAACTGTCTCGCAAGGTGGCGCGCCCGACTGCATCGAAAACCACGTCGACGCCGCGTCCATTGGTCGCCTCGCGCACGCGGTCGGCGAAACGGCCCTCGTCATACAGCATCACGTGATCGGCGCCGTGTGCACGCGCAACTTCAGCCTTCGCCTCGCTGCTTGTGGTGGCATAGACGGTCACGCCACGACGTTTGGCGAGCTGGACCAGCAACTGCCCGATGCCACCCGACGCGGCATGTACGAGGCACGTGCTGCCGGCGCCAAGATGGGCGACATCCTCGAGCAGATAGTGCGCGGTCGATCCCTGAAAAATCGCCGCTGCCGCGAGGTCAAATGGAATCTCTGCGGGAATGCGTGCGACGCGCGACGCCGGCACCACCGCGTACTCGGCATATCCCCCCCACGAGATGCACCACGCGACGCGATCACCACGCTTCAACGAGGCCACGTTCGTGCCTACTTCGACGACCTCGCCAGCTCCTTCCATCCCAAGCGTGCAGGGCAGCCGTACCGGATAGGTGCGCGACTCCTTGTATTTGCCCTGCCGCGTATGGATGTCCATGAAGTTGATGCCGGCGCAACCCACGCGGACCAGCACGTCGTCGGGACCTGGCGATGGAACGCCTATGTCAACCCGCTGCAGTACTTCTGGTCCGCCGTATTGCTCGATGCGGATGGCCTTCATGGTTCGTGTCCCCTTTCTTGATTGAATCCTGTCGCCTGTACGGCGCGTGTGCCTGTGCAACGTCGCTCGTCAGTGGCCCGGAACAACGTTGGCCTCATCGGCAAACCTGTTGGTGTAGGTCCGCGCCAGATCGACGTGGCGCGGCTCGATCGACGAATCGACCGCCGCGAGCACGCCCAGTACCGTCTGCGGTGCGCCGTCAGGCATCCGGCCGTCGCGCGAAAAAGCGGGAATCGTTGCAGCAAGAGCCTGCCGGTAGAGCGCTTCGTTCTCCCCAACAAAGTTCTTCGGCAACACGGCCATGATGTCGCTGGCGCTGTGCGTCGAAATGAAGGCGAGTGCGCGCGCAACGGCGCGCACGAGGCGCCGGGTTTCGTCCGGGTGAGCGGCGACCCACTTGCGCTGCGCATAAAGACACGCACCGGCATAAGGGCCGCCAAGCGCGGTACGCGTGCCCTCGATGCTGCGCATGTCCACGAGGACATGCGCAGCGTTCGCAGCCAGCAGCCGAGATGCGGCGGGCTCCTCGACCATGCCGGCGTCAATCGATCCGTTCGTCATGGCGTCGACGAAGCCGTTGTCGGGGCCCATCGGCACAACCGTGTAGGTGTTGGCGGCCAGCCCCGCTTGCTGTGCAAGATAGCGGCTCAGGAAATACGTGGAAGCGCCGAACCCTGTCACGCCAAGTCTTCGCCCACGAGCGTCCGCCATCGTTCGCATCGGCGTTGCGACCCTGGTCGACGCTAGCTCGACGAGCCCTGCGGCCTGCCCCAGAACGACGACGGATTCGACTTCCAGGCCCCGGTTCTGCAGATCGATCGTATGGTCGTAGAAACCCACCGCGCCTTGTACGGCACCCGCGATCAACTCGGTCGCGGTGTCGACACCGGCGGGTTCCGAGAGGATTTCGACGTCCAGCCCCTCATCGCGGAAGTAGCCCAGTCGCGATGCCAGCGTGACCGGCAGATAGATGATCTTCGTGACGCCGCCCGTCATCAGCGTCAGCTTCTCCGCGTCGGCATGCGGCGTCCACAGCAGGATCGCGCAGGCGGTGAAGGCAGGCGCCACGAAACGGGCGAATGAGGACATATCAGGGTGTCTCCGATCCCATGCAAGATGGTTGCTGTTGCGATGCAACCCGCCCGATAGCGACGGGTCGTCTGATGCAACGCTTGCCCGGAGTATAAAAAGCGGACGCCTTCTGGCTGCTTTCCGTCGCGGCGAAATGTTGTGGGTGTTTACCCTTTGCGGGTGGGCGTCGACAGCCAGCGGTCAACCATCGAAGTCACCCCCTAATTTCTACCCGGATATAAATTGAAAGCCGCAGTGTTGCGCAGCTCGGGTTTCAGGACCGTAGCCGGATACCGGATTTTTCTGTGAATGGGAGATCAGGTCGCTGGACGCCGCAAGAACGCCAGGAGCAGGCCAAACCCGATCATCGTCGAACCACTCACGCGGTTAAACCAGCGAAGTCCTCGTGAACTACTGACCAAGGTTCCCAGGCGAGCTCCGATGACGGCGTAGACCGAAATGGCAACCAGCTCAAGCACGAGAAACGTCGCACCAAGCACGGTGAAACTGGTTGCATATGCGGATCGGTCGACAAACTGCGGGAAAAACGCGGTGAAAACCAGAATCGCCTTTGGATTTCCGGCGGCCACGATGAATTCCTGTTTCGTTAGCTGGCGCAAGTTGTACGACGCGCGGCCGTCCCCAGACTCTTCGGATGGACGTGCGAGCAGCGTCGGGCCAGAGCGAAAGAGTTTGATACCGATCCAGACAAGATATGCCGCGCCACCGAATTTCAACGCCGTGAAGAGCGTCCCCGACGCGAGCAGCAAGGCTCCGAGCCCCAAGCCCGCGATCGCGATCATGACCGCGAATGCAAGTAGGCGCCCGAACGCCACCAGAACGGCACAACGCACGCCATTGCGCGCTCCGTTGGAAATGGAAAGCACATTGTTCGGGCCGAGCGCCATGTTGATGGCGAAGCAGGCGGGCAGAAACAGCCAATAGTTCTGGAATGACATAGCGAGCCACATGGATCGGCGAGACGTGGAACGGTTAATCTACCACCACGCGCCCGTGCTATGGTCATACGCCATCTCGCCGACATGGCATGCCACGCCAGGCTGCGACAACGACCTTCGTCATCAGCGATGATTCGCCCGAACCCTTCCTCTCGACGACCGCGCCCAAACTGGTTGATCCGCTCGTGCTATGCACTCGCCGTTATCCTCGCCGCCATCGTACTTGCGATCTGGATGACATTGCGCGCCAGCCTCCCGCAACTCGACGGCAAGCACACCGTCCACACGCTCTCCGCCGCGGTCACGATTGAACGCGACGCGCTGGGCGTACCTACCCTGCACGGCAGCACGCGAGCGGACGTCGCGTACGCCACCGGCTTCGTCCACGCGCAGGACCGCTTCTTCCAGATGGATCTGTTGCGGCGCGTCGCGGCAGGCGAAATGTCCGCGCTGATCGGTCCGTCCGCGCTCAAGCTCGATCGCCGCAACCGCCCAGATCGATTCCGCGCACGCGCCGAGATTGTGCTCAACGCCATGCCCGCGGACCAGCGGTTGCTCATCGAGCGTTATACGGCCGGCGTGAATGACGGACTGTCCTCGCTGGCTTCGCGTCCATTCGAGTACTGGGTCTTGCGCACGCACCCCGCGGCGTGGCGCCCCGAGGACACGGTGCTCGTCATCTACGCCATGTACTTCGACCTTCAGTCCCAGGAGGTCAGCCGGATCCTCTCGCGCGCGGCGCTACGCGAGCGTGTTCCCGCCGATCTGTTCGCGTTCCTGCTACCCAACGCGAGTCACTGGGACGCACCGTTCGATCTCGCGACACCTCCCGCTGTGGAACTCGCAACACCACCCGCCACACGTCCCGACTGGTTGCACGCGTCGAAGTCCGCGAGCATCGCGCTGCCCGGAACCGCGCTGGCAGACAGCAGCCCGATGCCCGACAACGCGATGATCGGCAGCAACGGCTGGGCAGTCGACGCCGCACATAGCGCGCACGGTGGCGCGCTCCTCGCAAGCGACATGCACCTCGGCCTCTCGCTGCCCAATATCTGGTACCGGCTTTCGCTGACATGGCCGGGAGCGGACGGAAAGCCTCGGCGCATTACCGGCGTCAGCCTGCCCGGTGGGCCTAGCATCGTCGCCGGCAGCAATGGCCAGGTCGCTTGGGGATTCACCAATAGCTACGGGCACTTCATCGACCTGATCGAACTGCAACGCAGTCCTGCCGATCCGCTGCAATACCGGGTTCCCGGTGGCGGCTGGCAACGTGCGACCGTCCATCACGAACGCATTGACGTCAAGGGCGGCGCGCCGGTCGATCTGCCCGTCGTGGACACGCAATGGGGCCCGGAGATTGTCGTCGGCTCGCACACGTATGCGCTGCGCTGGGTCGCACACGATCCACAGGCGGTCAACGTCAACCTGCAGCGGCTCGAAGAAAGCACGAGCGTCGAAGACGCGTTGCACATAGCGCAAACGAGCGGGATTCCAACGCAGAACTTCATGGTGGCCGATTCGCACGGCAAGATCGGCTGGACGCTAGCCGGACCTCTGCCACGCTGGAGTAACGCCGCAGGTACGTCGGGCAACACGTTCAACGACCTCCCCTTCGATTCGGCATCCTATCAAGGCTGGCAAGGTTACCTCACGCCGGATGCGTACCCGTCGCGAATCAATCCACCGCTTGGGCGCTTGTGGACGGCGAACAACCACACATTGCCGCCTTCCGAAGCGGCGCTGGTCGGCGATGCCGGCGCTGACGTCGGCGCGCGTGCCTCCCAGATCCGCGACGACCTGCTTGCGCTGCCGCGCGGCAATGAGCATGACATGCTCGCCATTCAGACTGACGACCGCGCATTGTGGATCGAAACCTGGCGCCGCCTTGCTTTGTCAGCGCTCGATGCGGACGCGTTGCGCGATCACCCGCAGCGCGCCGAATTCCAGCGCCTCGTGCTCGCATGGAACGGCCGCGCCGATACGGACGCGGTCGGCTACCGCCTTGTGCGCGCCTTCTACTTCTCGCTGTACGACGCCTGGTTCGGCAAGCTCGACACGGACCTCGCAACGAGTTTCGGCAAAGGTTCGGACACCCCACCGCTCAGCTTTCGCAGCGCGAGCTCGCGCTATGAAGCGGTGATGGAAGCGCTTGCCGCCCATCACGCATGGGTGCCGGACGGCATCGCCGACTGGCGCGCGTTCATGCTCGACCGGATCGACCATGCAATCAAGCAGTTACCGCCCGGCGTGAAACTTGAAGATGCGCGCTGGGGCGATCGCAATCGCGCAGCGATCGAACATCCGTTCGCGCGGATCGTGCCGACGTGGCTGCCGTGGGTGCGCGCCTGGCTCGGTGCGCCGCACGATCCCCTGCCAGGCGACTTCAACATGCCACGCGTGCAGGCGCCTTCGTTCGGCGCGTCCGAACGGATAGTCGTATCACCGGGTCGCGAACAGGACGGAATCTTCGAAATGCCGGGCGGCCAATCCGGTCACCCGTTGTCGCCGTACTTTGTGGCGGGACATGAAGCGTGGGTGCATGGCGATGCAACGCCGTTCTTGCCGGGGACAACGGTGCATCAGCTTGAACTGGTGCCGCAGGTTCATTGACTGCGCCGAAGATCAAAGAGCGCTGCAATCGATCGTTTCGACACTCCGCTCGCTCAGTTCGACACCACCGCCGGCAAGAACGTCCACCGGCACACCCGGTCGAGCGCCGAGGTCGCAATCGACGGACTCAGCCCCGCAGCAACGCTGGCATTCCAACCGCTTTGCGCATTCGATGTCGCCGAGCAGCTATGCACGTAGTCGAGCGATCCCGTGAAGAACGTGTTGCGCGACAATCGCGCCTCGGTACGCTTCCACGCCTGCAGCGTTTGCAGCAGTGAGCCGTCGAGCGAGGGCAGAAACACCTGTTCGGCAAAGTCGCCGTCCACGAGCATCGGGAACGAGATTCCTCCACTTGAACCGCTGATGACCGAGGTAGGCGCAGCGTTCAGGACAATCGACGCGTTCGGAAATTTAGTGCGCAACTGCGCGACCAGATCAAGTCCGCCCTGCGCGCACTTCGCGTCGCACGGACCTTCGTCGGCATTCGAGCCGTGCCCGACAATTTCGAAGTTGTCGAGCATGAACCCGTCGACGCCGGTCGAGGCGAGCTGCGGCGCGACGTAGTTGACGATCAGGTTCTGATAGGCCGCATTGCCTACGTTCATCCAGTACTCGTTGGAGTAGCCGCTGTACCGGCCCAGTTGCGCCGCGCGATTCGCACCGCAGGAGACGAAGCCGGCAGGCACCGTCGTCCAATAGGTGCGCCAAGTCTCGCAGGCGCCGACATTCAGGTAACTGAGCACTTTCGCCCCATGCGCCTTCAAAGCGGTGATCTGCGCGGGCGTGAAGTTAGGAGTGTCCGTATCTGGATCGGCCTCGATAACGATTACGTTGAAGCTCGAGGCGAGCTCATCAATATTGGTTTGCGCAGCCGCGCCATAGTAGACGACCCAGACCGGCGACGCCGGCAAATTGCGGCCGGCTGCGATCGTCACGTTGGTCGAACCCGAAATCACGACCGTGCTGGTGTTGCCAGAACTACTACTGCTGGAACTGCCGGACGTCCCCGTCGATGCCTGGGCGCCGTCCTCACCGGTCCAAGCGCTTAGAATTGCTACAGCAACGAACGCAACCCCGAGAAAACAACGAGACGATATTGAGCGCATGGTTTATCTGGTTGGATTTTCCCGGAGCGTAGCATGCACGGCGGGCCGCAGTGCCACACACGTTACACTCGCATTGGCAATACGAAGGAGACTTTGATGATTCGCAAAACGCTCAACGCATCGCAGCTACAGCAGGAGGTCAACCGGCGGCTCCATCGCCTTCACGAAGTCGTCGAAGACGGCGTGAAGATTCGCGTGCCCCGGCCGCAGCTTCAGGAGCCCGATGCAACCGGCTGCAACTGGGACATGAAGCACTTCGGCAACGGCGCCGGTTTCGAGCGCGACATCGCCGCGGTGCTCAAGGCCGTGCGCACCGAATACAACCTGAGCACCGAAACGAAGGACACGGGTAATCCGTTCGCGGACTTTCCCGGCGACTGAATTGCCAATACCAGGTTGCCAATAAATACGCCTTACGGCTCGCGCTCAAACTTGTCGAGGCTGATACCCAACTCAGCTGCCATATGTTCGACCAGCGTCTGAAGGCGCACCAGCTCCTCGCCCTGGCGCTTCACTTCCGCAGCGAGCGCCCCGACCTCTGCAGAGGGTGCCGAGTCTTCAGCAACCCCGCGCGAAAACTCTTCGCTCACGCTGACTTCGCCGCACAGCAGATGCATCCAGCGATTTTCGCGCTCGCCTGGCGTGCGCGGCAGCTTCACCACGCGCGGCGGTTCGTTCGCAGCCAGTTCATCCAGAAACACTTCGACTGATGAGATATCGGCGAAGTCATGCAGGCGCGACGTATTCAGGCGCAATTCCGCAGCGGTCTGCGGGCCGCGCAGGATCAACACGGTGAGCAACGCGGCTGACTGGCTGGGCACGCCCAACACGCGATTCAGGTTGTGCTCGAAGCGCGGCACACGGCTGCTGCTGCCTTCCAGCACCAGACTGAGGCGCTTCATGCCATCGATAGCGGTGAGCACTTCGGCCTCGGTGACGTTCATCACCGGCGCGCGCGCCGTCTTCTGGTTGCAGCCCGAGGTCAACGAGTTGAGCGAAAGCGGGTAGGTGTCCGGCACCGTGTGCTGCTTTTCGACCAGCACACCGAGCACGCGCGCTTCAATCGGCATCAGAGGACGCATGGCGGGGCGCGGAACAGCATCGGGGGTAGAGTTCATAAGTGACATCGCTACCGGCAGCGCCTGAAGGCCGCCGTGATGGTGCGCCTGACGGGAATGTCTGGCGGAGACACACATGATAATCAGATTACCCGCCACCTCAAAACACGCGCTGTGCGGCAACAACGGGTAGCATGACACCCTATTCAGTGGAGCCCCCTCGCCATGCCAGCCCCTCTTACCGATGCCGCCGTGCAAGCGCTGCGCGCCCAGACGCCCGGCGCGCAGCACACCACACACTTCAACCACGCCGGTTCGTCGCTGCCGTCAGACGCCACGCTGGAAGCGATGCGCGCCCATCTCTGGCGCGAAGCAACCATGGGCCCCATGGAAGCGGGCGTGGCGGCGCGCGAGGAAACGGAACAGGCCCGCACGCTGGCCGCTCGACTGCTCAACGCGCAGCCGTCGGAGATCGCCGTGACGACGGGCAACTCGCCGGCCTGGGGCGCCGCGTTCGCCGCGCTGGGCGCATGGCACCCGGGCGACCGAATCCTCGTTGCGCGCCACGAATGGGGCGGCAATCTCGCGACCATGCGCCTGACGGCACAACGGGCGGGCGCATCGATCGAAACGATTCCTTCCGACGACAGCGGCGCAGTCGATCCGCAAGCGCTGGAGGCGATGCTCGACGAGCGGGTCCGCCTGATCGCGCTGACCTGGATGCCGGCCAACGGTGGCCTCATCAACCCGGCAGCGGCCATCGGACAGGTTGCGCGCCGCCACGGCATTGCCTACTTCATCGATGCCGCGCAAAGCGTCGGACAGTTGCCCATCGACGTGACGCAAGTCGGCTGCGATGTGCTGACCAGCGTCGGCCGCAAGGCATTACGCGGTCCACGCGGCACGGGGCTGCTGTATGTGCGCCAGGATTTTCTGCCGCGGCTCACGCCGGCGTTCGTCGACATCCATTCGGCACCGCTCGATGCAGACGGCGAGCCCGTCCTGCGCGACGACGCAACGCGCCTCGAACCGTCGGAACTGGCGCCGGCGCTGCGCTGCGGACTGGCCAATGCGCTGCAGGAGGCGCTGGGCATCGGAGTCGACAACATTCGTGCGCGCATCGACGGCATTGCGCAGACCCTGCGCGCCGAACTTGCACAGATCGACGGCGTGACCGTACTCGATCAGGGCCGCGAACGTTCGGGGTTGGTATCGTTCAACGTAGCGGGCCACGAGGCAGGCGCGGTGCAACGTGCGCTAGCCGCGCAGGGCGTGACGATCGGCAGCAACGGCGTTGCCTACACGCCGCTCGATATGAATGCCCGGGGTCTCACCGCGATTGCTCGTGCATCCGTCAGCTATCTGACCACCGATACGGAAATCGATGCGCTGCTTGACCGTCTGCGTGCGCTCACCCGCTAGCACAGCGCACGGCGGACCCGCAAGGAATGCCAATACAAGGAGACTTTGATGGAACGACCCGAGTTCATCCGCCACTGGACCGAACTGGAAAATCCGGACGACGCCCACTACAAAGGCAGTACCGAACTGATGGGCATCGGCGCGCGGCTCGCCAGAAAGCTGGGCATCACACGCCTCGGCATTCACCACAGCCGCCTGCCGCCAGGCCGCCGGACCTCGTACCCGCATGCGGAGAGCGCGGAAGAAGAATTCGTGTTTGTGATCGAGGGCACGCCGGACGTGTGGATCGACGGCCATCTGCATCCGTTGAAGCCCGGTGATTCGGTCGCGTTTCCGGCGGGCACCGGCATTTGCCATACCTTCATCAACAACACGGATCACGAGGTGCGACTGCTGGTGGTCGGAGAAACCGACAAGCAGGAAAACCGGATTCGCTATCCGATGAACGAGGCCCACGAAGCCACGCGCCCGGACCGCTGGGTCGATTGGCCGGCGCGTCCGATGGGTCCGCATGATGGCAAGCCGTCTGGCGGCAGCAAGGCTTAACCAGAAGACGCGCGGCTTGCCTCGCAGTGCGGCGTCGTCACGCACATCCGCACAAGGACGCCGCCAAGCGCCCAAATGAAAACGCCCCGGCTCGTCTAGAGCCGGGGCGTCACTCATTCAAGCAAACCTGCCATCTCGTAGCAACGGGCCAATCCTTTCTTACTGCTTCACGCCTTCCGCCTGAATGTGCAGGACGGTTGCCATCTTGAAGCCATACGTCTTGCCGAAGTCGACGCCGAAGTCCGAACGGTCGAACGTCGCCGTCGATTCCGTGCCGCACACTTCGCGCTTGAGCATCGGGTTCTGGAAGCACTTGAACGACTCGATCTTCAGGTTCAGCGGCTTCGTCACACCGTGCATGGTCAACTCGCCGATCACTTCGACCGGCACGTCGCCCTTGAACTTCATCGACGTGCCCTTATAGACAGCGGTCGGGAACTGCGAGGCGTCGAAGAATTTCGGGCTCTTCAACTCCGTATCCAGCGTATCGTTGCCGATATCCACCGACGTCATGTCGATGGTCGCTTCCAGCGAACCCGTCTTCGCTTCACGATCGATCGTCACCGTACCGGTGGCTTTCGTGAACTTGCCGCGCCAGGTCGAAACGCCACCGAAGTGGTCGGCTTCGAAGCTCGGCGAGGTGTGCATCGGGTCGAGGTTATAAGTCGTTTCAGCGGCCATTGCGCCAAACGATGCGCCTGCTGCGAGGGCGGCGACTGCTACAGCCAAAAGTTGCTTTTTCAAAGTAATTCTCCAGGTGGTTGTGCGGCTTATTTCTTGGCTGCCACGATATGAAACTTGATCACGACCTCGTCGGCTACTACTGAGGTGTCCTTCCATTCGCCCGTGCCGATATCGAACTGGCTGCGTTTGATCGGCAATGCGCCGTCAAAGCTTTGAGTCGAACCTTGTTGGGCGACGGTGACCGGCACCGTGACGTTTTCGGACTTGCCCTTGATGGTCAGCGTGCCGCTGACCTTGAACTGATTGCCGCCCGCCGGCGCAATTGCGCTCGATACGAACGTCGCATTCGGATACTGCGCGGCATCGAACCATTCCTTGCCGCGCACCTGCGCGTTGTAACTTTCGTCGCCGAGGTCGTAGCTCGCGGTGTCGATGCTCAGCTTGGCGCTGCCCGCGGCCGGCTTGGCCGGATCGAAGCTGAGCTGCGCCGCGAACTTCTTGAACGTCCCGTCGACGGGCACGTTCATTTGCTTCGAAGTGGCGGTCACCGTGCTTTTCGACGTATCGACCTGCGCATGCGCTGCGCCGAGGAACAGCGAGGCCACCGTCGTCGCGGCCAGGATCCAGCGAAGTAAAGGAGTTTTCATATCTGCCTTGAGCGTGAGGCTACTTGAGAAAAGGGATCATGCGTGCCAGCAAACCGTCACGGTCGATGAAGTGATGCTTCAGCGCCGCCAGCACGTGAACGGTCACCAGTGCGAGCAAGGTGTAGTTCAACCAGATGTGGACGATTCTCAGCATGGCCTTCAGCGCGGTGTCAGGTCGGATTAGCGTCGGCAACGGCACGATGCCGAGATAAACCACCTGAATGCCGGCTGCCGAGCTGTACAGGTAGCCCGAGATTGGAATCACGAGCATCAGTGCGTACAGCATCACATGCGCGCCTTCCGCCGCGAGCTTTTGCAGAGGCGCCATGCCCAGCGGCATTTCCGGGGCGCGGTGCGTCAGGCGCCAGGCGAGGCGAATCACGGCGAGCGCGAACACGGTCACGCCGATCCACTTGTGCCACGAAAAGTACTTGAGCTTGGTGGGCGTGAAACCGGGGATATCCGTCATGATCCAGCCGAGATAAAAGCCGGCCACGATCATCAACGCAATTAGCCAATGAAGGCCCATTGCGGTTGCGCTATAGCGCTGCTTAAGCGGAGGAACTGTCGTCATCGTCAACTTTGCTGGCGTCTTGAGGGCAATTCGTCCACCAAGGAGACGAAGAGGCTGAGGAAGCGATTCTAGGAGTGGGCCTGCGCGCTGACTAGCGTATTGAAAGAGAACAGATTGTTGTTCCAGCGACGTAAATGGGCTCGCTAACCTGCCGTTTTTGGCGCGATTAGCGACGTCACTTTATATAACCTTTTTATCTCGGAACCCGTAGCATCGCGGTTCTCATTGATCAGACCACGCTGGATATCACGGCACGGCGCTACGACCTGCATTGACGGGACGTACGACCGCATGGCCGTTTAGGGCGATTTACTCTCGCAGTCCCCGCTACATCATGGAGCCAAAAGCATGAAGAAGTCTTTGCTGGCAGTCGCACTGTCAGGCGTATTTGCGTTGTCCGCGCATGCGCAAAGCAGCGTCACCCTGTATGGCGTTATCGATACGGGTCTCGTGTTTGCGAATAACCAGGGTGGTCATAACAGCTGGCAAGAAACCAGCGCTGCCACGGAAAATACCGTCTATGGCCTGAAGGGTTCGGAAGACCTGGGCGGCGGCTTGCACGCCATCTTCAAACTGGAAAATGGTTTCAACCTGAACAACGGCAGCCTCTTCAACGCAGGCGACGCGTTCGGCGAGCAAGCCTACGTCGGGCTGCAGACGGATCAGTTCGGCACCTTGCTGCTCGGCCGTCAGTTCGACACCGTCAACGACGTGCTCGGCCCGATCTCCTCGGCCGGCACCACCTACGGCGGCAACCTCTCTGCGCATCCGTTCAACAACGATAACCTCGCTGCGGACTCGATGAGCATCAACAACGCGGTGAAGTACACCAGCAACACCTACGGCGGCTTCACGGTTGAAGGCATGTACGCGTTCAGCAACAACGCGGGCGGCTTTTCGAACAACCGCGCTTATGGATTTGGCGCAACGTATGCGCACGGTCCGTTCAACCTGGCTGCGGGCTACCTCCAGCTCAACAACGCCGGCGGCGGCGTGAGCAGCACGAACCCGAACGGCGCCGTGGCGCTCGATGACGGCAGCGCCGACTTCGTCGCGCAGCGCCAGCGCATCTGGGGCACCGGCGGCAACTACACGTTCGGTCCGGCTACTGTGGGCTTGCTGTGGACCCATTCGCAGATCGACAACATGTCGAGCGTATTTGCCGGCGGCGACGGTTACGTAAACCTGGGCGGAGGCCTGCGGCTCGACAACTATGAAGTGAATGCGCGTTACTCGCTGACGCCGAGCCTGAGCCTCGCCGGTGCATACACGTTCACGGATGGCTCGTACAGCAACGGCGGCGCCAGCGCATCGCCGGAATGGAACGAGGTGACGCTGCAGACCGACTACACGCTGAGCAAGCGGACCGACGTCTACCTGGAAGGCGTGTATGAACACGTGCATGGTGCAGGCGCCGGCTCAATTCTCGGCGACGCAACGATCAACACGCTGTCGCCTTCGTCGACGGGAACCCAGGTTGCCGTGACGGTCGGCCTGCGTCACCAGTTCTAAGCCACGGTTCAAAGCGCCTGCGCTTGAACTACACGGGCCGCGCGTGTCGCGCGCGGCCCGACACACGCCGCCAGCCGAAGCGCGCGTCAACGATCAAATCCCTCGCCGCACCCCTCATCCGCACAGCGCTTTGCTTTTGACAAGGCGTGCAGGTTTGCTCCGCATCCCTCATAATCACGCGCGCCCTGAATCTTCTGGGCTACATAACGAGGCTTAAAACAGAGGACCAAAGCGTTAAACCGCACTGTCCCGCCTCAGGTACCTTCCTCCTCTCCGAACTGGCAATATGCTTTCGTCACCCCAACTCGGCGCCGGCCTGATGGCGCTTGCCGGCTTGCTGGCGCCCGTCGCGTCCTTTGCGCAACAGGCCCAGACCAACGCCGCCAACGCCGCGCCGGCGCCGGACTGGACAGTGACCCTCGGAGCGGAAGCGCAATGGGAACCCGCGTATCCGGGCGCGAACTTCATGCGGCTGAAACCCTTTCCGGCGTTCGACATCGAATACAAGAATCGCTTCTTCGCCAAAGAAGACATGCTTTTCGGGGTGTATTTCGTCAACAACGCGAACTGGAGTGCGGGCCTCGCGCTTCAATACGACTTCACCGAGCGCGAGACCGGTGACGACACGCGGCTGCGTGGGCTGCAAAATGTACCGGCCACGCCACGTGCCAAGGCTTTCCTCACATACGCACAATCGGCATTCACGTTCTCGACCTCAGCGGCCCAGGATATAGCCGGGAACCGTGAAGGGCTGGTGGTGGATACGAATGCCACCGTCACGCTGCCGGTCGGCAAAAAGCTTTATCTGACTGCGGGGCCGGGCGTCACGTGGACGAACGGGACCTACCAGCAAACGTTTTTCGGCGTAACCCCGAGCCAGAGCGCAGCTTCCGGTTTGCCTGTCTACGACGCGCATTCCGGCGCGGCAACGGGCTACGTCACGGTGGAAGCGGATTATTTGATCACCAAATCATTGATCGCCACCGTCGAGATGAAATTCGCTCGCCTCTATGGAAACTCCGCGTCCAGCCCGATTACGCGGCGCGTTCAGCAGAATACGGACACACTCGCGCTGACGTACACGTTTTAACGGATTGCTCGGCACATCGATTATTGAGTACACCCAAACCTGTCGATTGTGTAAGCCGCCGAAATACAACGAAATAGAGACCCCGTAGCGTTTTTTGCACATTAGTGCTAGCGAACCAATGTCGCCAGGCATCGAATGCGATACCATGGCGCCCGTTCTCTAAACCAAGCGTGCCATGAAGCACGCCGCGCTGTGAAAATTCAAAACGCCAAAAGATGGGCGCCACGGGGTCCCAAGGCCTGGCTTGCCGCGTGCCTCGCTTTGGCAGTGGCGTGCGGGGTACGCATGCTACTCAGTCCATTCGTCGGACCTGCCATGCCGGGCGCATTATTCTGCGTCGCCGCTGCCCTAATCGAATACTTTTTCGGGCTGGCGCCGGCCCTGACCGTGATGCTGGTCGGACTCGTGATTGCCGATTATCTGTTCGTTCCGCCGTACGCGGATTTTTCGGTATTCGATCACCGCGACGTGATGCTGCTTGTTTCGTATCCGTCTTTGACGATCTTTGTCATCTCGCTGATTGAGCGGCTGCGCCGCTCGCAGTTCCGTGCCGAACTGTTCGCGTCGGTGGCCAAATCACGCTATGAAATGCTGCTGCGCGCGGACAACAATCGCGCACTGCGGCTTCGCACGATTGACGAAACGCATCGTCTGCTGCGGCATCTACCGCATTACCACGACACCATTATTCTGATTCAGGCGCTCGACCGAAAAGCGTCGTTGCGTCCGGATGCACGGCACACAACCGGCAACGCCAACACGCTGCCGCATACCAGCGCGCCGGGCAGCCGATTTTCCTCGGTCCATCCGGCCGATGTCGCGCGCCTGCAAAACACGCTTTCGCCGGGCAGTCATCGCTTGCGGATCAAGAGCGGCGAGCACAACTACAAGCCTGTCGATTGCATCGGCGAGCGATTTACCACCCATGCCGGCGATTTCCTCGTCCTGCGGATCGGGGATTAAGCATTGGATCGAGCCCAACACATCCTCCAGGAAGGCGGTGAGCACGCCGTGCTCATGCTGCACGGCCTGTCGAGTTCGCCGCTCGAAATGCGCTTTCTCGCGCGTCATTTGAACAACGAGGGGTTTACCGCTTTTGCGCCGGTGCTGGACGGCTACAGCGCGGGTACCAGCGAGCGCGACATGCAGGCATGGATCGACGCCGCCGTGCGCGAGTTCGACGCGCTCGCTGAGCGATATGCCCGCGTCTCCGTATGCGGCTTGTCGGTGGGCGCAGCGCTGGCTTTGGCGGTAGTCAACCAGCGGCCGACGGCCCACGCGGTTGTCCTGTTGTCGGTCACGCTCTCCTACGACGGCTGGGCGATACCGTGGTACCGCTTTTTGCTTGGCTGGGCTTACTACACACCGATGCGCAGCCGCTGGCGCTATCGCGAGGCTTCGCCGTTCGGACTGCGTAATGAAGCCCTGCGCGCCAAAATCGCCCGCGCCATGCAGCGCAATGGCATCAGCGAGGTCGGGCCGTCGACCATTTCGCTACCCGCGCTACGTGAGGCCAGCCGGCTTGCGGCACGCGTGCGGACGAGGCTCGCCGACATCGCGACCGACTGCCTGATCATCCACGCCATCGACGATGAAACGGCGAATCCTCGCAACGCGCATTACGTCGCGTCGAAGATTGCCTCGCCGTTCCTGCGCACGATCTACCTCGACGACTCGTATCACATGATCACTTCGGACAACGAGCGTGAAATCGTGGCGGGAGAGACCGCCGCGTTCCTGCGCGAGAGCGAAGCCGCGCGCGGCATTGGCAGCGGCGCGGAGTCGCAGGTCGTATCGAAGGCGCTGGCCCGACGCTTGAGGCAGTTGGCCGCGCTGGGGAATTGAGCGGTTTCTCCACGTCAGGTCCTGTTGCGCGCGGCATGCGGCCGAGCAGGAGCAAACTTAACTCATAGGCCGCAAGGCCCGCAGAAACAGAAACGGTGGCCGACGGCAATCGTCCTCCAACGTGGGACGCACCTTCAGGACCTCTGTGGTGGGCGCCGGTTCGCCAAGATGCTCAAGCAGGAAGCCAGACCAGATTAGCGTGTTGACGTAGGTTTCGACGGTGCGGTGATACTTGATGACCCCATCGACGAACCAGCGTGTGTCCCGTTCGCCTTCCTGCCGGTAGTGATCCAGCGGCCAGTGTCGCTTGCGGCCTTCGGCATCGCGAGCCCAGCCTGCTGGATACGCCGTGCACACCGGATGCTCCACCGAGAACAGAAAGCGGCCGCCCGGCTTCAGACCTTGAAACACCCGCTCGACCAGCCCGGCATAGTCTTCGACATAATGCAGCGCAAGCGAGGATACGACGAGGTCGAGGGAGCGCGGTGTCGGCGCATATTGTTCTATCGGGCTACGCAGATACGTGACCGACGCATCGCTCGTGCGTTGGGTGGCTTCTTCGAGCATTCGTCTCGAGATATCGACACCGGTCACCGAGGCCGCTCCTTGCGTTCTCGCAAAACGGGCAAACTCGCCGAAGCCGCAGCCCAGGTCGAGCACGTGCAGGTTCGAGAGATTGGGCAACAGGCGATGCAGAGCCGGAATCTCCAGCGCGCCGTTCAGACCTGTGTCGCCGTCGCGTAGCGACTTGTAGCCTTCAAAGAAGGTTGCGTCGTCGTAAATGTTCTGCGGCGTCCGCGTGACGGCCGATGTCGGATCGTTACTCACTCGCGAAACTCCTTCACATAGATGAGCGCTTTGCGCGCGCGACTGGCCATTGTTGTGCATTGCCGGCCAGCTTAGCGTTTGCCGGGTCAACCGAGAGCCGAAGGGCGACGGCGCCCCCCAGATCACGCAAACAGAGTACTTGCGCTTTTCTACTCTGCCGTATAGAGTACTCTGAAACCACACCAATGGATTCGCCATGACACTCTCCTCTGAACAGGCGTCACAGGTTTTGCGTGAAGTCGAGGCGGTTAGTCACCGCAGCGGCCAGCTCTATCACTACCAGCGGTTCGCGCCCATGCTGGTGTTGTGGGGTGTGATCTGGCTGATCGGTTTCGGCATGACGAATTTCTTCCCCGCAACGGCCTCATGGCTCTGGATCGCGCTAGACGTGATCGGCGTAGCCGGATGCATCTACCTTGGCGTGAAAGGCAAACAGGAAGCATCCAATAGCGGCGCATGGCGCTGGCTGGCTTCAATCGCTACCATTTTCGCGTTCTACATCGTTGTGCTTAACATCTTTCAGCCTATCTCGGGTCAGCAGTCCGCAGCCCTGATCACTCTGCTCGTCGCGCTGTTTTACGTACTGGGTGGCATATGGATCGGGGCTCGCTTGACGGTCACCGGTATCGGTATGGCGGCGCTCACCCTCGTCGGTTACTACCTGTTTCCCGCTTATTTCTTCTTTTGGATGGCGGTGGTAGGCGGCGGTGCGCTGATGTTGGCCGGCCTTTGGCTGAGGACCGCGTGAATGGATCAGCTAGACGAAACCATCCACCAGCCGGTTCGGCTCAAGATCATGGCGGCCCTCAAGGCTTTGCCGAACCGGGAGCCCATCGAATTTGTCCGACTGCGCACCATCGTCGACGCGACCGAAGGTAATCTCGGCGCGCATCTCGCCACATTGGAAAAGTCTGGCTACATCGAGATCACCAAGGATTTCGTTGGCAAAAAGCCGCGCACACGCGTGGCCATGACCGCTTCGGGGCGGCGCGCTTTCGAGCGCTACGTCGATTACCTGCGCGGCATTCTCGACGGTACGCCTTGATGCACCGCCCGAATCTGCAACCTCGTGATTTAGCGCTGTGACAGCCTTCGTCGGGGGAGACTCGTGGGACACAATTGAATGCCAACTTCCCTAGAACTCGACCAGCGCGAAATCTTCCTTACCCACATCGCACAGGGGGCAACGCCAATCGGCCGGCACATCGGCCCAGCGGGTGCCAGGGGCGATGCCCTCTTCGGGCACGCCGGCCGCTTCGTCATAGATCCAACCGCAGATCACACACACCCACTGCTTAAATTCGCCGACGGGCGACACTTCTTGTGCACCGACGGACGCAGACGAATCAGCGGACCGCGCTTCGCGTGTGCCTTGCGCATCATCGAGGCTCACGACCAGCGGCGCTGCCGTTCCCGCGCTGCTCGCGGCTAACTGCGTCTGCAGCGTCTGAAGAAGCGTCTGCGCTTCGGTCAGCGTCAGGTCGATCCAGTAGGGATCGCCGGCACCATCGTTGAGTCGCTCGGGGGCAAACTGAATTTCTAAGGCCACGCCCTTTTTATACATGACAAACACTATCCTGGCGGCTGGCGCTCATCACCAGCCTTTGTTCAATTGAATGAAGCAGGCTCGGGCGTAATGTGCGGCTAGCCATCTCATCGGCAAAGAAGCCTGGCAATGCAGCCGCTGCGACGATTTCACAGCCCGCGTAGCGGACCACAATTATCCCCTCGCGCGGATGGCGCATTAGCTACGCCACGGAGATGCACTGTTTCCTGCGGGTAGGTAAAGGTCAGGGCGCGGCCGCGCGGACCGAGACCAGCACGCGCGAATCATTGCCTGCGGACTGAGACCCGCAGCCTGCGCGAGTTCGCCAGCGCGCATGGCCGCTTGCTGAGCAGATCGACGACCTGGCGCCAGCTCGGATCAGCCAGCGCGGAGAGTGTCCGGTCCAGCGGCACAGCGGCTGGTAGCGCCATCGGCTCACACCCAACCGTCGATTTTCAGGCCACTCGCTTGCTCAGCCTCTTCACGCGACACCTGGCGCAAGGTCTGGCCGAAACTCCAGACATGCCCCTCCGGGTCGCGCGCCGCATAAACGCGGTCCCCGTAGAACTGATCTTCCGGTTCGCGTGTAATCACTGCGCCGGCTGCACGTGCCCTGGCACAATGCTCGTCAATGCCGTCGCGCAATTGCACGTGCACCGACTGCGTGTTCTTACCGCCCAGAGACTGAGGGCTCGCCATGTCCTCGTTCCATGCGCGGCAGACCATCAAATAGCCATCGCCGAAACGCATTTCCGAATGGCCGAGCTGTCCGTCGCTGTCCGTGACGACGAACTGACGCTCGAAGCCAAAGGCTTTCTCGAGCCAATCCAGCGCGGCAAACGGGTCCACGTAGTACACGGCTGCGCCCAGTGAAGGACGGGAGGGCACGTCGCTCATGGCAGTCTCCTTTATTAAGCCATCAGGTTGATATTTAACACCTTAGTTAAGCAAATGGGCGTGTCAAGGGCGGCATGACGAATCGGTAAATCGACCGTGGCGCATTTCGGCTGAACTGCTATCTTTGACTAGGGAGTCGGTCATTGGCGTAGTTGCGCGATCATTGACGCCTGAATGGAAAATCCCCGCCGGGAGGTACATGATGAACGAAGTGACCTGGCTTGTCGTAGCTGACGGAGGTCGAGCGCGTGTGTTCCAGATGCCTGGGCTAACGCTCGACTTGCAAGAAAAGGAAGACCTCGTCAATGACGAATACAGCGGCACGGTTCTCACAGAGAAAGACCGCGAGAAGTTCGCCAAGCGAGTTTCCGACTATCTGGAACAGGGCCGACTGCATCAGCTATACCATCGCTTGCGACTTGCCGTCGAACCCAAGTTTCTCGGCATGGTGCGAGCGAATCTGAGCGAGGACACCCGCCGATTGATATTCGAGCAGATTAGCGAAGATCTGTCGGCGTTCAGTACGCGAGAAATTCAGGCGCACCTGCAGCGAGGGTGATCTACGATTCCCCGGTATCGCGGAACCAGCGCTCCGCGCGAGCACGGTCTGCAACCCACGAGTGGGAAGGGGGCGTATTGAACTCACGATCGATGAACCGGCGCCCCCATTCAACCCCGTCCCTGATCGCTTCCTCTTCAGTTAGCCATTCGGGTTGAACGGTCGACGGACGAGTATCGACAACCGTTTCGGCGCCGCGACTCACGCTCACATCCGCGATCCACGCGCCACGCGCGTTACGTTCGGGACGCACGGCGATCGCGAACTCGCCGTACAAAACAGTCTGTGCCTGCATCGTTTTCTCCATGGAAAGCGCTGTCGCATCTGTCAATACTGTCATTCGACCCCGTTGATCACGCTCAGTGCCTTGAAAATTGCACGTCCCTCAGTGTAGTGTCAATCAAGGAATCCACAAGGCTATTGGTGCGAGTTCGCGATTAGCTCAGCAATACTTACCATTCGGTAATTTTCTCGATGGCACCCCACTATCTGGACAGAACCTGCGAAGCCTGAACACTCGCAGCGCGCCCGCCTTATGTGACGATGTTTACATTGCGCTGAACGATTCTTTGTATGGGTCGAGATAGCATTTGGACTTCGACAAACTTCTACTATCCTGAACTTAGCCCAGCGTTTTGCGGACGCGACCGAATCACACGATAGCCATGACGCAGGAGAAAACCATGTCGGGTCCCGAGGTCACATTGAGTGAGGAGTTCATCGCGCAGCAGCGCACGCGTCTCGAGGCCCTGCGCCAACAACTACTAGGCGGAGAGGAAAACACGATCGCCAATCAACGCTCGGATGAGCAGGAGCATGGCGACGAAGCCGAGGAGTTTGAAGACGAGGCACAGGGAATGGCGCAGGACGAGGTCAACCAGGCGCTACATGACGTGAACGACCGCCGCATCGACGATATCGAGCGCGCTCTGCAGAAGATCGCAGAGGGCACCTATGGTTACTCCGATGCAAGCGGCGATCCGATACCGAAAGCCCGACTCGAAGTCGCTCCCGAGGCGATCTTCACCGTCGAGGAACAAAGCAAGCGCGACGCGGGTGCGTGATCGCGTTACAGCGAAATTGTCTGAGGTAAAAGCCTTCGTGCCGTTGTACCTGTGCGAGACGCTGACATTCTGAATGCTGACGAGCGAGGCATCCGTCTCAGTCGCACGCCCCATGAGCAATGACGGGCGGCAGTACCCGGAGTATTCGCAAATCACATAAGCGCGTCCTGCAACCGTCGGCAACGTCTGAAAAGACGTCTGCCTCAACTGTTAAAGGTGATCCTACGATGCCCGCCCTTTGCGAAATCTGTAACGCCCGTCCCGCTGTTGCCCGTGTGACCGTTGTGCAGAACGGCGAGCGGAAGTCCATGTCGATCTGCGACTACGACTACCGTCAGCTAATGCGGCACCAGGACATGCTCAACCCGTTCGATTCCTTGCTCGGAGGCGGCGGCCTGTCGCGCTTCTTCGGCGGAGGCGTGGGCGGCGAGGCCGGGCACGAAGACGAGGAGTATGCCGCCGAGGTGCCGCGTGAATCCGTCGACGCAACTGACGCCTTCAGCGAACAGACGCTCGAATTGCTGCAACGCGCCGCGGAGAAGGCCCACGAGCTTGGCCGCAACGAACTCGACACCGAGCACCTACTTTACGTACTTGCAGACACCGACGTATGCGCCGCTCTGCTGAACGAGCTCAAGCTCTCGCCGCAGGACATCAAGGCCTATATCGACCAGCACGCGCAAAAGGGCACCGCCTCCCCCGATGCGCCGATCGACAAAATGACCATCTCGCCTCGCCTGAAAAAAGCGTTCCAATACGCATTTCAGGCGTCGCGCGATCTGGGGCATTCCTACGTCGGCCCGGAGCACCTGCTCATCGGCCTTGCGGCCGTGCCGGACAGTATCGCGGGCGCACTGCTGAAGAAATACGGTGTGACGCCGGAGGCATTGCGGCAGAAGGTCGTGAAAGTCGTGGGTAAGGGTGCGGAGGACGGCCGCGTCGACACGCCAACTGGCACGCCCACGCTCGACAAGTTCGGGCGCGACCTCACGGCCATGGCGCGTCAGGGCAAGCTCGATCCGGTGCTCGGTCGCGCGCAGGAAATCGAAAGCACCATCGAGGTGCTGGCGCGGCGCAAGAAGAATAATCCCGTGCTGATTGGCGAGCCGGGCGTCGGCAAGACCGCGATCGTCGAAGGGCTCGCGCAGCGCATCATCAACGGCGACGTGCCTGAAGTTTTGCGCGGCAAGCGGCTTGTCGAGGTGAACATCAACTCGATGGTGGCAGGTGCCAAGTATCGCGGCGAATTCGAAGAGCGTGCCAAGCAGCTGATCGATGAGGTCACGGCGAAGAAGGACGAACTGATCCTGTTCATCGACGAACTGCACACCATCGTGGGTGCCGGACAAGGCGGCGGCGAAGGCGGCCTCGACATCGCCAACGTGCTCAAGCCCGCGCTTGCGCGTGGCGAGCTCAGCCTGATTGGCGCGACCACGCTCAACGAATATCAGAAATACATCGAAAAAGACGCGGCGCTTGAGCGGCGCTTCCAGCCCGTGCTAGTACCGGAGCCGACGGTCGAGCAGACCATCGTCATCCTGCGCGGCCTTCGTGACAAGCTCGAGGCGCACCATCAGGTGACGTTTGCCGACGATGCGTTCGTTGCTGCCGCCGAGCTTTCGGATCGCTACATTACATCGCGCTTTTTGCCCGACAAGGCCATTGATCTGATTGACCAGGCGGCGGCGCGCGTGCGCATCGGCGCGACCTCGCGTCCTGCGGCCATCCAGGAGCTTGAGGCCGAAATCGCGCAACTCAAGCGCGAGCAGGACTATGCGTCGTCGCGCAAGCGCTTCGATGAGGCGAAGAAATTCGAGGAACGGATTGGCGAGAAACAGGCGCAACTCGATGAGCAAGTCGAGGCATGGCAGCGCAAGACCGGCTCGGAAACGCTCGAAGTGACCGTGGCGTCGATCGCCGAAGTGGTGTCGCGTCTCACCGGCATTCCTGTCACAGAACTGACGCAGGAAGAGCGCCAGAAACTGATCGATATGGAGGACAAGCTGCGCGAACGCGTGATCGGGCAAGACGACGCGGTGGTTGCCGTGAGCGATGCCGTGCGCCTGTCGCGCGCGGGCCTCGGTCAGGCGAACCGGCCTATCGCGACATTCTTGTTCCTCGGACCTACGGGCGTCGGCAAGACCGAACTCGCCAAGGCGCTGGCAGAAACGGTGTTCGGCGACGAACAGGCGGTCATCCGCATCGACATGTCCGAGTACATGGAGCGTCACGCAGTAGCGAGGCTGATCGGCGCGCCCCCGGGCTACGTGGGTTACGACGAGGGCGGCCAATTGACAGAGCGGGTCCGGCGGCGCCCGTACAGCGTGATCCTGCTTGACGAGATCGAGAAGGCCCATCCCGACGTGAACAACGTGCTGTTGCAGGTGTTCGACGACGGTCGGCTGACGGATGGCAAGGGCCGTGTCGTGGACTTTAGCAACACGATCATCATTGCAACGAGCAACCTCGGCGCATCGATCATCATGGATAACCTCGAAAAGCCCGAGGCGAAGCGTCAGTCCGAGAAAGCGATCCGCGATGAATTGATGGGCGTGCTGAAGGGCCACTTCCGCCCCGAGTTTCTGAACCGGATCGACGAGATCATCGTCTTCCATGCTCTCTCGCGCGACAACATTCGTGCGATCGTGAATATCCAATTGGAACGGGTACTACGCACCGCGGCCGCACAGGACATTACACTCAAGCTGGACGACTCGCTGATCGATCACTTGGCCGAGTCGGGCTATCAGCCGGAGTTCGGTGCACGCGAGTTGAAGCGCCAGATTCGTCAGGAAGTCGAAACTCGGCTCGCCAAGGAGATTCTGAGCGACCGTATCAAGTCGGGTGACACTGTCGAGGTCGGTTATGACAAGGACAGTGGCGAAACGAAGTTGAGCAAGGTCGAGACGCCGGCAAAGCCGAAGAGCGCTAAAGGTGCCAGCGGAGGACGCGCGAAGAAGAAGGCGTCTAAGGAAACAGGCAGCGCCGAGCCAGCCGAAAGCGCCGAGTCGAAGGAATGATGCCCGCAAAGCAACGCAATCTCCAGGTCCTCTGGGGCAACTCATGGAGTCTTAAATGGCCGAACGACGCGAAGTTCCGGGAATCCGCCCCTATGACGCACCCGCCGGCGGCTGGGGAGCGCTCCGGGCGACCGCTCAGGCCGTTCGGACACAAATGGAGAGCGTTGAGGCGCCGATCACGCTGCTCCGCACCAATCAGCCCGACGGTTTCGATTGTCCCGGTTGCGCGTGGCCGGACAAGGAACACAAGTCCACGTTCCAGTTTTGCGAAAACGGCGCCAAAGCGGTGACATGGGAAGCGACCACCAAGCGAGTGGGCCCGGAATTTTTCGCGAGCAATACGGTCTCGTCGCTGCTGCAGAGATCGGATTTCGAACTGGAGGATTTCGGCCGGCTGACGCATCCCCTCGTCTACGACCGCAGCACGGACACGTTCCGCGCTGTCGAATGGGAAGATGCGTTCGCTCGCATCGGTGAAGTGCTGCGAGGGTTGTCCTCTCCCGATGAGGCCGAGTTCTATACGTCCGGCAAGGTATCGAACGAGGCCGCCTATCTGTTTCAGTTGTTCGCCCGCGAATATGGGACGAACAATTTCCCGGATTGCTCGAATATGTGCCACGAACCGACCAGCGTTGGGTTGCCGCAGTCGATCGGTATCGGCAAAGGCACGGTATCGCTGGACGACTTCGAGGCCACCGAACTCATCATCTCGATCGGCCACAATCCCGGGACAAACCACCCGCGCATGATGGGGACACTCCACGAATGTGCGCGACGCAAAGTTCCAATCATCGTGTTCAATCCGCTGCGCGAGCGCGCGCTTGAACGCTTCGCCGATCCGCAAAGCATGATCGAAATGGCGACCTTCGGATCGACCCCAATCGCATCGACCTATTTTCAGGTCGACGCCGGGGGCGACGCAGCTGCCCTCAAGGGCATCATGAAAGCGCTCCTCGCGATGGACGCAGAGCAGGACAACACCGTTCTGGACCACGCGTTCATCGCCCAGCATACCCAGGGCTTCGAAGCATTTGCCGCAGACCTGGAAGCGACCACGTGGGACGATATCGAAACGGCAAGCGGGCTCAGCCGCGAAGATCTCGAGGAAGTTGCCATCGCCTATGCCAAATCGAATGCGACGATTGTCACCTACGGAATGGGCATCACCCAGCATAACAAAGGGACCGCCAATGTCCGTCTGATTGCGGATCTGTTGCTGTTACGCGGCAACATCGGTAAACCCGGCGCCGGCATCTGTCCTTTGCGTGGGCATTCCAATGTGCAGGGAAACCGGACAGTCGGTATCACCGAAAAGCCGTCCGGCACCTTCCTCAAGCGGATCGAAGAGGTATTTGGGTTCAAGCCACCCGAGGCTCACGGGCACGATTCCGTCCAGGCATTGCAGGCGATGATTGCGGGCACGTCCAAGGCACTGATTTGCCTCGGCGGAAACTTCGCGGTTGCGCTACCCGATTCCGAGCAGGCCTTTGCCGCAGTGAGCAAGCTCGATCTGAGCGTCCACCTCGGTACCAAGCTCAATCGCTCGCACCTGCTGGTTGCAAAGGAGACCTACGTGCTGCCTGTTCTGGGCCGCACGGAACTCGATCTGCAGGCGAGCGGTAGGCAATCGATTACGGTCGAAGATTCCATGTCGATGGTCCACGCTTCTTCGGGCAAGCTGAAGCCAGCGTCCGAATACCTGCTATCCGAGCCGGCGATCATCGCGCGCCTCGCCATGGCGACGTTGCCGGCCAGCAAGGTGGCATGGAAGGAATTGATTGCGGACTACGACAGGATTCGCGATCTGATCGAGCAAACCGTGGCGGGATTCAAGGACTACAACGCACGAATCAGAACGCCGGGAGGATTCCGCATGCCGCTTCCCCCGACCGAACGCGTATGGCCCACGCCGTCAGGCAAAGCGATGTTCTCGGTGTACGGTGGAGTGAAGGAAGACGCAGACGTCTTTGGCGCCAGGAATGTGCTGCGTCTCATCACGCTGCGCAGCCACGACCAGTACAACACTACGATCTACGCTCTCGACGACCGTTACCGGAGCGTGTTCGGCCGGCGCGACATTCTGTTTATGAACGAAGACGATCTGGCCGAACGCGGACTCGAACATGGCGATCTGGTTGACATCGAGACGGTGACGTCGTCAGCCAGACAGCTTCGCCTGAAGAACGTCACTGCGATCGCCTACAACATCGCAAAGGGTTCAGTCGGGGCGTACTATCCGGAGGCCAACGTGCTGGTGCCACTCGACTTCCTTGACAAGGAAAGCGGCACGCCTTCGTACAAGTCCGTTCCGGTGCATGTTCTGCGGTCGGCGGCAACCTGACTACGGGTGCGCTTGACCGGGAGACGCACCCGATATGGCGCACAAACTGTACTCCTGAGATTCGTCGCAGACTGTGTGTCTCGTACACAGTTCCGGGGCACTATCCTGACAGCATGTAATTCATGGGCCGGACATTGCTCCGGCCCCCCACCGCACGCTGCCCACTTCCGGATAGATCGTGAATCTCATCGACGCGCCCATTGTCGCAGAAACGGCATACCGCCATGGCGTATCCGTCGGCGATCCCACGCCCACCCTCGACAAGCTCAATCGGCCACTGCGGGATCTGCGTCTGTCGGTTATCGATCAATGCAACTTCCGCTGTACGTACTGCATGCCGCGCGACGTCTTCGGCGCAGACTACCCGTTCCTGACGTCTGCGCAACGGCTGTCGTTCGAGCAGATGGTTAAGCTCGCGAAAGCGTTCGCTCAGCTCGGCGTGGAAAAAATACGCATCACCGGCGGCGAACCGCTGTTGCGCCGTGGGCTCGAATCGCTGATCGAACAGCTTGCAAAACTGACAACTCTCAGCGGTAAGCCGATGGAGCTCGCGCTCACGACAAACGGCTCCCTGCTCGCCGCGAAGGCGCGTTCCCTGCGCGATGCCGGCCTCGGACGCGTGACAGTGAGCCTCGACGCGGTGGACGACGCCGTGTTCCGCCGGATGAGCGACGTGGACATTCCCGTTTCGCGGATACTGGAAGGGATCGAGGCAGCGCGTGCGGTCGGACTCGCGCCGATCAAGGTCAACGCGGTAGTGGAGCGCGGCGTCAACGATAGCCAGATTCTGCCGCTCGTCCGACTATTCAAAGGCACCGGCGTGGCCGTGCGCTTCATCGAATTCATGGACGTCGGCGGCGCGGGCGGCTGGTCGAACACGAAGGTGATCACAGCGCGCGAGACGCGGGAGATCGTCGAATCGGAGTTCCCGCTGGTCCCCATTGTCATAGGCCAACAGATGGGCACCGCCGTCAACTATCGCCATGCGGACGGTGCAGGCGAAGTCGGCTTCATCGCGAGCGTATCGCAACCGTTCTGCGGTTCGTGTTCCCGCGCCCGCGTATCGGCCGACGGTCAACTCTATTCGTGCCTCTTCGCCACCCAGGGCACGGACCTCAGGCCGTGGCTCACGGAGACCGCCTCGGTCGAGCAACTGGCCGTGGCCGTCCGCAGCCGCTGGATCCAGCGCGACGACCGCTACTCCGAGCTTCGCTCGACGGTGCGCAAGCCGGGATCGGGAAAGGTTTATCCCACGGTTCGGATGTCGCTGGTCGGCGGCTAACGCCTCGCCAGGCGTTTTTCGCAAACCACTTGCCTGATCACGAGCGCGGAGTGCATCCTTACGATGCTTTCCTCGAGCATCCTTCAGGAGTAACCGATCATGACCTTAAGCCCAAGCGAACAGGCCGTGCACGCAGCGATTGAGGCGTTCTATCAGGCCCTCGAGCAAAAAAACATTGCTCTGTTACGAACGGTCGTAACGCCCGATTGGGAATACCTTCCGGAGCCCAGCGGGGCGGCGCCGGGTCCCGACCAGATGATTCCGATCTTCAAGAACCTGACGACAGCGCTTCCTGATATGCAAATCGCTATCCTCGACACGCTGATTCATGGGGACCGGGTGGGCATTCGAGCGGAGGTCAGCGGCACTCAATCCGGCGAACTGCTTGGCATTGCTGCAAGCTCCAAACACATCAAGTTCGCGATTCACTCGTTCCACCAGATGCGTGGAAATTTAATTGCGAAAACATGGCACCTTGAGGACTGGCTGTCCGTGTTCCGGCAGCTTGGAGAGTTGCCCAGGAATCTTGCATAACAATGGGGATGAGGGAAGACTCTGCCACGCAGCAGCCCGAACGAACGCGCTGACGTCCTGCTCCGAGTACCCCCGGCGCTCACGCGAGGCTAGTTTCGTGCGGCTTGGCCCGGTCTACTTTCGGGGCGGTAGCGCTGCACGTCGAGCGAGGCTCTCCTGCGACCAATAAATGGAAGCCTTGTAATACGCCTCAACCGCAGGTGTGCTCTCTGGCAGTACGATCCAGGGTTGTTTAGACGCCGTGAAGATATGAATGTCCGGCGGGAAACGGTCGGGTTCATCGAGCGTTCCAACGCGAACAAAACATACCGCATCGCCCCCTCCTGCATAGTGGCTCCAGACCGCGACATGGCATTTCGGACAGCGGGCGATCTTCTGCCCCTTGCCGCTCTGCGACGGCGTATAGACGAATTCGATCTCACCCTGCAACAACACGACACGGTCAGACTCGATCATGGCGTTGAGCGCGAACGAGGCCCCGCTTTCCCGCTGACACCAACGACAATGACAGCAGTGAACGATCATCGGCGCGCTCGTCATGCGGTAACGCACGGCGCCGCAAGTACAGCCGCCTTCATAAGACGGGGATTGTTCGAACGCCATCTCGCACCTCTCTCATGAAAGGGACAACGTCTGTTGTCGCACGCCCGCCAATGTTCCAGGTTCGCACAGTTTGCGTCAAGGCCGCGCGCCGGCGCACGACGGATGTTTTGAAAGACGCTCAAGGAGCTAATGGCAGCGCGCTCTTCGCGAATTGCCAACGCCGTTTCGGCAGCAGATAATCGGCCACCGCTCGACCGAAACGTTTTCGTCAACGACGCATCACGCATACTTTGTCCGGAGTCGCTACGCATGCAAGCACTGTCACCCGTCGAGACGTATCTGCAGGATTTTCATCAGCGTCAGCCCGGTGCAACGACCGCAGCATTTGCACACCTTCGTGCCCGTTCCAGCGTGGCCGACTATGCGTCGTCTTACGCTGCCCTCGCGGCATATGTGCCGCAGCCGACAGTACCGCTGACGGTCCTCGATCTCGCCTGCGGCGACGGACATCTGCTCAAGCTGCTCTCTGACCGGCAAGGGCCCTCGCTGAAGCTGATTGGCGTCGACATGAGCCAGGGCGAACTGGACGTCGCGCGGGCCACGCTTCCAGGCCACGTCGTGCTGCTGAAGGAACGTGCGCAAGAACTGTCCGTGGAAACGGGCAGCATCGACTGCGTGCTATCGCATATGGCCATGATGTTGATGGACGACATCGAGCAGGTGATCAAGGAAGTCCGGCGTGTGCTTCGTCCGCACGGGCAGTTTGCTACGGTTGTTGGGCGCGGTTTTTTGCTTGGCGACGTGAGCGAGATTTTACTCGGCGTTCTCCTGCCCATTCTCAAGGAAGAGGGGACATGGTTCCGTTTCGGCGATGCCCGAACCCGAACGATCGACGGATGGACCGAACTGCTCGCGCGCGATTTCGAAAATCTGCAGTTCGAAGACCTGGACGTGGATTGGGATCCGCTTCCCCATGAACTGTGGGACTCGCTGACTGAAACCTACGATATAGACCGGCTATCTGCACCGTCCAAAACACGTCTGCGAGAACGCTTCATTCACGCGCTGTCCGACTTGCAGCGAAGTGACGGGACCATCCGCACGGGTTGGGCTATTCGGCTGATCCGCGCTCAAGCAAAGCCCTGATAACGCGACGCATGGTAACGCGATGTCCGCCCATCTATCTGCGGACATCGTTTATCCAAGGCAATTACGAATATCCGTTCGCCTAGCTCGCAAACCGATCCGTCGCGGCGATTAACGCCTGCAGAATGCCCGGCTCGTTATAAGCGTGGCCGGCGTCCGGCACGATCTGCAAGCTCGCCTTCGGCCAGGCTTTGGATAGATCCCACGCTGTGCGTGCCGGCGTGGCCACATCGTAACGGCCTTGCACGATCACGCCAGGGATATCGGCGAGGCGATGTGCATCCCGCAGCAGTTGCCCTTCCTCGACGAAGCCATCGTTGACGAAGTAGTGGTTTTCGATCCGCGCGAAAGCGAGTGCGTACTTGTCGTCGCCGAAGTGTTGCTCCAGTTCGGGGCTGGGCAACAAGGTGATGGTGCGGCCCTCCCACAGGCTCCAGGCGCGTGCGGCTTGCCGTTTCACCGCTTCATCATCGCCGGTCAGGCGTCGACGATAGGCTGCCATCAGATCGCCGCGCTCCTCGACCGGGATAGGTGCGAGGAAGCCCTCCCAGAGGTCGGGGAACAACCACGATGCGCCTTCCTGGTAGTACCACAGCAGTTCGGCGCGGCGCATCGTGAAGATGCCACGTACAACCAATGCAGTGACCCGCTGTGGATGCGTTTCCGAATAGGCGAGGCCGAGGGAACTGCCCCACGATCCGCCGAACACCAGCCATTGTTCGACGCCCATCATCTCGCGCAGCCGTTCAATGTCCGCTACGAGATCCCACGTCGTGTTGTTGTCCAGACTGGCGTGCGGCTTGGAACGACCGCATCCGCGCTGATCGAACAGTAGCACGTTGTAGCGCGTCGGATTGAACAGGCGCCGGTGCTCCGGGCTGCACCCGCCGCCAGGACCGCCATGGAGAAACACCGCCGGCTTGCCATTGGGATTGCCGCACAGTTCCCAGTAGACCTGGTGTCCGTCACCGGTATCGAGAAATCCGTGCTTATAGGGTTCGATTGATGGGTACATGAGTGATTTGATTCCGAGGTGTGAGTGCCGGCTGATCGCGGCTCAGGCTTCGCACCAATTGTGGCGCAGACATGCCGGCAGGTTCATCGTCAAGATACATGCGGCGGTGGGAGCGCGCAATGGTGGTCGCGGGGAATAGCAACATGGAATAGCCCGTTCGCGCGACGGGCATTAAGCGCGGGCGCCGATCGCACGCTATTCTGCGCATTGAAGCTACGAGCCCACCCCAATTGGAGAGCGATGAAATGCCACCGACCGTTTTGCGTGTCGCCCGCCCGACCAACGATATCAGCAGCGTGGCCCGCTTTTACACGGAGGGACTGTGCTTCGAGGTACTGGCAAGCTTCGCAGATCACGAAGGTTTTGACGGGGTGATCCTGGGCCGACGGGACTGTCCATGGCACATCGAATTCACGCATCAGCATGGCGCGACCGTCGCCAATGCGCCCACGGCAGAGCACTTGCTGGTGCTTTATCTGCCTGAGCGCGAGGCGTGGGACGCTGCGGTTGCAAGAATGCAGGCGCTGGGCGTGGCGCCTTGCCGGTCCGAGAATCCCTATTGGGATCGCCAAGGCGCGACGTTCGAAGACCCCGATGGTTACCGAGTTGTGTTGCAGAACGCGGCGTGGGGTTGAGTGAGCTAGGCTAGGATAGCTCCACTCGCACGCGGAACACATCCGCGGCAAGCATTTCCAACTGCTTGACCTGCCCTGCTTCGCAAAGGTCTCTCTGTGCGAGCTTGAGCAGGTCTAGCTGGCTTGGCGCGCCATCGACCACCACCCGCTTCACCTCGGCCTTCATCGACAGCCTGGCGTCGGATTTGGCTTTACGAATCTCCCCCAACACTTCAGAGACGATCGCGATGAGTTCCGCTGACGAACCGTCATCGGGTCCGCCCAACGCGTCCAACTCCTCAGCCGTCGGCCACTGAGCGGTATGGACCGATCCCTCCATCCACCAGGACCAGCATTCCTCTGCGACGAACGGAAGAAACGGCGCAAACAGCCGCTGTAGCACCGATAGTGAGGCCGACAGTGCATTGCGGGCCGACTGCGCCAGCATCCCGCTGCCGTAAGCCCGCCCCTTGACGAGTTCAACATAGTCGTCGCAATACCACCAGAAAAAGCCTTCAGTGTGTTCGATGGCCCTGTTGTATTCGAATGCCTCCAGCGCGGCCGTTGCGTCCGCCACCACAGCGGCCAGACGTTGCATCATGGCGCGATCGAGACCCCCGGTAATGCATCCATCTGGATCCCCACCGAAACCCAATGCAAACTTCGACGCGTTCAGCAGCTTGAGCGCCAGCCTGCGGCCCACCTTCATCTGCTTTTCTTCGAAGACAGTGTCCGTACCCGGTCCGCCCATCGCCGCCCAATAGCGCACGCCATCGGAGCCGTACGTATCGAGCAGCGCCATCGGCGTGATCACGTTGCCCTTCGACTTCGACATCTTCTTGCGATCCGGATCAAGAATCCAGCCGGAAAGCATCGCGTGCTTCCAGGGTGCGCTCTGCGCTTCGAAGCCGGCACGCACCACCGTATAGAACAGCCACGTGCGGATGATCTCGTGTGCCTGAGGACGCAGGTCCATCGGGAAAATCCTCGCAAAACACGCGTCGGGTTCTTCCCACCCGCCTGCAATCTGCGGCGTCAGCGAACTGGTAGCCCACGTGTCCATGATGTCGGCGTCGCCCACGAAGCCATTGGGCTAACCCCGTTGCGCCTCGGTATAGCCAGCAGGCACGTGCGAGCGCGGATCGACTGGCAATGCAGACGTATCAGGTCGTATTGGCTTGCTGTAGTCGGGTTCGCCCGATGAATCGAGCGGATACCACAGTGGGATCGGCACGCCGAAGATGCGCTGGCGGCTGATGAGCCAGTCGCTATTCAGGCCCGACACCCAGTGGTCGTAGCGAGCGGCCATGTACTCAGGATGCCAGTTCAGTTGCCCGCCTCGTTCCAGCAACTGCGTGCGCAATGCGTCGTCGCGCCCTCCGCTGCGCAGATACCATTGCCTCGTGGTCACGATTTCCAGCGGGCGATCCCCCTTCTCGAAGTATTTGACACTATGCGTAATAGGCCGCGGTGGCGCCGTCAAATCGCCGCTTTCGATCAACATCTCGACGATTCGACTACGAGCCTGCGCAGCGGATGCGCCGGCAAGACGCGCATAGGTCTGCTGTGCAAGAGACGATTCGAGCCATGCCGGCACCTCGTCCTGCAGACGACCGTCTTTCGCGATCACGCAGCGTGTCGGCAGGCTAAGTTCACGCCACCAGATCACGTCGGCGACGTCGCCGAAGGTACAGATCATCGCGAGCCCCGTGCCCTTCTCGGGCTCCGCGAGCGGATGGGCCAGAACCGGCACGTCGATCCCGAAAAGCGGCGAGCGCACCAACGTTCCCATCAGGTGGCGATAGCGCTCGTCGTTGGGGTGAGCCACTAGTGCGACACAAGCCGGCAGCAGTTCCGGACGAGTCGTCGAGATCACGATCGAGTTGCCGCCGTGATCGACGAAGCGCAGATCGTGATATGCCCCGGCAAGCTCCCGATCTTCGAGCTCAGCCTGCGCGACCGCGGTCTGGAACGTCACGTCCCACAGACACGGCGCATCCTGGTTGTACAACTCGCCTCGCTCCAGATTGCGCAGGAATGCAAACTGGCTTGCACGCTGCGACCGCTCGTCGATGGTGGCGTAGGTGAGAGTCCAGTCGACTGAAATGCCAAGCCGCACGAACAGTTCTCTGAAAGCGCGTTCGTCGATCGCGGTCAGCTTGTGGCACAACTCGATAAAGTTGCGCCGGCTGATCCGCGCAAACTCCGAGCGACGCGCAGCCGGTGCTGCGGGAGCGCGATAGTGTGGATCGTAGGCCGCATCCGGGTCGCAGATGACGCCGTAGAAGTTCTCGACGCGCCGTTCCGTCGGCAGACCGTTGTCGTCCCACCCCATCGGATAGAAGACGCTTTTTCCAGTCATGCGCCGATAGCGGGCGATGATGTCCGCGTGCGTATAACTGAAGACATGGCCCACATGCAAGGAACCCGAAACGGTGGGCGGCGGCGTATCGATCGAAAAGACGTCATCGCGCTGCGCGCTGCGGTCGAAGATGTAGGTGTGCTGCGCTTGCCAATGCTCGGTCCACCGCGCTTCGAGTGCGTCGAGGCTAGGGCGATCGGGCACGCTTGCAGCAGCTCGGCGTCGGGCCGAACGGCAGCGCTGTGGAGCGGCCAATGTAAGTTGAGGTTTCATCTCTGCTTCGCTATTAATGGAGAATTCAGGCTGCCCTGCGACGCACAGGCGTGCACAAACTCGCGTGGACCCAAGCAAGAGTCACGAACGAATCCAACAGGCGTGCGTCATCCACGACTTTGGTCAGGCCGCTCGATTGAGCGATGTCGAGTCTGGACGGCGGTGTTTATCCTGGCGGTGGAACGCCAGGCGAAGGCTCACGAGCGCTCAATAACGTGAAACGTGGCGGTGGTCGCGCGGGAGCAGAACGGCGAGCTAAAGCGAAGTGAAACGAGAGACGGGAGCAGGTGCGGCGAAATGCGCGAAGCGACGAGTGCCTGCCAATGAAAGGCGGTGCGTTCCGCGTGGCAGGTAGGGAAATCAGTGCGGCATTACGTTTAACGGTGACATAGCATCCTCCGCGAGTGAACGTTAGATAAGCGTTGTCTCGACTTGTGATCGAGATATGTTTTTATAATCGATCATTGAAATTGGCACAAGTGTTATGTGAGGTCTGCTATCGAAAGCGGAAGCGCGTCATGCCGCCTCCGGTCAATTCCATGCCGCCTCAAGCACTAAGCAGCCTGCGCCTGCCGCTCGATCCACGCCTCAAATGCCGCATACATAGCCGGCAACGATTCCTCGTTGGTCGCAATGCATTGCGGGCCGTGCACAATGGCTATCGACGCATCGAGGTCGCCCTCATCCCTAGCCATAAACGGCGCTGCACGATCCGCCCGCTCGAAGGCCTCTTGCGCCAGCGCCCACGCTTCCCGTGGCGAGCGATTGCATTCCGTCGCCAGATACGACGAACTCAAAACCTCCCCCGTCATATTCCGCAAGGTCTCATCAAGCGTCAAACTGTTGCCCGTTGCCCAGCAATGTTTCGTGAGCAGCAGCCCCACTTCGGGGTTGTCCACGATATAGCCGAGCGAGCGCATCAGATAAGCGCGCGTCTGCGACGCAGCCATCTTCGCCAGCAGATAGCCGTGGTAATAGACCGCGATGTCGTGATAGATGGGATGAGGCGTGGTCAGCACATAGTCGGTGTGATGCGGCACGCCGAGAATTCTGTGTGTGACGGAGCGCGCCAGACCGAGTACCGAGTCGACAGTGAGCTGCGCATCCTCCATGGCGTAGAGCGCCCGTTCGAAATACGTCGGCACCAGGTCGCGCCGCTCGGTGTACGCGCGAAATGCCTGACGTGTTTCGACACGTTCCCGGATCATTTCGTCAGGCATCGGCTCGCCGGCCACATTGTGCGCGTATCGTCGCATCCAGCAAGGGTCGCCCGGCAGCGCGTCGAAAAACTTCGCCTGCGCTTCGAGAAACGCGGGCGAGGTAGGCGCGAATTCCTGCGAAAAACAGGGCGAATTGAGCGTCACATTCGAAAGATGCGCGCCGTGCCCTGCTTCATGGAACAGCACGTTGATGCCCTGCAGTCCCGCACCGACTTGTTGCGGGCGCGCCGTCGAAGTGAAACGCACGTCCGCTGGCACCCAACCCCTGACGTCGTCGTGATAGCTCGGCGTAGGCGCTATACAGAAGCCCGTTTGAAACTTGCCCGGCCGGTCCAGCAAATCAATCTCGATCCGCGCACCGCGATAAGACACGCCAAGCCGTCGGAACGATTCCGCCCAACGCTCCAGCGCTTTGCTAAAAGGAAAGTACGCGTCGGCTTGTTGCGCCGAGCCGCCGCGTAGTCTGTAAGCCAGGTTATGCGGCTGCAGACTCTCTTCACCGTACTCGTGAACGATGCGGTCCAACGACGCGAAATGCGCGTCTCGAGTATTCCGCTCGAACTCATCAAAGACCGCAAAGAGTTGCTCGGGACTCATGCTGCTATTGGTACGCAGCCGGTATTCGAAGAAGTCGCGATAGCCGAGTTCGCGCGCCAATGCATTGCGCTTGGCTACGATCTCGAGAAAGCCGTTTTCCAGCAACCAGGGTTCGAGTCCATGCAAAGCATGGTGCGAGCTTTTGCGCGCAGCTTCATCCGGGTTGGATGCGAGGTTCGCGCGCAGCGCACCGGATGACGCCTGCTCGCTGCGTCCCGACGCGCCCACGTGATGCATTGTGTATGCCTGGCGGCGCGCAAACAGATCGGCATCCAGTCTGATCAGCTCAGCAAGCAATGCTGCCGCGCGCTCGTTGCCCAACGAATTGCATTCGAACACCTCGACCCAGCCGCGCAAGCCGGTCAGGAGCGGGTCACGTTCAACAGACTGCGTGGCGGCCTCAAGCCTCGCCAGATGCGCCCGGATCTGCGCTAACCGCTGCGGGTCCGCGAGGAAGGTCTTACGGGCGAGCCCAGCTGCACCCAACGCGTCGTGCTCGTCGCTCTGACCTGTATGGGTCAACCAGTAGAGATCGCCTTCCAGTCGATGCAGTTCCAGATAGTCTTGATTGAGTTGGTCAAAGAAGGCGCGAGCGCTTTTCATGTGCGGAACATGGTTGGAATCGTTGTTTATGCTGCTTGGGAGGACGGCGAGAGATCACGCAGCGGGAGGCAGTGATCGTAGCGCAGTCCGCCTACAGTTGACTTGCTAGACGGTGCCGCATTACTTCGCCGCATCAATCGGACTCAACCGTTGCCCGCCTGCACCATCCTCAACCTGCCAACCCGCCGCCTTCAACGTCTCACGCAGCCGATCGGACTCGGCCCAGTCCTTAGCGGCGCGAGCCTTCTCACGCTGTTGAGCCAGCGCGGTGACATCCGCCGGAATCTCGAACGCATTCGCCTGCCACTCCGCCAGCCGCAAGCCAAGCACCGGTTCAAAGGCGTCAACCGTCGCCCGTCGCGTCGCCGCCGGCAGATCGCTTCGCACTACCTCCCACACGATGGCCAGCGCGCGCGGCAGATTCAGATCCTGATTGATCTCGGCGTTAAAACGCGCAACATATCCCCCATCCGCCGTGCCGCCGGCAGGCCAGCTTGCATACGCTTTGCGCAGCCTGTCCAACGCGGCTTGTGCCGCCCCAATCGCCTCATGATTGAAACGCAGCTTGCTGCGGTAATGCGCGCTCATGCAAAGATAGCGGTAGGCGAGCGGCTCGATCCCGCGCTCGATCAAACTCTGCAGGCGCAAAAAGTCGCCACTCGATTTGGACATCTTGGCCGCGTCGACTGTCAGAAAGTGCCCGTGCATCCAGAAGTTGGCAAGCCGTGTACCGTGGCAAGCCTGCGTCTGCGCAATCTCATTGCTGTGATGCACGGCAATGTGGTCTTCGCCGCCGCAGTGAATGTCGAACCAGGGGCTCAGGTACCTGGCCGACATCGCCGAGCACTCGATATGCCAGCCCGGAAAACCACGTCCCCATGGACTGTCCCATTCCATTTGCCGCGTCGAATCGGGTGGACTGAATTTCCACAGTGCAAAGTCGGTCGCGCGCCGCTTCTCACCTAAAGCCACCCGCTTGCCGGCTTGCAACCCCGCGTGATCGAGACGCGCCAGATAGCCGTAGTCGTCCTGCCTGCTGGTGTCGAAGTACACGCCGTCGTTCGTCTGGTACGTATAGCCATTGCGTTCCAGCTCGGCGATGAAGGCGATTTGCTCCGCAATATGGTCCGTCGCGCGGCACCAGACCGTGGGTTCCAACAGGTTGAGCGCTTGCCAGTCGCTCATGAATGCACGGGTATAGCGTTCGGCAATCTCCCAAGCCGATGCGCCCGTGCGCCGGCTGCCTTTTTCCATCTTGTCTTCGCCTTCATCGGCATCGGAGACGAGATGGCCGACGTCGGTGATATTGACGACGTGCCGCACCTCGTAGCCGTTTAGCGCGAGAACGCGCCGCAGCACATCTTCGAACACGTAGGTCCGCAGATTGCCGATATGCGCGTGGTCGTACACCGTCGGTCCGCAGCAGTACAGGCCCACGTGGCTTGGTTGCAAAGCAGTGAACGGGCGCACAGCGCGCGACCAGGTATCGTACAAGGCGAGAGCCATTGAATTGCCGTAGGGTGAGTGGTGGGAAGCGCCAAAAAACAAAAAGGCCACCGGTTTTTCAACGGGTGGCCATCGGGGACTTGCTCAGATGTGACGTAACGCGACGCGCTAGACGCAAGCTCCCTCTGGCAGGCTTTGACAGCATGCATGCATGAAGCGGGAGAGAGAGAGGGCGGCGAAGGTCATGGGACGATGCTAGCGCGCGTTGATTTTTTGGTCAATCGGTTTGGGTTTGACCGGTGGGTTGAGCATATGCCAGTTCAGCAGCGTCGACGGTCTGCGCGATGAGGGTGGCAATCGTCATCGGCCCGACGCCGCCGGGCACGGGCGTCACTGCCGCGCACCGGCTTGTCAGTCCGTCGAGGTCAATATCGCCGACGCCTCCAGGATGGTAGCCGGCGTCGATCACGACCGCGCCGTCGCTGATCCAGTGATTGGGAATGAACTTCGGCTTGCCCACGGCGCCCACGACGATTTGCGCGCGCCGCACTTCAGCTTCGAGATTCACGGTCTTCGAGTGACACAAGGTGACCGTCGCGTTCGCATTCGACAACATCAGTGCCATTGGCTTGCCCAGAATTGCGCTGCGTCCGACCACCACCGCGCGCTTGCCGGCGAGCTCGATCCCATAGTGCGCGAGTAGCCGCATGATGCCAGTGGGCGTGGCAGGGCCGAACGCGGCCTCGCCGAGCGCCATCCGGCCGAAGCCGTGACTCGTCACGCCATCAACGTCCTTGAGCATCGAGATGCGGTCGAAACACCGGCGCTCGTCGACCTGAGCGGGGACAGGGTGTTGCAACAGGATCCCTTGAACGTCTGGATCCGCGTTAAGCCGGTCGATCTCGGCGAGGACCTCGTCGGTGGTGCTGCTGGCAGGCAATGCGACGAGGCGCGAGTCCATGCCGACGCGCCGGCATGCGTTGCCCTTCATCCGCACATAGGTGGCCGAGGCGGGATCGTCACCGACCAGAATGGTGGCCAGTATCGGTGTACGGCCGCCATTCCTTGCCTTGAGCGCGGCAACTCGCGCGGACAGCTCGTGTTCACCCTGCGCCGCAACCGCTTTGCCATCCAGGATTACGCATTTCAGAGAGTTGTCCATAGCTCAGCTCCTGGTCATTGCGGTGTCATGGCCGCTACGCTGCAAAAGGTGGACGCAATGGTGGGCGAGTACGAGGCCGCGCAGATGAGGGAATGTTGGCGACACGGTGGAAGCGGTAAAACGCGGGGTAGAAATCAGGGCAGTCATCGGAAGTCTCCAAAGAGAACGATCAAGATGCCCAGGCGAACGGCGGTCTAGCCTCTACGCTTCCCGATGGTGATCCATCTTCTCTCGCCAGTCACGTAGGTCGCCATTTTAACTCACGACCACGCCACCAGGACAAGCCGTACCTCGGGGTATCCTTCAGTCTGCCCGCCAAGCTCCGGCTGCCCAGCCGTAACGCGGTGACCAACAGGCGATAATTCCGTGCGCGTCAACCACCAGGCCTTTTTCTGCTCGCTTTTCTTTGCGCGGCTGGCGGACCAGATTCTGCTGTTCCTGGTCCCGCTGGTCGTATTCCAGACGACCCAGAAGGTATCGTGGTCAGGCATCGCCTTCTTTCTCGAGGCGTTGCCGCGCTATCTGTTCTTCCCGCTGTTCGGCGCACTCAGTGACCGCTTCTCCCCGCTCAAACTGATGCGTATCAGCCAGACGTACCGCGCCGTCGTCTGTATCGCGGGGGTGCTGGGCTATGCGCGGTGGGGCGGAATCGGCTGGCTGATTGCGCTGTCCGCCTGCTGCGGCATCCTTACGAGCCAGGGCTTCGTAGCGCGCGAAGTCATGCTCCCGCAGATCTTCAAGGCTCACAAGTTCGAGCGCGTACTGGCCGTCTCGCAGCTGGCCGACCAGCTCGGCGTGGTGCTCGGCCCCATGGCCGCGGCGTTGTTGCTCGGCTGGTGGCGCTGGGAGTTCGTGGTGGCCACTACCGGTGCGCTGTTCCTGGTCGCCGACGGCGCATTCGTACTGTGGCAACGCGTGAGCGGCTTTCAGGCCATTGCACCGGAACCGCCTCAAGGTCATTGGACGCAACCACTGCGCACCGCCGTACAGCACGTCGTGCATCTGCCCGGTCTGAAAAAAGTCATCCTGCTGGCCGCCGCCGAGAATCTCGTCATCGGCGTGACGCTCGCCACCTCAGCCGCCATGGTCACCGGCATCCATCATCAATCGGGGCGTTTTTACGCCGTGCTGCAGACCATCGGCGCGATTGCCACCGTGCTGATCTTGCTGACCATCGCCCGCGCCTCGTTTTCCAGCAAGACGCTGGGTCTGCTGGCGTTTCTGGCAATCTGCCTCGGCGGTGTGATCGCCGGTGCGAGTGCGAGTCCGTGGGGCTATGCGCTGGGTTTCGTGCTGATTATCGGCTTCGACAAGATGTTCAACGTCTACATCCGAAGCGCCCGGAAAAAGATTATTCCGGCCAAGGACTACGGAAAAACCACCGGTGTCATCATCCTGCTGAACAACCTCACCCAGCCGCTCGCGGGCCTGCTGGTGGGCGTATTTGCCGGACGTGGGCACACAGGCCTGCTGATCGTGCTGCTGTCGCTGACAATGGGGACGATCGGAGCGGCCGCGTCGATCGCCGGACCGTGGCTGCAGCAGAGGCGCGCCGCCGGCATCGAACGCGGAGCCAGTTTGAACGAGGCCGGCATTCGCGAGAGTGAGTAAATGTGGGAATGCAGAGTCCTGAGCAGCCTGTCACCGCGCGGACTGCGGCACCCTGAGATTTCAGGGTGCCGGACGGCGAGGCCAAGGTAAAGGGACCGGGGGCAGACCGCGTTACGTCGTCGCCTCGGCGGGCCCAATCCTCACGCCCTTGAAGTGACCGGCCGCGGGCGGCGCGCCGCACTCGCGCAGCAGCGCACGCAGTTCGTTGATGACCGGGAACACCTCGTGATTCCAGTCCGCCCCTTGCCGGTCGTGCGCTTCCTGTTCACGTTCGACGATCCAGCGGTCTTCCTTGAAAATGCGCTCGGTGAACCAGACCAGCAGCGGCCAGGCGATATCCAGCAGGACCGGAACGCCCGGCTTGCGGATAGACAGCAGACCAAAGGTGCGGTTGGTGCGCTGCTCGGCATCGACCGGCACATAGACGATCCACAGGTTCATCACCAGCGTCGAGTCCGAGGTGCGGATCTGCAGCGTCTGATACGGGTACTGGGTGCGGATGGTCATCACGTCCTTGTCCGCGCCTTGCGTACCTTTACGGCTTTGCCCGAACACCAGCGCCTCGCCAATCGGCTGTTCGCCGGCCATACGCGCAAACGTGTAGTCCACCTCGACCCAGTCGTCGCCGCGCCGGCGTCCAAGCGAACGCGCCCGCATCTGTCCCATCTGCTTGCGGTGCAGGAACTGATGGTTCATGTCCATCAGGTTTTCATGCATGAACGAATAATGGCACTTCACTTCTCGGCCGAAGCGGCGCGTCTTGTAGGCCTTGTCACCCAACGAGGCGAGCGGCGGCAACTGACGCTCCTCCGCCAGCGCGGGATTGCCGGGGAACACGAAAATCAGACCCTGCTCCTCGCGGCACGGATACGAGCGCACGCCGTTGGGCAAACGCTCACGTCCCAGATACGGAATGTCGACGCAGCGGCCGGTGCAATCGTAGGTCCAGCCGTGGTAACAGCAGCGGATCGTTTCGCCGTCCACCACCCCGCCGTGCAGCGGCACCTGCCGGTGCGCGCAGCGGTCTTCCAGCGCGAACGCCTTGCCCGACTCGGTACGCACCAGCACGATCGGCTCGCCGGCGAACGTTACGCCGTGCGCCTTGCCGCGCTTGACCTCGTGCGACCACGCAAGCGGATACCAGTAATCGGGGTGAATTGGGACGCGGCGCAGATCGCGCACAGGCGCGCCGCTGAGCGCCTCAGTGGATAGGTCATCGGCCGCTTCGGCCGGTGCCTCGGTAGGCGCATCGATGGTGGTGCTGTCCAGCGAAGGAACTACATGCATGGGCGACGCCTCCTTGTAGTCTGAAATCTGGGTGGGCCCGTAACTTGCACGGGGAAACCGGCGTAGGAAGTCAGTCTACTAGAAGGTGCGCGATCAATGTTTCTGACAATAACAATACATAGGGTTTCCCGCCAACCCGCCAGCGGTGCTGCAGCGCACATATGGATGTGGCAGCGTGGGCGCGGATCGCACGCCCATCCTTAGTCCTTCGCCGTCTCTTGCGCGAGCCGGTCAGCTCTCGTCAGGCGCCACCAGCCCCGAGCGGCGCTGCGCGCCCCACACGCGGCCACCGCGTAAAAAGTGCAACCAGCCCATCAGGGCGCCGGTATGGCGAAGCAACTGGAACGTGAACGGTTCGACAATCGCCGCCACCACGGCCAGTCCCAGGTTCGAGCCAACCCGTTGACCGGTCCAGCGGCGGTACAGATGAATGCACCACACATAGAAGGCCAGATCGATGGCAATCTTGGCGCCGATTACGCTAAAAATCGACAGCACAAGCGTCCCATGCCCGCCGAACAAAAAGCCGAGTAGTAGCACGAAGGCGGTCAGGCCGTAGATCGGCTGCATCGTATCGATCGCCTTGACCGGCAGCATCAGCATACCGAGCGTGCCGTAGCGCGGATTGCCCGTCATATCGCGATTCCAGTATTGCGTCTGCAAAAAGCCCGCAAACCAGCGGCGCCGTTGCCGCAGGAAACTGCCGAGCGTGCCGGGCGCATCGGTTCGTCCCTGTGCGTCGCCCACCACCCGCACATCCCAGCCGAGCCCATGATCGACCGAATAGCGACGCAGCCGATGGATCAGCTCGTAGTCTTCCACCAGGCACTGCGGGTCGAATCCGCCCACGTCGACGAGTGCCGTGCGCTTGAACGAGGCGAATGCGCCCGAGATCAACAGCAGGCTGTCGGCGCGCATCCATGCAAAGCGGGCGATGAAGTTGCGCATGTACTCATAAGTCTGGAACCACTGGAACACGCGCCCCGAAACGGTTTTGCCGCAGACAGGCACGAGGATGCCCGCCGCCGCCACGAGTTTCGGCTCGTCCGCGAAAGCCACCCGCATCGCATAGGTGGCGTCGTCGTCGAGCAGCGTATCGGCGTCGACGGTCATCACCGTTTCCGTGGTCATCACCGTGATGGCCGCGTTCAGCGCGCGCGCCTTGCCGCCGTGCGGCACCCGCAGCCAATAGAGGTTCGGGTGAAGCCTACTCGGTGCGCTCAGTTCACCGTCCGGCGCCGCTGTCAGGCCAAAGCGCCCGGTTAGCAGCGCGCCGGTGCCATCAGTCGAGCCGTCGTCGGCAATCACGATCTGCGCGGGGCCGTGCGTTTGCCGCAGCAGCGCGGCGAGCGTGACCGGCAACACCGCCGCTTCGTTATGCGAGGCGACGATCACGCCCATGCTCGGCAAGCTGCGCGGGTTCGCGGCCGGATCGAGCGGCGTCGGCGATCGCATGAGCGGCAGCGTCTTGACCGTGACAAACACGAGCAGCAAGGTGTCGTAGACCACGTACGCAATACCCGTCGACCACGCCACCACGCCTTGCAGGAAAAACGCTCGGGCAAAGAGCAGCAACCACAGCACTACAACGCTGAGATGGATCATTGTGCTCAACAGCGTGGTGGGGCGCGGCACAATACGGGGCGATGCGAGCGCTAAAGCTTGTTCCAGAGTTCTCTTCAAAATAGCTGCTGAATCTGTCGGTACTGCGGGGTTAATGGTGGAGCCTGCCGCGGTGCAAATCTGCTGGTGCAACCGGCCGCTAAAGCATGCGGGGTGAAATCGCCGTCCTCAAGGAATCATGCGCTTTAACACGGACTTGCGATCAATCCACTCGTGTTTGAGCGCACCGCCCACGTGCATCGCAAGCAGTGCGTAGAGCGCATAACCAAGCCAGGTGTGCAATGCGCCGAAGCGGTCGTGCAGGGTTTCCTTGAGCGTCGGGTCGAGGTTCATGATGTAGCCGATACGCGGCCATGGAACCAGGTTGAACAAATGCATCGGATGCGTCGCCGCATCTTTCCAGGCCGAGTCGTGCATCCAGCCGGACAGCGGCAAGCCGATCATCAGCAGATAAAGCAGGAAATGCGCAAAATGCGCAGCAATCCGCTCCCATGCGGGAAACGCCTCCGGCAAGGGCGGCGGCCGATGCGAGACGCGCCACAGGATACGCAGCAGCACGAGACCGAGCACGGTGATGCCAATCGACTTATGCGTGTCGATCACCGGACGCACCCAGTCGTCGGGCAGCGAATCGGCGCTCAAACCGAGCGCCACGTTGCAGATGATCAGGAGCGCGATGATCCAGTGCAGCACCATGGCCGTGCGGGTGTAGCGCGAGACGGCCTGGACGCTGGTCGTGTCGGTAAGGGGAGAGTTGGCCTGAGTGCTCATCGGTAATTCCGTCTGAAATTGTGCGCTGATGCGAAAGCTATTTGAAATTAACAATCGGCAAATGAAGCGGGCAAGAAAGTCGGCGTTTGCCTGCAACGCGACAGCGGCCATTTATGCAAACGCTGCGCTGCGGCGATTTATTCCGTGCGCGCGGATGAAATGATTTCCGTCCGTTTCGATAACGGCCCATCGCAGCGGGCACGCTGCCCCAGTAGTTTGCCCTGTTCGGGTTGCCGAAATTCTACGAAGAACACTGCCAAAGCCACAATCTTCCTACGAAACGGCCTCGCGCGTACGCCTGTCGCCCGCTACGCGTTGCCGCGGCCCACTTAACGCACGCCGTGAAGATGTTGGACATGCGGCGCTTGCATATATTCATCGCGGACAGCGTGGCATAATCTGCGCCAATCATCGCTTCCTCTCGTGCTCGACGCGCAGCATGCTTCGTCTCCGCCTTCAGAAAATCGGCAGCTTGTTGGGATTGCTTGCAATCCTGATGAGTACGCTTGCGCCGACCGTTTCGCAGGCGCTCGCAGCACACGACCGGTTGGGCGAGGCACTGGCAACCTACTGTTCTGCCGACCCGGCGAACAGCCAGCTCGGGCACGACAGCAACTCATCCCACTCCTCCGCATTCCACTGGCAAGCCTGCGCGTATTGCGGCATGCTCGCCCACGTGCCGGTGCTGCCGGGCACAGCTACTGCGTTCCTCGCCGAACTATCGGTTGCGCGGGCACCGGTTGCCGTCACGCGTGATGCAGCCTACGTCCCCCTCTTTTATAGCGCGGCCCAGCCGCGCGCGCCCCCCGTCCTCTCCTGATCCGATCCATAGACGAACCGTGTCCGCGCTGCGCGAGCAGTCGCGGAATGTCGCCGCGCATCCAGGCAGCGACTGATCAGGACAACTAGAGAGGAAAAAGATCATGCGTACGCTTTTGAAACGGCACGCGGCGCCCGCACGCGTCGCCTTCATGGCGGCGGCCGGCGCCGCCTGTCTCGCCGGTTCACCGGCTGCTTCAGCCCACGCGGTGGTTGGCGACCGGATCTTCCCCGCCACGATGACAGTCGACGACCCCGGCGTCGACGACGAATTCGACACACAGTTCGGCCATATCAAGACTCCCGACGACAATGGCGACAACATGAACGTCAACACCGTTTCGTACGAGTGGGACAAAACGATCACGCAGAATTTCCAGTTCAGCGTCTCGAGCCAGTACGTCAGCCAGAACGATCCGAATGGAGGCTCCGCCAAAGGTTGGGATAACTTGACGGTTGGCGTGAAGTACATGGTCTACGCGAACGCGCAGCATGAATTTATGGCGTCGGTCGGGCTCGATACGGAAATCGGCGGCACTGGCGCGAAGTCGATCGCGAACTCGTTTTCGACTTTCTCGCCGACGGTCTATTTGGGCAAGGGCTTCGGCGACCTGCCCGCGTCGCTCAACTACCTGAAGCCGTTCGCGATCACTGCCGAGATTGGACCGAACCTGACGACCGCCTCATCGGCTATGGGACCGGACTCGTTCGGCTGGGGCACGACCCTGCAGTACAGCATCCCGTATCTGCAAGATCACGTGAAGGATTTAGGGCTCCCGCAACCGCTCGCGGGCGCGTACCTCGTCGTCGAAGCGCCGATGGCCACCTGCACAGCGGGTGCCTGCGCGGGTCAAACGACTGGGACGATCAACCCCGGCGTGTTGTGGCTCAACCGCTGGGGGCAATTCGGCGTCGAAGCGCAGATTCCCGTCAACCACCTGACCGGCAACCATGTCGGCGTACTGTTCGACGCCCACCTGTTCCTCGACGACATTTTCCCGAGCTCCATCGGCAAACCTCTTTTCTGATTCAGGATACCGCTCTCATGAAACTCCATACAACCGCACGCGCCGCCGTTGCCGCACTGATGATCGCAGGGTGCCAGCTGGCACACGCACACGCGTTCCCGACCCACCAGGCGCCGGGCGCAGGCGCGACCGTTGCCACGTCGCAGAAGGATGTGGCGATTGATTTCGATGACGGCCTCGAGCCGGCCTTCAGTTCTATTACCGTGACAGATGCGCAGGGTAAGCCGGTGACAAGCGCCAAGGCCGTGGTCGATCCGTCGAACAAGAAGCGCATGTCGGTGGCGCTGAACCCGCTCACGCCGGGTGTCTATTCGGTCGCATGGGTGGCTGTCGCAGAAGACGGGCACCGCACGCAAGGTCACTACACCTTCACGGTTAAGTGACGGTGGATCCGCTCGTCGTCCTGCAGATCGTGGTCGCGGCCGCGCAAGATATGTTGTTGGCCGCCGCGGTCGGGATGCTCGCATGCAGTGCGATGCTCGGGCGGCAACAACAGGGCTGCCCGGCTGCTTCGACTGCACTCGGCCGCTCGCGATTCGCTGCGCTTGGCGTGCTCGTGCTGGCCTGCGGCCTGTATCTGTGGCTGCAGGCTGCGGTGATGGGCGGCACGCCGTTCAGCGAAGCGGGGCCCATCGTGAGTGCCGTGTTGACGCAATCGCACTTTGGTGTTGCCTGGTCGGTGGGTTTTGTCGGCGCGGTGTTCGCTTGCCTCGGTGGTACGCGGCACAGTCGCACTTCTTGGGGGCTGGCAGCGGCGGGCATGGTCGTCTATGTGGCGGGTAAGGCTGCTTCAAGTCACGCTGCCGATGCCGGCGATTTCACGCTGCGTGAAGCGGTGCACGTCCTGCATCTGGGGGCGACGGCAGTGTGGGCGGGCAGCGTGATCGTCGCGGCGCCGGTGCTGTGGCGTTGGAATGCAGCGGCGTCGGAGGACATATCTGGGGAGGCCCGCAGTCAGTCGGCAAACCTCGTGGCGTTTTGCGCGCGGTTGTCACACCTGGCGACCATCGCGCTTGCTGTGGTGATCGTGACCGGCATCTATAACGCCACGCAGGACACAGCGCACCTCACCGCACCCTTGCTTGGCGTGCTGTATGGACGCGTGCTGACGCTCAAGCTGGCATTCGTCACGCTGGCGGTGCTGCTAGGGGGCTACAACCGGATGATCTATCTGCCGCGCCTGCAACACACCGTTGCTGATAGCGGTCCCGCATATCGCGATGCACAGCGCAGCTTCGATCGGCTTCTAGCGGTCGAAGCGGTTGCGATGGTGGCCGTATTGGCTGTGGCCGGCGTGTTGGGCCACACGTCGCCTTCTGGCGGTTAGATGTACAGGATGCGCCAGCACCAGTACGTTGGCGCGTCCGTTCACCGCCCGATGTGCGGAAACCTATGCCAAGGTGGTCGCCTGAGGCTACCGCAACCACGTCACCTCACTCAACGTCGTGCGATCAGCGCTATAGATTCCACGCGCTCGTCCAGCCAGCCATCGACCGCATGCGCTGCGAGCAACTGCCCCGCGCGCTCCAGCAGTTCATCGAGCCGCGTGCCCAGGCGCTCACGTGAGAGACTCGACATCGATAGCGCCCGCGCGATCAGCGAGTCCAGCGCCACGCGCCGCTTCTCGATGATCGACACGCGCTCCAGCACGGCGAACGCCGACTTCAGCAACACGGTTTCGTGGCTCTCCCAACTATCGGATTTTCGCTGCTCGCGCGCCGGATCGGCTTTTGCGTACTCATCGAGCAACGCTCGGTACGAAGCGTGCCACGGTGTCGACGAATCGTCGGGATGCGAGGTCGCAAACAGCACCACGGCGCCCGCGGGATCGATCAGTTGATCGAGCCGCGCGAGCGTATCGGGCCGGTCCATCCAGTGAAAGGCACGGCCAACCACGGCAATCTGGAAACGGCCCCACTCCGGCGACAGATCGTACGAACTGCCCAGCCGGTATTCGATGTTCGGCGCAATGCCGAGCCCAAGATCGGCGGCGATGCGCAACATTTCCGGTTCGGGGTCGAGCGCGACGCCTGTGTCCACCCACGATGAAAACGCCAGAGACAGTTGCCCCGGTCCGCAGCCAAGATCGAGCAGCCGTTGCGTGCCGTCGAGCTTGCACGCTTCGGCTACACGGCGGATCAGGCGTGGCGAATAGGCTGGCCGGCCACCTAAGTAGTGAGCGGCGTTGGCCTTGAAACGGTCAGGGATGAAGGGGATGGGCGCGACCATAGATGGTTCCGTTGAAGCCCCGCTAACAGGACGACGAGGCGTTACGCAGTCCACAAAGTATGACGCCGCGCGGGGTTCGCTGTCGAGGAGGCCCTGTGCGGGGACCCGATCAGGCTGCGCCGAGACGTCGTGTGGCGGCAGCGCATCGAGCGGGAGTGCCGCACGCGCGGCCGACAAGTCACTCCGTTGCGCCGCCCCCGGTTGGAACCGGCCGCCCTTCCGACACCAATCCGCCCACGCCCGCTCGCTGCAACTCAGCGCTTCTCGAAGCGATAGTGCCCGACACCCCACTCGTCGCCGTTCGCGTAGCCGAACAGTTCGGCCACGGCCATGTAGAACATGCGCCAGCGCTGCAACCAGAGCGCCGCATCTCGCGCGCCGTAGGTGTCGACGAGCATCGGCAACACGTGATCTTTGGCTGCGTCTAACGCGGCCAGCCAATGGTTCGCCGTGCGCTCGTAGTGCGTACCGCTGATCCACCACTGCCGCTCTATACGCAGATCGTCCTGGAAGTTGAGGAGCAGATTCTCCGAAGGCATCGTGCCGCCGGTGAAAAAATACTTCGACATCCAGTCTCTGCCATCCTGCACGTGGAAGTGATAAGCCAGCGTGCGATGCACGAAGATGTGCACGAACAGCTTCGCGTCGTCGCGCATCCAGCGCGCAATCTTCGCGAGCAAGAGGCCATAGTTCTTCATGTGCTCGAACATCTCGATCGACACCACCCGGTCGAAGCCACCTGCGAGTTGTGCCTCGGCGAACTCGAAGTCGACAATATTGCCGGTGACGACCTCGAGATTCGTCAGGCCGCGCTCCGCCGCCTGGCCTTCGATAAATGCACGCTGACCATGCGAGTTCGATAGCGCGACGATCTGCGAATTCGGATAGCGTGCCGCGAGCCATAGCGACAACGAACCCCAGCCGCAGCCGAGATCCAGCACACGCTGGCCGTCTTCCAGTTCGGCGCGGGTCGCATACAGTTCGAACATCGCGGTTTCAGCCTGCGCGAGCGTCTCCTTACCTTCCGGGTACAAACAGCATGAGTACTTCAGATGCGGTCCCAGATGCGCATGAAAGAACGACGCAGGTACTTCGTAGTGCTGTGTGTTCGCGGCTTGGGTTTCGATGGCGATTGGACTCGAACGCAGGTCATCGAGCAGACGATTGAGCCGTCGCGCACGCAGCTCGCCATTGTGGATGGCCTCGTCGCGCAGACGCTGCCCCAGCAGTTGGCGCATCCCGAGCCGGATCAGCGGGTCGGGCAGCCAACCGCGTTCGCAGCAGCGGATCAGCCAGCCGTCGTCTGGGGTGGCCGGAGCCGCAGGCGGCAGGGTGCGGTCAAAGGTCAAGAGGCTCATGGGGCTGGCTCCTTTTATGTCGCAACGCCGGGTCAGCCGGCATCTCGTTGGTCTCGTTGTGATGGCATCGAATGGATCAAGCGGCTACTCGCCCGCCGAGCGCCGCGGCGGCCACGGAATCAAGGCATTCGTGGTGCGCATGTATTCGGCGTAACCGGCCCGCGTTTTCGCGAGACTGGCTTCGAGCAACGGGATACCCGAGAGCTTCAGCAACAGCCACGCCATCAGCACGGGCGGCAGAAGCGTCAGCCAGATCCACGGCGAGCCGATCGACAGCAGGATGTACGACACCCAGTGCACGCATTCGAAAAAGTAGTTCGGGTGCCGCGAGTAGCGCCATAGCCCCACGCGGCAGACCTTGCCGCGGTTGGAGGGATCGTTCTTGAAGCGGCGCAACTGACGGTCCGCGAGTCCCTCGCCCGTAACTGAGGCAATCCAGACCGCCACCGCCAGCAGGATCCATACAGTGGCCGGCTCGCTCGAGCGATATGCAGGCACCAGAAACGCCACGGAGAGCAGCATCGAAATCACGACCTGCAACTGGAAAAACCAGAACATCCGGCGCGGTGCAGCGTCGCCCCACGCCTCGCGAAAACGGTGATAACGCGCATCTTCCGGCTGGCCGAAATTACGCCGCCACAGATGCGTACCCAGGCGCGCCCCCCAGATCAGGCCCCCTAGCGCGGCGAGCGCGCGGGTGGACGGATCGCCCGTGCCAAGTACCGCGTACAGCACCGCTACGGTGCCGAGCGAATACACCCAGACTGGATCGATCATGCCCGCATTTTCCGATTTCAGTTGCCACGCCCAGACGGCGGAAAACACGAGCACGAGCCCGACCAGAGCAATCACGGCGGCGGCTACAGGCGGCATGGCATCCTCGTCCAGGGGCGATGCAGGTTTATACGCAGGCAGCTAGGCAATGGATGCGGCGCGCGGGGGCAGCAGGAGCGCCGAGGTATCGCGTCGTGGCCGCCGCCTGGTGCTAGTTCTTGTCCCCTGACGAGGCAAAGCCCGGCATGCCGATTTGCTCGGGCCGCTGCGGCACTCGCCTGAAGCGCGAGGTGTCGTAGCCCATCTGGTCGAGCTTCGCCAACATGGCGTGATACGTGTCGTCGCTCATCTCGGGGTCGCGCGAAAAGATCCAGCCGAGATTCTTGCCCGGATAACCCAGGATCGTGTAACGGTAATCCGGATCGACGTATAGCGTGAGCTGCGTGAAACGGACCGGCCAGAACACCTGAACGCTCCATTGCCCACCCGCACTGCCCGGCACCGGCGTATCGAGGAACTGATAGTGCTTCAGCGGCGCGTCAAAGCCGCCCTTATGGGCGAAATATGAGTCGTCGATCTTTCCGTCGGCGCGCAATTTCCATTCCGCGTAACTGCCCATGAAGCCGCGTTCGGCAAAGTACGGAATGTTGGCGATGATGTACCAGCGCCCCATGTAGCGCGGCAGATCGACCGGCACGGTTTGGAGCGGCACACCGGCGCGCGGATTAGGGTTGGGCGGGTCGCCAGAGCAGCCATTCAGCACGAATAGCAGGAAAACGGCGGCAGCAGCACAGGCAAAACGGCGCATGGTGGCCTCGGACGTCGTGACGATATGTCTATTACGTTCGGGGCAAGCTGTCGGATGCGCTCGCCGGGTAATGCCGTCACCGCCCGCCGAGCGGATTGCTACACTATCTGTCAATCAGGACCATTCATAGCGCCGCCACCCGCAGCGCGCAGCGCGCAGCACCAGGACTTTTGCACCCATGTCTGCCCGTCTCAACGCGCCATTCACCGCGCTTCTCGCCGCAGCGTTATTCGGCGCGACCACGCCGCTTGCCAAAGCATTGCTCGGCACGCTGTCGCCGTTCATGGTGGCGGGCCTGTTCTATCTCGGCAGCGGGATCGGTCTTGCCATCACTATCCTCGTCCGCCGATTGAGCCTCAGCACGCACGAGCGAGCCAACGCAGGTCAGATACCGCTGCGCGAAGTCCCATGGCTGCTCGGCGCAATCGCCACGGGCGGCGTCGCCGGTCCCGCACTGCTGATGCTCGGCCTGCACTCAACGCCAGCCGCCACCAGTTCACTGCTGCTGAACCTCGAAGGGGTCTTCACCGCGTTGATTGCGTGGATCGTGTTTCGTGAGAACGTCGACGTGCAGGTGTTTCTCGGCATGGCCGCGATTGTCGCCGGCGGTGTGGCGTTGTCGTGGCATCCGGGCGCTGCGGGCTTGCCGCTCGGCGCCATGCTGGTCGCTGCAGCATGCGGATGCTGGGCGATCGACAACAATCTCACGCGCAAGGTCTCGACCCACGACGCAATGGTGATCGCGTGTCTGAAAGGGGTGGTCGCAGGTTCGGTGAACTTCGCGATCGCCTTGCTGCTCGGCGCGAAGCTCCCCCATGTCGCCACTATGGCGGTTGCCATGGTGACCGGATTCGCAGGTTATGGGGTCAGTCTGGTGCTGTTTGTGGTCGCGCTGCGCAACCTCGGCACGGCGCGTACTGGCGCGTATTTTTCAGTGGCGCCGCTGTTCGGCGTCACCCTCTCGCTGATCCTCTGGCCCGCAATGCCGCCACTCCTGTTCTGGGTCGCTGCGGCCCTGATGGCGCTCGGCATCTGGTTGCATATCCGCGAGCGCCACGATCATCCGCATACGCATCGCGCGCTGGAGCACAATCATCGGCACCGTCATGATGAACATCACCAGCACGAACATGATTTCGAGTGGGACGGCCAGGAACCGCATGCGCATCCTCACCGCCATATTCCGATCACGCATTCGCACGCGCATTTCCCAGATATTCATCATATCCACTCGCATTGAACGAAGGCATCGCGGCTTGCGATCGCTCCCTTTCGTAATTGCAAGCAAAAACGTGTCTGAAGCAGATACGTGATAGGACGATTCAATTGGCGTGATGGCCGAACGCATCCTGTAATGAAACTCCTGTTGTCTGCAGTTGCCCCCCTGCCGAACCCGGAGAACCTCATGGCTCAGCCCCAGACCAACGTTGACGAAGTCGTAAAGTCCATCGCCGCGGAAACCAACACGCCCACGGAAACGGTCTCGAAGATCTACGCCGACACTTTGGCCGACTACAAAACTGACGCCCGCGTGTTCGATTACATGCCGCTATTGGTGGCCAAAAAAGTGCGCGACACGTTGCGACAATCGCGCAGTTAGACACGCCCGCGATCCAGCGACCGTACGATCTGCGCAAGCCTTGCGACTAACGCGTCCGCGGCTTCCGGCGCGATGCCGGCATACCCCAGCATAAAGCCGTTGTAGCGCGTGCTATCCGTTGCGGGATCGCAGTACGTGCTCAGCGGTGCGATAGTCAGGCCATGCGCGCGCGTGGCGATGGTCACGTCCGCATCGACAAGCGGCGCATCGAGACGAACCGTCAGATGCATGCCGCCGCTATCGGACGAAACGGTGACAAGATCCCCCATGTGCCGTTCGAGCGCAGCCACGAGCGCGGCGCGGCGTTGCTGATAAATCCGCCGCATGCGTCGCAGGTGACGGGCGTATTTGCCGCTCTCGATGAAATCGGCCAGCGCCATCTGTTCAGCCACTGGGCCTTGGCGAGCGATCTCGCTATGCGCAGCGTGAACCTCCTGCGCCACGTGGGCCGGCACGATCATGAACCCCCATCCGCAAAGCCGGAAAAATCGTCTTGCTGAAGGTGCCCAGGTAGATGACGGGCGCGTTCTCCGCCAGCCCCTGGATAGAGGGCAACGGTGGCCCGTTGTGGCGGAGCTCGCTGTCGTAATCGTCCTCGATGATCCACGCGCCGCGTTCGATCGCATGCTCGATGATCGACCAGCGGCGCGCAAGGCTCAACACGCTGCCGAGCGGGTACTGATGCGATGGCGTGATGTAGATCAGATGCGGCGGCGTGCGCTGCCAGTGCTCTTCAGTCGGCGCGATCCCCGCGGCATCGACGGGAATGGGCTGGAGGCTCAGCCCTGCGGCCTGAAACGCAGCTTTCGCACCGTGATAGCCGGGGTCCTCCATCCAGACGCGCTCGCCCGGATCGGCCAGCATGCAGGCGCATAGATCAAGGCTCGCCTGAGTGCCCGAGGTGATGAACACCTGCTCGGCAGAACAGCGCACGCCGCGCGACACCCGCACATATTCGGCAATCGCTCGACGCAAGGCGGGATGTCCCGCGTTATTGCGGTAGTCGAGTTCACGCGGGTCAATCGAACGCCAGGCGCGCTCCATGCAACTGCGCCATTGGGCCATCGGAAATTCGTTTAGCGCGGGCACGCCAGGGCGAAACGGCGTGGGGTCGTTCGCGCGAGTGCGCTCGCGCGGCAGATCGGCCACGCGGCGCGACAACTTGCTGAGCGGCACACCCGCGCTGTCGACCTGCGCCGCAGGCGGCAACGCTGCGCGGCTCACCATGCATACCACGGAGCCGTGACGGCTCGTGTTAACAAAACCCTCTTCGGTGAGCCGCTCGTACGCATAGAGCACCGAATTGCGTGCAATCCCAAGCTGCTCGGCGAGCGAACGGGTGGGGATGAGCTGACTACCGTGCCGAATGTCGCCGTCGAGAATGGCCCGGCGCAAACTTTCGTAGAGCAGGTTCTGCTGCGTAAGCTTGCGGCCGCCCAGTTGCTTCGCGAAGTTCGACATCAACAGGCCGTAGTCCAAATGCGTGGCTCTAGGTTTTTGTGGTTGCGTGGAGCTAACAATGGTGCCACAAATTTCTTAAGCTGATGGGATAGTCATGCCGCAACAACTCTCTCACGATATGCAAACAAGGAGCCCCGCTCGTGACGCAATCGATCCAGATTCGCCCTGTGACCACCGCCGATTTCCCCGCCTGGTTGCCGCTATGGGACGCCTATAACGCTTTCTATGGGCGATCCGGCGAGACGGCGCTACCCCGCGATATCACGCTTCTTACGTGGACGCGCTTTTTCGATGGTTATGAGCCAATGCATGCGATGGTCGCGGAGCGCGACGGTCAACTGCTAGGCCGAATGGCACTTACTTAAGCCAGCATGGAGGAGAAGACGCGGGTAAGTACTTGAAGAGAAACGGAGGAGGCTGATCCAGGGATTGATAGGATGGT
>NZ_JBNDMQ010000040.1:0-76070 GCF_050436665.1 Paraburkholderia sp. EB58 | reverse complement strand
TCCAGAGCAGTTGCCCTGTTGAGGGCATTATTTACCCTTTTGTACGCGGCTTTACGCGGCCTCCACGAGGTCGCGCAATGTTTTCCGGACAGATTCCTCGATTTGTTGGCTCGCGCCAGCAATCACATCAACGCCCGGGCTTCAATTGGACGCACAGCAGAAATGTTTTGCGACAGCCTCTGAAGGGCGAGGTTTGACGCGCATCCGATCAACAGCGCGATCGACAGCGGAACCAACGGTTACGCCTTCTCGGATACCACGATCCCCACCACGGGCGAATGATGAATACCGTCGAGTGCAATCAGTCTATCGGCCACCATGGAGGCCACGAACGGTAAAGGCTCACCCGTCGTAGTGCCGTTCTCGATCGGTAACGCGGCCAACGCGATGGCGAGCGGCTACGCCGCCTATGACAACGTCGGCATGTAACTCACCAGCCTGCCCGCTTACGACGTCAGCAGCGACATCATGTTGTCAGAGGAAGGGTTCCTCTGGAGCCTGCCGTTCTTCTACGGCCGTAACGTGTACACCGTGCTCAACAACGCAAAGATCGGTTCGCAAACCGGTCCGTTCGTCGCGTTCTAGGTTCCGGACGTAATCCGCAACCCCAAAATAAGAGGCTGGCGCCGCAAGGCGGCCAGCCTCCTGTCATTGCAGTGGGCAAGTTCGCCCTCAGCACCGCGGGCGCCACATACCAAGCCGTCTCTCAACACCTCCCCCACCGCCGGGAAGATCTCCTCAATCTGCCCTTCGGGCTTTCAGTCCAGGCATCCGCACGCTCATGCACAAAGGCGCGGCGCAGATGCACCGTGGCCGCTCGCTGGCGGCTAAGGACGCTTCGTTGCAGCGCGGCACGCACCGCAACGAGGCGAGACGCCTCTGCTTGCACCAGTTTCGCGCTCATCGGGCATATCGCCACGCAATTACCCACGACAGCACGACCGCACCGCAGCGCGCGTCCCGCCCAATGGAGGTCAGATTTACCGCTTGGCATGTGCCTTGCAGTACTGGTCTGGCAGACCAATGCTGGACAGCCTTTGATGGCTGGAATCGACGCCCAAAAAACACTCTTCACTAATCACTAATGGCAAGGGGTAGGCAAATGAAACGTCGCAGTCTATTGAAGCTCGGGTCAATGTCTGGCGCGTTGGCGCTCGCCGGCCAGAGTCCGTTTGCGAATGCGCAATCCGACACCGGTCCGATCAAGGTCGGTATCTTGCACTCGCTATCCGGCACGATGGCGATTTCGGAGACCTCACTGAAAGACACCGCGTTGATGACCATCTCGGAAATCAACAAGAGCGGCGGCGTCAATGGCCGGCAGATCGAGGCGGTGGTGGTGGATCCGGCCTCGAACTGGCCGCTGTTCGCCGAGAAGGCACGCCAGCTCCTCACCCAGGACAAGTGCGCGGTCGTGTTCGGTTGCTGGACCTCGGTCTCGCGCAAGTCGGTGCTACCGGTGTTCGAGGAACTGAACGGCCTGCTCTTCTACCCTGTGCAGTATGAAGGCGAAGAAATGTCGCGCAACGTGTTCTACACGGGCGCAGCACCGAACCAGCAGGCGATTCCGGCGACCGAATATCTGATGAGCGCCGAAGGCGGCGGCGCTAAGCGTTTCTTCCTGCTCGGCACGGACTACGTCTATCCGCGTACGACGAACAAGATCCTGCGCGCGTTCCTGCAGTCGAAAGGCGTACAGGAAGCCGATATTCAGGAGGTCTACACGCCGTTCGGCCACAGCGATTATCAGACCATCGTCGCGAACATCAAGACCTTCTCGCAGGGCGGCAAGACTGCGGTAATCTCGACGGTCAACGGCGACTCGAATGTGCCGTTCTACAAGGAGCTCGGCAACCAAGGGCTCAAAGCGACCGACGTGCCGGTGGTGGCGTTCTCGGTCGGCGAGGAGGAACTGCGCGGCATCGACACCAAACCGCTGGTCGGCAACCTCGCGGCGTGGAACTACTTCATGTCGCTGCGTGACCCGGAAAACACCAAGTTCAAGGCGATGTTCGCCAAATGGGTGAAGGACAACAACCTGCCCGGCGGCGACAAGCGCGTGACGAACGATCCGATGGAAGCCACCTTCGTGGGTATTCACATGTGGAAGCAGGCGGCTGAAAAAGCCAAGAGCACGGATGTGGACAAGGTGCGCGTGGCGATGATCGGCCAGACCTTCAACGCCCCGTCGGGCTTCGTGCTGACGATGGATGGCAATCACCATCTGCACAAGCCGGTGATGATCGGCGAAGTGCGTGCCGACGGCCAGTTCAACGTAGTGTGGCGCACCAAGACGGCAATCCGTGCGCAACCGTGGAGCCCGTATATCGCCGGCAACCAGGGCAAACCTGATGTGGTCAGTTCGATCCCCGCGTTCCTGCGCCGTTCGCGGGTTGCCTGATGTGACGGCGGGCTCGCAGCGCACGCCCGCTCAAATCCAGTTGTGCCGGATATATCTGGCCAACTGGACGACGCACCCGTCTCTCTAGCGACTCGACGGCGCGGCATCTTCGGCGGGTTCGATGCCGCGCCGCCCTGCTGGTCAATCTTCAAAGGGCATCATGGCGTTTTCCATTCTGAGGCTCGCACGGCGCAGTATCGGTACGCTCGGTATCGCGCTCATCACCTTGGCGCCGCTGACAGCGTTCGCGCTGACTCCGGCCGACATCGCGCCGCTCGCCGCTGACGACTTCGACGCGAAATCCGCAGCGATCGACAAACTGATCGCCAATCACGATGCACCCTCCCAGGCACTGCTCAAGGCATTGTCCGAAGACAACGCGCTTACGACCGACTCCGGCGAAGTGCTGATCCAGGACGGTGACACAACCAAGGACGCCATCACCGGCAAAGCGGTCACCGCACCGGGTGCGCAACCGGTCACGCTGAACAATCTGCTGCGCTCGAAGGTCTCGGGCGCGCTATCTGGCTCGCAACTCGACTCTCCGGTTCTGGAAACGCGCCGCACGGCCATTAACGCGCTGCTGCAGAATCCCGATCCGTCGATGAAACCACTGATCGACGCGCAGCGCGCGAAGGAAACCGATCCGGATCTGAAGAAGAAACTCGACACGCTGTGGGCCATGACGGCGCTGCACAACAGCGATCCGGCCACGCGCCTCGAAGCTGTGCAGCTCGTGGCCGCGCGCCACGATCTCGACATGAACGAACTGCTGCGGCCGCTCGTCGCGAAGAAGCCAGACGGCACGTTTGTGGAGAGCGATGACAGGGTGCGTGCCGCTGCGCAGGCCGGCATTGACGAGCTCGACGCGATCCAGCGCCGCAGCGCAATTGCGGGCACGCTGTTCGCGGGTCTGTCGCTCGGCAGCGTATTGCTACTTGCTGCGCTGGGACTGGCCATCACATACGGCCTGATCGGCGTCATCAACATGGCGCACGGCGAATTCCTGATGATCGGCGCCTACGCGACGTACGTTGTGCAGAATCTATTCCAGCGCTACGCGCCTGGCGCGTTCGACTGGTATCCGCTGCTGGCGGTGCCCGCATCGTTCGTGGCTGCGGCGCTGGTGGGCATGGTGCTGGAGCGGCTAGTTTTGAAGCATCTATATGGACGTCCTCTCGAAACGCTGCTGACGACCTTCGGCATCAGCCTGATCCTGATCCAGGCGACCCGCATGATCTTCGGTGCGCAGAATGTGCAGGTGAGCAACCCGGCATGGATGAGCGGCGGCGTCACCGTGCTGCCGAGCCTGATCCTGCCGTACAACCGGCTGGCGATCCTGGCGTTTTCGCTGATCGTGGTCGGCATCGCGTGGGCTGTGCTGACAAAAACGCGCCTCGGCCTGTTCGTGCGCGCCGTGACGCAAAACCGCCGGATGGCGGCGTGCGTCGGCGTGCGAACTGCACGGGTCGATTCGTACGCCTTTGCATTCGGCGCGGGCATTGCGGGCCTGGGCGGCTGCGCGCTTTCGCAGATCGGCAACGTCGGTCCGGACCTGGGTCAGAGCTACATCATCGATTCGTTCATGGCTGTGGTGCTGGGCGGCGTCGGCCAACTGGCCGGTACGGTGATTGGCGGCTTCGGACTCGGGTTGATCAGCAAGGCCATCGAACCGTTCTGGGGCGCTGTGCTCGCGAAGATAGCGGTGCTCGTCCTGATCGTGCTGTTCATCCAGAAGCGGCCGCAGGGTATGTTTGCCCTGAAGGGCCGCAGCGCGGAGGCATGAGATGACATCGGCAACCTCCCCTGCTTCCGTCACATCGTCCGGCTCCGGCGCGCCGCCGGGTACCGAGCGCGCCGTGCAGTCCGGCTTCGCGCTGGGCTTGCCGCCGCGTCCTGCGCTGTTATCGCGGCCCGCGTGGATCGCGCTGATTGCGCTGATCATCGCGATCGGTCTGGGCGTGCCCCTCTCGGCGCTGGTGCTGCCAGAAACGAGTGCGTTCCACCTGTCCGCATACATGATGACGCTTACCGGCAAGTTCATGTGCTATGCGATTGGCGCGCTCGCACTGGACCTCGTATGGGGTTATTGCGGCATCCTGAGCTTGGGACATGCGCTGTTCTTTGCGCTCGGCGGCTACGCGATCGGCATGTACCTGATGCGCTCGATCGGACACGAGGGCGTCTACCAGAGCGATCTGCCGGACTTCATGGTGTTCCTCAACTGGCACGCGCTGCCGTGGTACTGGGAAGGCACGCAGCATCTCTGGTATGCGTTGCTGCTGGTGATGCTGGTGCCGGCGGTGATTGCGTGGGTGTTCGGCTTCTTCACGTTCCGCTCGAGGGTGAAGGGCGTGTACCTGTCGATCATCACACAGGCCATGACGTTCGCCGCGATGCTGCTGTTTTACCGCAATGAAACTGGCTTCGGCGGCAACAACGGCTTTACGGATTTCAAGCGGATTGGCGGCTTTCCGATTACGCATCCGGGTACGCGCACAGCGCTCTTTCTGATTACGTTTGCGGTGCTGGTGCTGGCATTCCTCGGTGCTCGAGCAATCGTCACTTCGAAGCTCGGACGCGTCGTCACAGCGGTACGCGATGGCGAAACGCGGCTGATGTTCCTCGGCTATAGCCCGTTGGGCTACAAGCTGTTTATCTGGACGGTGTCCGCGATCTTGTGCGGAATCGCCGGGGCGCTGTATGTGCCGCAGGTGGGCATAATCAATCCGGGCGAGATGTCGCCGGGCAACTCGATCGAAATGGCGATCTGGGTGGCGGTGGGCGGGCGCGGCACGTTGATTGGACCGATCATTGGTGCATTTGCGGTGAATGGCGCGAAGAGCTTTTTCACGGCAAACTTCCCTGAATACTGGCTGTTCTTTCTTGGCTTGATCTTCGTGCTGGTGCCGTTGCTGCTGCCGCAAGGCATCATGGGCCTGATCGAGCTGGTATGGCGCAAGAGGAACCGCTCATGAACGAGAACCCGATGGTGCCTGACCTGGCTTTACCGGAAGACCCTGCTGAACGCTCGCTGAGCGGCGTAGCGGATTTCGGGCGCGTAGTAACGCCGGGCGAGATTGATGTGTCGCACGGGACGATTCTGTATCTAGAGGATGTGACGGTTAGCTTCGATGGGTTTCGGGCGTTGAATGCTTTGACGTTGTCGATTGATGTGGGCGAATTGCGCTGCATCATCGGGCCTAATGGCGCGGGCAAGACGACGATGATGGACGTGATTACCGGGAAGACTGAGCCGGATTCCGGCAAGGTGTTTCTGGGGCAGACGATTGATCTCACGCGGATGAACGAGCCTTCGATTGCGCGTGCGGGGATTGGGCGCAAGTTTCAGAAGCCGACGGTGTTTGAGCAGCATCCGGTTTGGGAGAATCTCGAACTGGCGATGAAGGCTGATAAGGGGTGGTGGGCTGCTTTGCGGGCGCGGCTTGATGGGGAGGCGCAAGCGCGGATAGAGGAGACTTTATCGCTGATTCGTCTTGAGAGTGAGGCCAGGCGGTTGGCTGGCGAACTTTCGCATGGACAGAAGCAGCGGCTCGAAATTGGCATGTTGTTGATGCAGCAGCCGGCGCTTCTTCTGCTTGATGAGCCTGCTGCTGGGATGACTGATGATGAGACTACGCAGTTGGCTGAGTTGCTTAATCACTTGCGTGGCACTTGCTCCATGATGGTTGTTGAGCATGATATGGAGTTTGTTGCTGCTCTTTCTGGTGACGCTGGGAAGGTCACCGTTATGGCTGAAGGTAGAGTTCTTGCCCATGGCACGCTCGATGAAGTTAAGCAGGATGAGACTGTTATTGAGTCTTATCTTGGGAGGTGATTTTTGCCTGCGGCGGGTCTCTTTGGTTGTTTGCTTAGGGTGTTGGCCTTTCCTTGTATTGTTATCGGTCTGGTCAGGTTTGGCTTTGGCCGTTTGCCTACGGCGTTGGCCTTTCCTTGATTTGATATTGGTCTATATCAGCTTCGCCCCTGTGCGGGGCGGCACCTACTTTCTTTGCCGCCGCAAAGAAAGTAGGCAAAGAAAGCGGGCTGCAACCGCCAGCCTGTGGGTGTCCGTCTCGTGTGTGAACCCGGAGTGGTGCGAAGACAAGATGTGTTCTCGCACCACACGCGTTAGCGACAAAGGGCTCATTCATCCCACTCCGCACTACGTGCGTCGCGGATGGGTATGCCCGGGAGGGCCGGGTGGGGCCAGTCACCGCATCCAGGAGGTGTTATGTCCTTCGGCGGGGCGCGCAGCGCGACGCTGGAGCGGATGATGGCTTTGTCACGAACGTGGGTGGTGCGAGAGCGGGTCTCGTGTTGGGCCGTTCCCGGTCGAAGACCGAGATGGCTCACTACAGGCTGGCGGTTGCAGCCCGCTTTCTTTGCTTACTTTCTTTGCGGCGGCAAAGAACGTAAGTGCTGCCCCGCACAGGGGCGAAGCTGATAGACCGATAACAAAGCAAGGAAAGGCCAACGCCATAGGCAAACCACACAAACCAAGCCGCCGCATGCAAAAACCGTACGTAAGTACAAAAAGCAAGAGGACAACAGTAATGCTAGAAGTAGACGACCTAAACCAGTACTACGGCGGCAGCCACATCCTCCGAGACGTGAAGCTGACAGTGCCGGACGGCAAACTAACCGTACTATTGGGCCGCAATGGCGTAGGCAAAACAACCCTGCTCCGTTGCCTCATGGGCGTAGTCCCAACAAAAAGCGGCGCAATCTCCTGGCGCGGCACGCCACTAACAAAACTCCCCACCTATGCCCGCGTAGCAAAAGGCCTGGCCTACGTCCCGCAAGGCCGCGATATCTTCCCGCGCCTCACGGTAGAAGAAAACCTCATGGTCGGCGCCGCCAGCAAAAAAGCCCCTTCCAAAATCCCCGATCGCATCTACGAACTCTTCCCAGTCCTAAAGGACATGCGCAGCCGCCGCGGCGGCGATCTGTCCGGCGGACAACAGCAACAACTCGCCATCGGACGCGCCCTCATGAGCGAGCCCCAACTGCTCATCCTCGATGAACCCACCGAAGGTATTCAGCCCTCCATCATCCAGGACATCGGCCGCACGCTCCGTCAACTCGTCGAAGAAATGGGACTCACCGTCCTCCTCGTCGAACAGTACTACGACTTCGCCAAAGCTATCGCAGATCGCTACTGGGTCATGAGCCGCGGCGAAATCGTCGCCGGCGGTGAAGGCGCCAATATGGACGCCGATGGAGTACGCGCCCTCATTGCAGTGTGACAGCGGCGGCGCCGCTTCACTCATCCGCGCCACGCGAATCGAACATCAGCCGGGTCCGACAAGGCGCACATGCTATCCTCGCCGCATCCCGTCGGTGTGCTCGTCGCTGCATGTCAGGTCGAGGTCATCCACGATCTTCCGCATTCGAGCGCCCTTTAGACTGCCGTCACGCACCGTCCTATTACGTCTACCCGCATGTCGCTTCATGAAAACCATGCCGCGCTGGCCACGGCGCACACCGCCGCGCACGGCGCGTGGCGCGCCCGACTCGAGCTCGGCTTTGCGAAGTACGGTGAACGCACGACGCTCGCGCATCGTCTGCACGACGGCCCGTTACGCGTTCAGCGCCCGCTCTATCCCGAAGGCCACGCCATCTGCCACGCGGTGATCGTGCATCCGCCAGGTGGCATCGCCGGTGGCGATCAGCTTCATATCGACGTGTCGCTCGAAGCCGGTACGCATGCGGTGCTTACCACGCCCGGCGCCACCAAGTGGTACAAGTCGAACGATCGCGCAGCACGGCAGCAGATCGACGTGCGCGTCGGCGCCCACGCGAGGCTCGACTGGCTGCCGCAGAACAACATCGTGTTCGATCACGCCAACGCTACGCTCGACTTCACGCTGTCGATGGCCAAGGGCGCCACTGCGCTCGGTTGGGAAGCCACGCAACTGGGCCGCCAGGCAGCCGGCGAGCGCTGGTCGGCCGGTACGCTGCGCGCGGTCTCGCGGATCGTCGGTCCGGATGGACAATTGCGGTGGCTCGAACGGGCCAACCTCAGCGCAGCTGATCCGCTGCGCGACGCGCCCCAAGGTCTCGCCGGATTCCCTGCCTACGGCACGTTATGGGCGGTGGGGCCGGCCTGCGACGACGCGCTCGCAGAAAGGCTGACTGCCGGGCTCCCGTTCAACGAAGCCCTGCGCGCAGCCGCCTCGTGCGTCACGCCGGGCGTGATGCTGGTTCGTGCGGTCGCTCGCTCGATGGAGTCGCTGCAACGCACGCTAACCGGGTGCTGGCTCCAATTGCGCCCGATTGTGCACGGGGTCGAAGCGGTACCGCTGCGGATCTGGACGACCTGAGAAGCGGATTGAAGCACCGCATGCCGGCGGCGCCGGCGCCGCAATTCCGTGTCCCGCCCCGTTTGCCGTTTGCCGTTTGCCGCGCTCCATTACGCATTAGCCAATAGCCAGCAGCCGCGCCCGGCAAAGGCGCACCCACTGCCCCCACCGCGACGTCTCCTCGCCGCCCCAAAGCGAGCGCCCCGCACGGCACGGGCATTGTGCATTTGCGGTGCCGCCGTTGCACGGCAAGCGGGTGCGAGGACGACAATGGTGAACCGTACCGGGGCGCACGACGTGCGCTCGCGGGATGAATAAGCCCTTTGTCACGAAGGCGTGTGGTGCGAGAGCCCATCTCGTCTCGGACCACTCCGGGTTAGCTCAAAGAGGCGGACACCTACAAGCTGGCGGTGTGAAGCCCGCTTTCTTTGCTTACCTTCTTTGCGGCGGCAAAGAAAGTGAGTGCCGCCCCGCACAGGGGCGAAGCAAATAGACCGATAGCAACACAAGGAAAGGCCAACACCGCAAGAACACCAACCAAACCCAAGCCGCCACAGGCAAAAAACCGCAAACCCCAAGCACCAACCTAGCGCACACAACACCCCACCCTGGTGCAAACCCTCCGCCAAGCCTTAACAGAAACGCCCGCACCACCATGGCACACACCTTGCTCCAAAAAACCACTACGCCTCCACCGCACCAAAGACAGCAGCCGCACCCAGCTCCGCCCCCCACCGCTAACAAATAAACATGACCCAACAGTCTCCCCGTCCCGCGCGCCGCGCCTGGCTAGCCGCCCTGCTACTCTCGCCAGTCCTGGCACTGGCCACCCCCACAGCCCACGCCGACGCCCTCGACACCATCACCAAAGCCGGCGTGCTAAAAGTCGCGGTCCCCGAGGACTACCCACCCTTCGGCTCAGTCGGCCCAGACATGCAACCACAAGGCTATGACATCGATACCGCCGCGCTGCTCGCCAAGTCGATGAACGTCAAGCTGCAACTCGTGCCCGTCAACAGCGCGAACCGCATCTCCTACCTGCAGACCAACAAGGTTGATCTGGTGATCTCGTCGCTCGGAAAGACGCCTGACCGCGAGAAAGTGATCGACTTCTCGACCGCCTACGCTCCCTACTATCAGGGCGTATTCGGCCCCGCCGACATCAAGGTGAGCGGCCCGGCCGACCTCACCGGCAAGACGGTCGGCGCAACACGCGGCGCGCTCGAAGAAATCGCCCTCACGCAGATGGCGCCGAACGCCACCATCAAGCGCTTCGAAGACAACAACGCCACCATCGCCGCATTCCTGTCCGGCCAGGTGCAACTGATCGCCGCCGGCAATATCGTGGCCGCCGCCATCAATGCGAAGAATCCGCCGCGCCGCCCAGAACCTAAGTTCGTTATAAAGGATTCGCCATGTTTCGTCGGCATGAACAAGAATGAAAGCCGGCTGATGGAGAAGGTCAACACCGCCATTGCACAGGCGAAGGCGGATGGCACGCTCAACACGATGTCGAAGAAGTGGTTCGGTGCGCCGCTGCCCGCCACGATGTAAACAGATCGTTAGTTTATCTATATATCTTTGTAAGCTGTTCTGGCGTTAAGCTTGTCGCGGTTTGTCGCATGCCCGCACGCGTTTTTCAAGCGGGCTTGATGATGCGCTCCTCCAATGCCATTCGACGTCTGTCCCAACTGGGACGGGCGTAACCCAACCCAACATCCGATGAAGCTGACACCCCGCGAGAAGGACAAGCTGCTGATCTTCACCGCTGCGTTACTGGCCGAGCGCCGTCGCGCGCGTGGCCTGAAACTCAACTATCCGGAGGCGATCGCATTCATTACGGCGGCGCTGATGGAAGCGGCACGCGACGGCAAGACGGTCGCCGAAGTGATGCACTACGGCACCACGCTGCTCACACGCGACGACGTCATGGAAGGCGTGCCGGAAATGATTCCGGACATTCAGGTGGAAGCCACCTTCCCCGACGGCACGAAACTCGTGACCGTCCACCATCCGATTCCTTGACCCCGCCCCGGAGCCCCTGATGATTCCCGGCGAAATTCTCACCGACGACGGCGAGCACCAACTCAACGCGGGCCGCGCAACGGTCACGCTCACCGTGTCGAACACCGGCGACCGTCCGGTGCAAATTGGTTCGCACTACCACTTTTATGAAGTGAATCCGGCACTGTCGTTCGTTCGCGAAGCGGCGCGCGGCTTCCGGCTGAATATCGCGGCGGGCACCGCCGTGCGTTTCGAGCCCGGCCAGGAACGCACGGTCGAACTGGTCGAACTGGCGGGCAACCGCGTCGTCTACGGCTTTAACGGCAAGGTCATGGGACCGCTCTGACGCGTGGCATGAGCCCCGTCATCGAAGATTGCGAACACCCGCCCTGCCACTTTCCGGATTTACCACCATGACCTTACGCATTGGCCGCCGCGCATACGCGGAAATGTTCGGCCCCACGACCGGCGATCGCGTGCGACTCGCCGATACCGACTTGCTGATCGAAATCGAACGCGACTTCACGACCTACGGCGAAGAAGTGAAATTCGGCGGCGGCAAGGTGATTCGCGACGGCATGGGCCAGTCGCAGCGCGTGCACGCCGACGTCGTGGATACGGTCGTCACCAACGCCGTGATTCTCGATCACTGGGGTATCGTCAAGGCCGACATCGGCATCAAGAACGGCCGCATTGCAGCCATTGGCAAAGCAGGCAATCCGGACATTCAACCGGGCGTGACGATTGCAATTGGTGCGGCCACCGAAGTAATCGCCGGCGAAGGGTTGATCGTGACGGCGGGCGGCATCGATACGCACATCCATTTCATCAGTCCGCAGCAGATCGACGAAGCCCTCACGAGCGGCGTGACGACGATGATCGGCGGCGGCACAGGTCCCGCGACCGGCACCAATGCCACCACATGCACGCCAGGACCGTGGCATCTCGAACGCATGCTACAAGCCGCCGATGGCTATCCGATGAATATCGGCTTTCTCGGCAAGGGCAACGTGAGCCTGCCCGATCCGGCCACCGAGCAGATCGCCGCAGGCGCGATCGGCCTGAAGCTGCATGAAGACTGGGGCTCGACGCCGGCGGCGATCGACAACTGTCTTTCTGTTGCCGACGACACCGACACCCAGGTCGCGATCCACACGGATACGCTCAACGAAGCCGGCTTCGTCGAAGCGACAGTGGCCGCCTTCAAGGGCCGCACGATCCACACGTATCACACGGAAGGCGCGGGCGGCGGCCACGCCCCGGACATCATCAAGGTCTGCGGGGAGGCGAACGTGCTGCCCTCTTCGACCAATCCGACCCGGCCGTACACGATCAACACGCTCGAAGAACACCTCGACATGCTGATGGTGTGCCACCACCTGGACCCGTCGATCGCGGAAGACATCGCGTTTGCCGAGTCTCGGATTCGCCGCGAAACCATCGCTGCCGAAGATATCCTGCACGACCTTGGCGCGCTGTCGATGCTGTCGTCCGACTCGCAAGCCATGGGACGTGTGGGCGAAGTGATCATCCGCACGTGGCAGACCGCGCACAAGATGAAGGTGCAACGCGGCGCATTGCCCGAAGACAATGCGCGGGCCGACAACTTCCGCGCCAAGCGCTACGTCGCGAAGTACACGATCAATCCGGCCATCACGCATGGCATCTCGCACGAAGTCGGCTCGATCGAACCCGGCAAGTGGGCTGACCTGGTGTTCTGGGAGCCCGCGTTTTTCGGCATCAAGCCGTCGCTGATCCTCAAGGGCGGCATGATCGCGATGGCGCAGATGGGCGATCCGAACGCCTCCATCCCGACGCCGCAACCGGTCCACTATCGCGAGATGTTCGCCACGCGTGGCGGCGCTTTGGCACGCACCTCGCTAACCTTCGTGTCGCAGATGAGTGCGGATGCGGGCATTGCCGAGCGATACGGCTTGACCAAGGGTATCGTGCCGGTGAAGAACTGCCGCAACATCAGCAAGGCGGACATGATCCACAACGCGTGGCGCCCGGCAATCAGCGTCGATCCGGAAACTTACCAGGTGATCGCGGACGGCCAGTTGCTGACCTGCGAACCGGCCACCGTGCTGCCGATGGCGCAACGCTACTTTCTGTTCTAAACCATGCGCACTATCGACAAACTGATTGACCCGAACATCAAGCTCGCTGCCGTGCTGGTGAAGCGTGCACCGACGCTCACGCTTGATTTCGATGCGCGCCGCAAGAGCCGCCTGGCAGCGACGCTCGATAACGGTGAAGAAGTTGCACTGGTGTTGCCGCGCGGCACGGTACTGCGCGACGGCGACGTGCTGGTGGCGCAGGATGGCGCGCTGGTGCGGGTGGTCGCGGCGGCCGAAGCGGTGTTGATGGTCACCGCGCGGGACGGGCTGACGCTCACGCGGGCGGCTTATCACCTTGGCAATCGGCACACGCCGGTTGAGGTGGGCGCGGATTATCTGAAGCTCGAATACGATCCGGTGCTTGCCGACATGCTCAAGCGGATCGGCGCGATGGTCGAGCAGGTGACGCTGCCGTTTCAGCCGGAGTCTGGGGCTTATGGTGGTGGGCATAAGCACGGGCACGATGAGACGTTTGCTGAAGACTATGCATTAGCGCAGCAGGTTTATGGTGAGCATCATGGGCATGATCATGGTGGCGGGCATGACCACGCACACGATCATGGCCGTGGGCACGACCACGGTCACGAGGGCCATAGTCACTCGCATGACCATGGACACGATCACGGACATGCTCACGATCACGGCACTGCTCACGGACACGACCACAGCGACTGCGACGCGTCCTGCGACCACGCCCACGACGCTTCCAAACATGCGCATCGCTGAACTCACGGCCTTGCTGCATCTCGCGTCGCCGGCTTTGCCGATCGGCGCGTTCAGCTATTCGCAGGGCCTGGAAGCGGCGATCGAAGCGCAATTGATCACCGACGCCGACAGCGCTCGCGACTGGATCGCCAGCGGCCTCGCCGACGTCCTCGCGCTCGGCGAGTTGCCGTTTCTCGCGCATCAGATCGAACGCTGGCAAGCCCATGACGCAGCGGGCCTCGCGCTCGCCAATAGCGAATTCCTCGCGAGCCGCGAATCCGCCGAACTGCGCCGCGAAACGGAGCAGATGGGCTGGTCGCTGCGGCAGTTGTGCGTCTCGCTCGAATGGGGCGACGCCGAGCGACGCGCCACGCTGACGGAAATGACGCCTCTGGCACAACCCACAGCCTTCGCATTCGCCGCCTTCGCCCACGACGTTTCTCCAGACGCCGCACTCGCGGCCTACGCATTCAGTTGGGTCGAAAACCAGGCAGCAGCGGCGCTAAAAGCTGTCCCGCTCGGACAACTCGCGGGACAACGCATCATCGTCGCCCTGCGCGCGCCCATCGACGCCGCCGTCCAACGCGCGCTCGCCACCGTCCCTGATGACATCAACACCTTCGCGCCGCAACTGGGCATCCTGTCGGCGCGCCACGAGTCGCAGTATTCGCGGCTCTTTCGCTCATAACCGAATCGATCATGAACGCACCTCAGCACCACACCGCTCATCGCACCAAGAAACTGCCGCCGCTGCGCGTGGGCGTCGGCGGGCCGGTCGGCTCCGGCAAGACCACGCTGCTCGAAATGCTCTGCAAGGCGATGCGCGACCGCTACGACCTCGTCGCCATCACCAACGATATCTACACGAAGGAAGACCAGCGCCTGCTGACGGTAGCGGGCGCGTTGCCGGCCGAACGGATCATGGGCGTGGAAACGGGCGGCTGCCCGCACACCGCGATCCGCGAAGATGCCTCGATCAATCTGGAAGCGGTCGACCGCATGCTGACGCGCTTCCCCGATGCGGACATCGTCTTCATCGAATCGGGTGGCGACAACCTGGCGGCGACCTTCAGCCCGGAACTGTCGGACCTGACGATCTATGTGATCGACGTGGCCGGCGGCGAGAAGATTCCGCGCAAAGGTGGCCCGGGGATTACGAAGTCGGACATCCTGGTGATCAACAAGACGGACCTCGCGCCGATGGTCGGCGCGAATCTCGACGTGATGGCATCGGACGCGAAGAAGATGCGCGGCGAACGGCCGTTCGTGATGTGCAACCTGAAGACACTCGACGGGTTGGATGAGGTGATCGCGTTTATCGAGAAGAAGGGGTTGCTGACGGTTTAATGCGCATGCTTGCGTTGAAACGCATCGCGCCTTATCAAGTCTCCGGATGGCATTCCGCCAGGAATGTCATCATCTCGGTCGCGTCCTTGGACGTAGAGAAACCCACCATCTTTTCGTTGAAATCGCCAGCGCGCTGTGCCGGAACGCTAATGGCATCGATGCCGTTCGACATCAACACACCGTTCATCATGAAGCGGGACGTGCGCTCGTTACCGTCAAAGAAGAATTGCTGCAGCGCGCCGAAGAGAAAGAAGGCGCAGCCTCGCTCGAACGCATTGTCGACATGCTCGGTGAGCGCACGTGTGCCAGCAGCAAAAACGCGGCTCAGTTCGGGCGCGCCGGCAATGGTAGGCAACGGCGTGTAACGCCCCTTCTCCCCCAATGCCACGTCCGGCGTGTAGTGCGTTTCTTCGCCCTCACCACGGAACACGCCCCATTCTAGCGCCTCGTTCCGCGCAACGATGCGGTGGAGATCGCAGAACGTCACCTTGTCTAGCGCGAACCGCTCTCGCTGAACAAGCGAAAGTAGATACTTCGAGCTGTCCGCGAGATTCAGGATCTGCTCCTGATCCGATATCTTCCGACCACCGACGGTCACACCATCCAGAAGCGTCTTCACTTCAGGAAACGTGAACGGATTACCTTCGAGTACGCTCGCGTCCCACACGAACTCCGGCAGCATCCTATGGAAGCGAAAGCAAACTCGTTTAATCGAATGGGTTGGCAGATCTTTTGGGATCGCAGAGCGGTCCCAGTGGAAGCCAAGGTCGGTAAAGACTGTCATAAGTGGATCATCGAGAAAGCATTGGGCGGCGCGTAAAGGTGAGCGTCAATACCCGGTGTTCGCAGGATATACGATTTATCGCCGCACAAATCGACCTGGCAGACCAAGGACCCGCTGCGCGTCACTCTGGCGAATCCGGCAACAACGCCATCAAAACATCCACCGTCCGCGCCGTCGCCCCGCGATGGCGCGCCGCGAACGCGGAAGCCGCACCACCCATCGCTGTGCGCCGCGCCTTATCGTTGAACAGTTCCCGCAGCGCCCGCGCCAGATCCGCCGGATCCTGCACCTGCACCGCAGCCCCCGCCGCGACCGCATCCGCCGTCGCCTGCGTAAAGTTGAACACGTGCGGCCCGATCAGCACCGGCACCCCAACCGCACATGCTTCGATCAAATTCTGTCCGCCCAGCGGCAACAGGCTGCCGCCGATAAACGCCAGATCCGACGCCGCATAGTAAGCGCCCAACTCGCCCATCGAATCTCCAAGCAGCACAGTCACATTCGCCGGCAACGGCCGCGCGCCGCTGTGCGCCAACGCTGCCGCCGCACCCGGCGCCCACGTCGAACGACGCTCATGGCGCAACCCCGCCTTCTCAACCAGCGCTGCCACCTCGTTAAACCGCTGCGGGTGACGCGGCACCAGAATCAACAGTGCGTCCTCGACGCCCAGCGCCGCAAACGCCTGCAGCACCAGTTCTTCCTCGCCTTCGCGCGTGCTCGCCGCCACCCACACCGGCCGGTTGCCGATCGCCGCACGCCACGCATGGCCGCGCGCCGCCAGTTCAGGCGGCGTGCTCATATCGAACTTCAGATTGCCGAGCACCGCCACGTTACGCGCGCCCAGCGCCGTCAAACGCTCTGCGTCAGACGGACTCTGCGCCAACACGCGAGAGAACCCACCGAACACCTCGCGCGCACCCGTGCCAAACTTCGCGGCCCGCTTGAACGAGCGCGCCGACATCCGCGCGTTGGTGAGTACCAGCGGCACGTCGGCGCGACGGCACTCATCGATGAGCGTCGGCCACACTTCGGTTTCCATCACTAGCCCGAGCGACGGCCGCCACGCACGCAGGAAACGCCGCACGGCATGCGGCATGTCGTACGGCACATAGCTTCGCATCACGCGGTCGCCGAAAATCTGCTCGCCGGTGGCGCGCCCGCTCGGCGTCATGTGCGTCAGCAGAATGCGCGCATCGGGGCGCGCTTTCATCAGCGCCTCAATCAGCGGCTGCGCGGCGCGCGTCTCGCCCACCGACACCGCATGCACCCAGATCAACGGCGCATCGTCCTCCGGCAACCGTCCGCGTGCATGGCCGAAACGCTCGCCGATATGCTCCCGATAGCCGCGCTCCTTGCGCGAACGGACCAACAGACGCAGCACCGCGAGCGGCGCCACGATCCACCAGAGCGCGTTATAGATGACCCTTAGCATCCGCACTCCGCGCTCACGTCCGCATTGTTGTTGAAATTGGCGCGGTCTCGCGCAAAGCCGGCGGCGCTCAAACCAGCGCCCTGCCCTTGAGGCGTTCGAGGATGCCAAGCGGCGCGCACTCGGGCTGCGCCATTGACTTGACCGGCAGGAAAAAGGTCTGCTCCATCATGAACTGGCCGGACATGACGGCATGCGAAGTCTGGTCGGAGAAACACACCCACACGCAGCCCGGCGGAAACGGCATGATCTCCTGCGGGCTCGACTTCTGATACTCGAGATCGGCCTTCATGCCGTCGTGCAGATTCAGCATCAGGTGGTCGTATTCGCTGCGCGGCGATTTGGTCACGTGCAGCAGGTTCAGCAGCCAGGCCGAGCCGGGCATCTGTGGCTTGATACGCGGCAGAAAGCGTTTAGCCATGTCTTCGAACGGCTCGCCCACCCGCCACACGCGCGGCGTGCCTTGCGGATTCACATTGGTGAAGACGCGCAGGATGCGCTCGCCGTAGTTCGGGCGCGACGGGAAGGCGTCCACGTGCAGACGGCTATCGTCCTTGCGCCACGAAGTCTGACGGGTTTCGACCTGATGCAGCCGCAGACTCGTCGGCGCGACGCGCAGCTTGCCGTCGTACTCGGGGAAGAGGCCATCCACCAGCGCGCGGGCATTGGCCTGATAACGCGCAATCAACGCGCGCACGGCCGATTGCGTCACGGCGTCGCCCACCACGCCATGCAGCGCGCCACCGTTCGGTTCGAGACTGATGTTCTTGCGGTTCGGATCGGCCAGCGCCGGGTCGAGCAGCGCCTGCTCGCCACCTTCGATGGCAAAGCGGAGATTGGGAAAATACAGCACCTTGCCGCGTTCGACGCCGGCCAGCAGCGTCTCGCGCGGCACAGACAGGTTGTGTCCGTGCCAGTCAGCGCTTGCAACTTCGATGATCTGGGTTTCGTTCATAGTCGCCCTTGAAAGCGGATGGAGCGCAATTCTGGTGGCCGCCAGTGGTCGGTCTTCCGCAGCCGGTCGTCGGTCGTCGGATACCCGCCGTCACGTTACAGCAACCCAAAACCGGTCAGCGCGGCCTTCACCTGCTGCAATGTCGGCGGTTGGCCGGCGGTGCCGAGATTGACGACATTCGGCGACCAGTAGCCGCCGGTGCGCCACGCGGTCGCGAAATTGTACAACTCGACCGTGGGCCGCTTCAGCGCAGCCGCAATATGAACTAGACCTGTATCAACCCCGACCGTGGCCGCAGCGCCTTCGATCAGCCCCACCACCGCCGGTAGCGACAGCCGCGGCGGCACGATCGCCGCGGCGCCAAACTCCTTGGCGAGCCGCTCGCTGGTCACGCGCTCGGCGTCGCTACCCCAAGGCAGCACGATCGATGCCCCGCGCAATACCAGCGACTGGCCCAGCTCGATCCACGCGGCGTCGGGCCATTGCTTGTCGGCCCGCGAGGTGGCGTGAACGAACACCACGTACGGCACCGGCAGGTTCAGATTCGCCTCGGACAAGGCCAGCGCAGCGCGCCCCGTATCGAGGCCGAAATCGATGTCGTCAGTGGGTTGGGGCTTGGGGTCGTCCAAGGCGGCGGCGACCAATTGACGCGTGCGTTCCACGACGTGAGTGCGCGGCTCGATTGGCACGCGCTTGTCGTAGAAGAAGCGCACGGGCCATTCGTAGCCCGCCCCGTCGGTGCGGTTGCCGAGGCCCACCACCGGCCCGCGGGCCATGCTGGCGACCCATGCGGTCTTGATGAGCCCTTGGCAATCGATCACGAGGTCGTACTTCTCGGCGGCGAGCGCGCGGCGAAACGCGCCGATCTCACGCCAGTTCTCAAGCGAGAAGAGCCGCTTGCGCCAGCGCCGCAGCGACACCGGAATCGCCCGGCGCACGCCGCTCACGAGCTGCACCAGCCCGACGAAGCTCTCTTCGACGAGCCAGTCGATCTGCGCATCGGGATGCCGGCGGCGAATGTCCGCGATTACCGGCATGTTGTGAACGACGTCGCCCAGCGACGACACCCTCACGATCAGTATCTTTTGCACGCTCAAGTGGGGATCGCCGGCAATCCGGCGATAAGATGCGTTGAAAGGACGGCAATTTTAGCGCGTCGCGTGCAAAAGCCATGAAAAAACGCGGCGCGGTAAGTGGATACCGCGCCGCACGGGCAACGATCCGGCCTCTCTCGCATGGCCGTGCCGCTGGCCGGGGCCGGCATTCCGCCCGACCGTGTTGACTACACGGCTTCCTGTGCGGCTTCCGGTGCGGTGGGGCTCACGTCAGCGAAGGTCTCCCCGCCTGCGCACACGTGCGGAAACCGGCACCGTGCGGCTGCGGCAAAACGGTCCGCTTCCTCCATCCACTGCGCCGAGGTGATACGCGGCAGGTCGAGCGGATCGATCACCTGGGCGACCCTCTCCCGGATCGCGATGAATTTGCGCTGCCGCAGGACTTTATGCATCAGCGCGCCAAAGTGGCCTTCGTCCGGCTCCGCATGCCGCACTTCGTCCAGCCTGGCCTGAAAATCGGTTTTGCCGTGCAGCAACTCGCCAAGCGACACACCATCGCGCTGCGCTTGCAGGAGCACGTCCGTATCACGCAGGATCGCAGCAGCGTGCCCGTGGTCCAGCCCGTGCTGGTCACAAAATTTCGCGACAAGCGGGTATGCCACATCTCCTGCCTGATACCGTTCAGCAACACGGATGAAACGGATCTGCGTGGGGTCCATCCCGGCGTCCACCATTGCATTTGCCATCTGGAAGGTTGTGCGCTGCGAGTCGTCGTCCGGCGTGGTGCTCAGCACACACATCTGGTAGTCTGCAGCCGTTCCGGGACAGTCCTTCAGCAACCGGAGGAAGGCAGGCCAGCTTTCCCTGGCGACGTCCAGCACCGCGCGGGACGCACTCGTCGCGGCGATGTGGGCACTTTCGATGCTGTCGGCGCGATAGGTCCGCGTGCCTGGCGGGGAGTCGGCATGCACCTGCCGTGCGACACGCAGGATCTCGCCGCCCATTTGCGACTGGACCAGCGGCGCGCCGAGGGCTTGCTCGGGTTTGTGCGACGTACGAAGGTAGACAACCGTTTTGCGGGTCATGCTGTTTCTCCAGGTTGGTGTTGCGCTTCTTGGGTGAAATCCTGGCAGGCCTGCGCCATGCGCAGGCCGCGCGTCGTGCTACATTGCGAATCAAGCGTTCCCTGTCAGGCTTGCGGGCGCTTTCGCCTTTTTGGTACCAGCATGAACTGGTATTTGCCTGTCGGGCTGTTGGCAATGCGTACCCGCCGCCGCGGCGCGACGAGTTCCGCGAGGCGCGCGGGCTTCCAGCCCGAACGCAGAAGGATCATGCGCATACCCGCGATCATCAGATGCAGTTCGCTGTCGGGCATGCCACGGTCCTCACAGGCACTGACAAAGCGCGCGAAACTCGCCTGGGGCACCTGTTCGAGACGCGCCGGCAACGTCCCGTACTGCTCCTTCAGATAGCCCTGAAAAATCATCCAGAGTGGCATGATCGCGACGCGTACCGCGGCCCCTCCCTGGATCGTGTCAAAGGTTGCGGCGGCTTCCTGCGCCAGCGCGGTCTCATCCATGCTGCTTCTCCTCGGTTGTGCGCGCACGCCTGTCGTGCGGCGCGGTTACAGACAAAAGGGTGCGCGCCGTGGTGCTCGCACCCGCCAGGTTAGACGCCACGTTTGCCCTCGCCGGCCCGCTGGTTGCGGATATGGGTTCGCCAGTAGGCCCGTGCCCCCTTTTCCTTGATCCGCGGCGGCGCACGGAAACGTTCGTCCCTCTTCAGTTCCTCTGGAATGCTAATCAACTGTCCGTTCTTCAGAATCCGTGCAAAGCGTGGCAGCACGCTCAGAAGGTATGTGCGCAGGGTGAACCGTGCCCGTGTCAGTGGACCGTGACCCAGGACTGCCGCGACCCCGAGCAGCACCTCACACTCGTCCACGCCCCGCTCGATCTCCGAGGTTGCCAGCTCACAGGCATAGAGGTACCGCAGGCTGTGTCCGGAAATCTCCCCCTTCAGACCCACCGCCCGGTACCTCGCAGCGAGGCTGTGTTTTGCACTCTCCAGGTTTTTCCGCCGCCCCTCGATGAGGCGCCCGTCGTGCGCGCGGCAGTAGGCAACGGCCTGCTGGAGTATGGCGACGGTCTCGGTGCGCCGGTGTTCCAGGATCCGGAACCGCCGACGCCGCCCCCCCTTGCCCCCGCTGCGAAGCGGCAGCGCGTGTGCGCCGTCCAGCAGCAGGCGCAGCCAGCGGTCCAGGTCACACGCGCTGCGCAGCACCTCGATGCGCCGCAGTCCCAGAAGTTCCTGCAGACGGAGCAGCAGATAAAAGCCCTCGTGCATGGCCCTCGCAAGCCTGTATGCCTTCTCAAGCTCCTTGCGGGTGGGTGGCCGTTTCTTGCCATCCCTGCAACGCCTCGTGAGACCAAACAACTTGTTGGTGATCTGGTCGACATTGCGCCCCGAGCGCCACAGGGTGACGCGCAGTTCGGTCGAACGGTTTCTCGTCGTGGAGGGCGCGAGGCCCCGGGCCTCACAGTGATGCAGATAAAGCTCGACCGATGCGACCGTCACGTCCTGGATGCGGCGCGTCAGCATCCCATGCTGGGCCAGGAAGCGGACAAATTCGACCCAGACATCCCTCGTGTTTCTCCAGCTTTCAAAGGCACCCTGCGGCCCGCGTCGTGCCTCACAGGCCTGATGCACCAGCTTGCCTTTCCTGCTCATTTCAAATTTCCCTTGTGTGAGACAACGGGCTGCATTCGCCGACCTGATTGCGTCGGTCCCGGCGATTTTTCACTCCAGGGTCCTGGTGCGCGCCCCCATCGGGGAGCGCGTCGGGCCGAATCGCCATTGGCCCATCTGTGGGCCGGCACGCGTCGCCGAAGTCCAGCGGCTCGCGAACGGAGATAAGACATCGCACCTGGTGGTGCGCAGAAAGCACAGCAAGGCATCATGCAGCCCATCGTTAGTCGAACAGGACAGGTGGTTGCCCACCCGTCAGGTTGACGCGGCGCCCCGGAGTTGCGCCAGGCATGGCGCATCGGCATCCCTCCCGGGGAGGGAACACCGAGAGATTCAGGTCCCCAGGGCGCCACAGAAAAGGGAACGGGAATCTGGAAATTCGTTGCGGCCCGCGACGCCGGAAGGTCGCGCGCGGGATAAAGGCATCGGTTAAGCTAAAGGAACCGGGCTTGCCGGCTGGACATCTGGACGCCTGGGGTTCAGTTCATGGGAGCCGCGGGGAATGCCGGAAACGGCACGCGACTAGCACGCGCACGCTGGACGCGTGGGTGCATGGATGGGTTCATTGAGCGCCTGGGGGTAGACGCGTTTGACGACTGTAAGAGCGCGCGAGGAGCACGTGTGATAGTGCGGCGAAGCGCCGAACAGGATCGGCGCAACGTTGCCGCTCTTGCTCGCTGCACGCAGCCGGATTGATGGATGATGCGGGCGCGGCCCAAGACAACGCCGGTAGGCATTGCGGCCGCCCTGACTTCTTTACCCTGCTGAGGGCAATATCCGGACGAAGAACCGCCCAAGGGCTGCGGCGCTCACGTGCGTGTGCGCCGGGACCATTTCTGGAACCAGATGGATTTGCGGTTTGATAGCCATGGCATCATCGATGCGCCTGTCAGCACATCGGTTATTCACTCCTTGGACTGGCGCCCTTGAAGTGTCAATACCCGAATGAGCGGGTTCCTCGCGTAAAGGCGAAGTCCGTCAATCACCGGGCTGCCTGCTGCTCTGTTAATGCCAGGTCGCAAGGACCTGGAGTGTCACGCTCATGCCCAGATGGGCGGGTAAAACTGTATCTGCCGGAAGTGTCAATACCCGAATGAGCGGGTTCCTCGCGTAAGGGCGAAGTCCGTCAATCACCGGCCTGCCTGCTGCTCTGTTAATGCCAGGTCGCAAGGACCTGGAGTGTCACGCTCATGCCCAGATGGGCGGGTAAAACTGTATCTGCCGGACCAGTTTATATAACGAACGTCACCAGATGCGCAAGATGGGGACGTGGGGTATGCGCCAAGCGTTGCAGTGACGCAACAGAAGTCCGTCCCTCGAGGGGCTGCGGATCTAACAGAAAGGGCCGCACCGGCCGCCTCACGATTGACTGCAAGGCAACACGTGCGAGCCGCGCGCGCAGATGACCGGTGGAAAAAGAAAATGGACAGCGTCGCCGGTCCGCGCCTGCCTCCAGCTGCATTATTGGAATGGAAAGCTGGCGTCCGGTTTCTCAGCCAGAAACACCGGTGTGGTGTTCGACGAACGGGCCAGACCGAAACCGTCCAGGTCCCCGACACGCAGGCCCGTCGATCTTCCCGACGTCATCGCCGGCGGTGAACTGCGCGCTCTTCTGCAGACGCGCGCCCATGTACAGGCCGCCGTCGAGGCCGTAGCAGCGGTCCCTGAAAAACACGTGACCGCTTATTTCGCCCGCCAGCGGCGCTGGCAAGTAGACACCGCGCCGCGCCGCGCGACCATCAAGCCTGGCGCGCGTGGGCGCGCCTCCTTTCAGTCCTCGCTGAATCAACCGGCGAACGCCCGACTCAGATCAGTGCAGCGCAGAGCGCCACCATGATCGAGCCGATGAGGAGCACCGCGCCCACCGTCCTGCGACGATTCAATTCGGTCCACAGGATCACGCCCGTCAGCGACAGCAGGATGATGCTACCGGCAAGCGTATCGATCACCAGTACCCATCCAACGCTCATGCCAACGCCCTTGTGCAGGTTGGTAAGGGTCGCAAGCAAAGAGTTTTCCGTGCGCTTCACGGTGACGAAGTCGTTGCCGACCCAGTACTCAGCCGCGGTGTTCTCCTTTGGTGAGGCAAAGCTGATCTGCCACTGCTCCGGCTGGATCAGGCTGCGCTCACCCCACGCGACCGGATGCGCCGGCTCGTTCTGTATGCGCCCAGGGTTCCCCGGCAGCTTCAGTTCCTGCTTGAGCCACCTGGCCAGCTCGCGCGGTGTCTCGGGCGCGGGTTGCGGCAGCGGCACCTGCACGGTGGAAACCGCCGGCTCCCCGGTGGAGATGCGCAATGGGCCGCCGCGATGATTCAGCAGGAAGCCGGTGGTGCCGAACAGCAGGCCGAGCGCCGCGCCCCACAGGCCGATCCAGCCGTGCACCTTGCGCAGCCACTTGATGAAGGTGATACGCCGCGAGCTTTTCGGCTGCCGGGCGGCTTCGGCACCCTGCGGGCCTGGCGGCCGCGCAGCCTTGTCGAGCGCGGGGCCCGAGCCAACGCCGGTATCGTCGATAACCGGTGTACTCATGTTTCACTCCAAAGACGCAACAGGTTGTGATAGCAACCAACGAGACTGCGGCGAGCCGCGTCGTCGGCCTGGGTTGAGTTGAGGCGTTGAATGGCCGTATCCATATCGAACAGCAACGCGCGTTGCGTATCGCTTCGCACGAGGCTTTGCGCCCAGAAGAAGCTCGCGAGCCGCACGCCGCGGGTGACGGGCGCAACCTGATGCAGGCTGGTGGCCGGATAGACGATCATGTCGCCGGCCGCCAGCTTCACCTGCTGCACGCCATAGGTATCCTCGATGATCAGTTCGCCGCCGTCGTATTCATCCGGTGCCGAGAGGAAGAGCGTCATCGAAACGTCCGTGCGCACCTTGCTGCCGTTCGGCAACAGGCGCACCGCTCCGTCCACGTGGCTGCCGAACTGCATGCCACCCTCGTAGCGGTTGAACAGCGGCGGATAGACCTGGTTCGGCAACACCGCGCTGATAAAGAGCGGATGCCGTTCGAGTTCGGCGAGAATCACATCGCCCAGTTCGCGCGCGAGCGGCGAGAACTGCTCGATCTGCTGGTTGCGTTTGACTGGCGCGCCCTGATAGCCGGCGGTGGCCCGGCCATCGACCCAGGCATCGCCCGCCGTATCGAGCCGTTCCCGTACGAAGCGCAGTTGCTCTTCGTTGAGCACATTCGGAATCTGCAGCAGCATCAGTCAATCCTTTCGCGGAGTCGCCGCATTGTACAAACAGGTTGCGTCAACACGGTGACCCCGGAAGTTCACGCAAGCCTCGATCAGAACCGGTAGTCGACCGTGGCCAGCAGCGTGCGGCCAATGCCGGGCACCGAACGGCCGCCATCGGACGGAATCAGCGCATCGTAGTAGGTCTTGTTGGTCATGTTCAGCAGGTTGAGGCGCACGTCAAACTTCTTCGCGTGATAGGCCGCGGTCATGTCCCAGCGCGTATAACCGCCGACCTCCACGTAGTTCGTGTTCGACGCGTAGCGCGGCGACATATAGCTCGGACCGCCGCCGATTTCCCAGTGAGGCGTCAGCGAGTACGTGGTCCAGAACGTCAGCGTGTTGCGCGGCGTGTTGGCCGGGACGTGGCCCTGGGTGCCATCGGCCGCCTGCAGGATGATGGCGTCCATGTACGTGTAGCCGCCGTAGACCTGCCACTTGTCGGTGATGTGGCCGGTCACGCCCGCCTGAAAGCCGTCGACGCGGATATCCCCGTCAAGCTCGTACTCGGTCGGCGAGACCTGGGTTCGCGCGTTGGTCATTTCCTCGCGGAAGAACGCGGACGTGACCGACAGGTTGCCGCCGAGCAGGTCCCACTTGCCGCCCACTTCATACGAACGGGTGGATTCCGGCGCCAGATTCTGCGTCAGGTTGGTCACCGTCAGCGCTTCGAGCGAAGGATCGAACGAGGTGCCGTAGGAGACGTAATACGATTGCCAGTCGGTCGGCTGGTAGATCGCACCGGCGCGCACGCTGGTGAAATAGTTGGTCTGAGTGGCGTACGACGGTGCGCTGATTGTGTTGTGGATCTGCGCCTGGAAGCGATCCCAGCGGAGGCCACCAATCAACTTCCAGTGATCGCCAAGCGAGGCCGTGTCGTTGAAGTAGCCGGCAATTTCGTTGGACCCGGAGTCCGCGTAGTTCCCTGTCGTGGTCGTCACCCCTGGCGGGTTGGACAGATAGGCCGGGTTGATCATCGACACGATCGGCAGGTTGTTACGCGTGTAGGCCTGGTTCGTGTAGCTGTCGTGTCCCACTTCGACACCGGCAATCAGGTCGTGCCTGATAAAGCCGGTGTTGAATTTGTATTCGAGCGTCGTGTCGTTATAGATCGAGTGATTCTGGATCACGCGGTCGTGGCTCTGCAGCTTGATGAACAGGTCCGACGGCGGCAGCGTCGTGTAGTTGCCGTTCGAAAGCGCCGGACTCGTCGCAAGCGGCCCCGTCAGCACCGCTTGCGGCGCGGTTTCGCGCGCATCGGTCATCGAATGCGAGATTTGCGTCTGGTTGCGCAGCGTGAAGTCGTCGGAGAACTTGTGCTTGATGCCCGCGTTGAACGTCTGCACATCCTGGATGGTGCGGTCGGTCGTCAGGCCGTAGAACGTGTTCTTCGGCACCGGCGACGGATGGCCGTTCAGCGCCTGGACGCCGTAGTCCGGCATGTCGTAGTTGTGCTGGATCAGCGCGGAGAGCGTGACCTCGGTCGGCGTGCCGATGCCGAAGCGCGCTTCAGGCGCGATACCGTAGTCCTTGTTCTTCTCGACATCGCGCGTCGAACCCAGGCTCTGACCGAACGCATTGATCCGGATCGCGGACGTATCCGTCAGCGGATGGTTCACGTCGACGGTGGTGCGGTAGCGGTCGTTGGTGCCGACGGTCGCCGACACTTCGCCCGACTCCTGAAGGTTAGCCTTCTTGCTGACCTGGTTGATGACGCCGCCCGTCGAGCCGCGTCCAAACAACATCGACGACGGGCCATACAGCACCTCGATCTCTTCGAGGTCGAACGTATCGCGGTAGTACTGGTTGCGGTCGCGGAAGCCGTCAAGATAGATGTCGTTCTGCGCCGTGAAACCGCGCAGGTTGACGTTATTGCCGATCTGGCCGCCTTCGGCCGCGCCAATCGTCACGCCGGGCGCATTACGCAACGCGTCCTGAAACGACGTCGCGCCTTGCGACTGCAGCACGGCCTTGTTGATGACCGTGACCGTTTGGGGAATGTCGCGTAGGGCGGTCGGTGTTTTCGCGCCTACCGTCGAGCGCTCCGCCTGGAAATCCCCCTGATCCGTCTGGCCTGACACGGCGATGGTCGGCAGCGTGCCGTTAGTGCCGTTAGTCGACGCCGCACTGGCAGACGCGCCTGGAGATGCATTGGACGACCCGCCCGCAGGCGTCGCCTGCGCGGTATCTTGCGCGGGGGTCGACGGAGCGGTCTGCGCGAACGCCGGCGCAGCAAATGGAACGGACAAAGCTAGCGCCAGCGCTGTTGCCAGCGGCGTTTTATTAAACATAGAAATCTCGTCGGTGGAAGGTCCTTGTCAGAAAACGCATGCGCCGACGGCAGCGTTTTGTGTGATCAAGGAATCGGCGGCTGGCTAGCCGGTCCTCCGGTTGACGGGAAGGAAACGGTGGGCTGGCGTTATTTGTTAATGAGAATCACTATCATTTCATATATTTCGAAACATTTCAATCGTAAGGAATTCATGCGCCCTATTTAAATCGTTTCGAATTATTACTGAAAGTAATTTGTAATTGTTCGGCCGCCCGGCGAAATGAAAATGTAATGTCCGCGCTGATGGCCAGCACTCGCCGGGAACGCGATTAAACGCAGGACGTTAAGCGTCCTTTGACGTCGACCGCCATAAAAAACGCCGGCATCGAGCCGGCGTTCTTCGGTCTGGCGAGGCGCGCGATACGCGCCTCACGCAGCGACAAGCGGTCAGAACGGCAGTTTGGCGTCCGGCTTCTCGGCCAGGATCACACGGCGGAAGTCTTCCTGAATACGCGTGAGTGCAGCGTCGTTGTCCGCCTCGAAACGCATCACGACCACCGGCGTCGTATTCGACGAACGGGCCAGACCGAAGCCATCCGGATACTCGACGCGCAGGCCGTCGATCTTCACGACATCATCGGCGCCGGTGAACTGCGCGCTCTTCTGCAGACGCCCGATCAGTTCGAAGTTCTCGCCCTCTTCTAGCTTCAGCTGCAGTTCGGGGGTGGAATGCGAGTTAGGCAGCGAATTCAGCAGCGCGCTCGGATCGGCCACGCGGGCGAGAATTTCCAGCAGACGCGCGCCCGTGTACAGGCCGTCGTCGAAGCCGTACCAGCGGTCCTTGAAGAACACGTGGCCGCTCATTTCGCCCGCCAGCGGCGCACCGGTTTCGCGCAGCTTCGCCTTCACCAGCGAGTGACCGGTCTTCCACATCAGCGGCTCGCCGCCCTTGTCCTTCACCCACTTCGCCAGATTGCGCGTGCACTTGACGTCATAGATGATCTGCGCGCCCTTGTTGCGCGACAACACTTCTTCAGCGAACAGCATCAACTGACGGTCCGGATAGATGATCTGGCCATCCTTGGTGACGACGCCGAGGCGGTCGCCGTCGCCGTCGAACGCGAAGCCGATTTCGGCGTCGGTTTCCTTCAGCGCCTTGATGACGTCCTGGAGATTCTCCGGGTGAGCCGGGTCCGGGTGGTGATTCGGGAAGTTGCCGTCGATCTCCGTGAAGAGTTCGACGAGTTCGCAGCCGAGCTTCCTGAACAGCTTCGGCGCAAGACCACCGGCCACACCATTGCCGGTATCCACGACGATCTTCAGCGGCCGCGCGAGCTTGATGTCGCTGACGATGCGATCGAGGTACACATCTGCGATGTCGTAGTCCGTATAGCTGCCGCTGCCGCTTGCGAAGTTATCGTCGACGATGCGCTGATGCAGCGCCAGGATCTGCTCGCCATAGATGGCGGCGCCGCGCAGCACCATCTTGAAGCCGTTATAGTCCGGCGGATTGTGGCTGCCCGTCACGACGATGCACGAGTCAACGCGGCGCTCGCCGCTTGCCAGCTTGAGCGGCACGCTCGCGGCAAAGTAGCCCACCGGAGTCGGCACCATGCCGACGTTGACCACGTCGACGCCCGCCGAGCGCAGGCCATCGGACAGCGCTGCAATCAGTTCAGGGCCCGACAGGCGACCGTCACGGGCCACCACGACGGCGTCGCCGCCTTGTGCACGCACTTCACTGCCGAACGCGCGGCCGATCAGACGGGCGGTATCGGCGTCGAGTGTCTTGCCGATCACGCCACGAATGTCATACGCCTTGAAGATAGATTTGGAGATCATGTTGGCTCACTTGCGTGCATTGGAAAAGTTGACCGGCACCTGATGGGGTGTTCCGCGTCATGAGTGGTCATCGCGCTGCGCCCTTGCCGGAGGCACTCCGGTTCCAACTTATAATTGCGCTTTTCAGACACGCCTTACAGACGACTATTCTAATGCTTAGACGCCCTCCTCTCACAAAGTTGCCGCTGCAGACGGCGAGGTGGGCAATCGCACCGACAGCCGTGTCACATCTGGCTATGCGGGCAGGCGCTGGATGCTGACGCCTAAACGGTTATCCGCGCGCTTCGCCAATCCCGACGTGACGCGGGCCTTTGCGAATATCGTCTGGCTCGGGCTGGAACGGGTCACGCAGATCGCTGTGGCGATCGTCATCAGCGGCATGCTGGCGCGCTACTTCGGCCCGGATACCTTCGGCAAATGGCAGTACGCCAATACGCTGCTGCTGGTGCTCTCGCCCATCACCTGGGTGTGCGGCGCCGAAATTCTCGTGCCGACCATCGTCAAGCGGCCGCCTGAACAACTGGGCACCGTACTCGGCAGCGCCTTTGCGCTGCGCCTGTCCGTCTCGGCCGGTGCGTTGCTGCTCACCTGGATCGGCATTGCCGCTGGCCTCACCGATCCGCTGGTGGGCGCAATGCTCGCCGGACTGGCCGTGACCATGCTGTTTCGCGAGCCGTTCGTGGGCGTGATCAATTCGTGGCTGCAGAGCATGACCTACAGCAAGCCGCAATTGCTTACCAGCATGAGCACCGCCGTCGTCAAGGCTGGGCTCGTGTATCTGCTGGTGCGCGCTGCGACCACGCCGTCGCGCTTCGGCTGGCTGTGGGCACTGGAGTCGGCGGCGATCGGTGCCGTGCTGCTGGTGTATTACATCGGGCGCCATGGCGGCAAGCTCGGCTGGCATCTCGACCGGTCGCTCTTCAAGCATTTCGCCACGGCCGGCACGGTGTTCTGGCTCGGCCTGATCTGCATGTACCTGTTTCTGAAACTCGACCGGCTGATGCTGGAGCGGGCCATTTCGTTTGCCGATCTCGGCCGCTATTCGGCCGCGCAGCAGTTGAACGAGAACTGGATCACACTCGCGCTGATGCTCGCACAAACCATCGCACCGGCCTTCGTCTACCGGGTGCAGGAGGCCGCTCACCTGCGCCGCAACATGTGGCGCCTGACGGCAATGACCGCGGCCTTGATGATCGGCGGCGCGGTGGTGCTCGATCTGCTGGCGGGGATCATCATCCGCCGCGTGTTCGGGCCAGCCTACGAAGGCGCCATCGAAATTTTCCGCTGGGCCGTGTGGCTCTCCGTGCCTGCCGGCATCGAGGCGATCGGCAACTTGATCGTGCTGAAATATCAGGCCAAGTTCGTGTTGCTGTCGAAGTGGCTGCTGGCACTAGCGGTCGCGTTCGTCGTCAATCTGCTGGCGATCCCACGCCTCGGCGCCTATGGCGCGCTGGTCGGACTCGCGGTGGGCTATCTGGCCGCTGCTTCGGTCAACCTCTACTACATCCGTTTCAAGCTGCGCTCATGACGAATTCATCCGCATCCGCGCATCCCTTTACTGGTTCGCCCGGCACGCTCGACGACGTCGCCGTGCTGATACCCGCTTATAACGGCCAGGCCGACGTCGACCGTACGCTCGCGTCGTTTAGCGAAGACGCGCCTGTCCATGTGCTGATTGTCGACGACGGCAGCACGCCGCCGATCGTTGCGCCTGCCCTGCCGAACCTGAAGATCGAAGTCTTGCGCATGCCGCAGAACGGCGGCATCGAGAAAGCGCTGCAGACCGGCATCGACGCCCTCGCCGAACGCGGCTTTCGCTATGCAGCACGCATCGACGCGGGCGACCTGACCGTGCCGCACCGGCTCGCGAGGCAACGTGCGTATCTCGAAGCGAACCCGCGGGTGGCGGGCCTCGGCATGTGGACCCAGGTGGTCACGCGCGATGGCCAGCCGCTGTTCATGCTGACGCCGCCCGCCGCACCGGACGCAATCCGCCGCCTGCGCTTTTACCGCAGTTGCCTCGCGCACCCCTCCATGACGCTACGGATCGACGCGGTGCGCGAAGTGGGCAACTATCGCGCGGATTACCGCTCGGCCGAAGACCTGGATCTGTTCCTGCGTCTGATGGAACGCTATGACTGCGCGAACCTGCCTGAACTGGGCCTGTACTACGAGCTGAACGAAGGCGGCATTAGCGCGACCAAACGGCGCCGTCAGGTCATGTCGACGCTGCGGCTGCAACTGCGTTACTTCAACGCGGGCAACCTGTACGACTGGCTGGGGCTCGCGAAGAACCTGCTGCATCTCGTCATGCCCTATCGCACGTTGCGGGCCGTCAAACGCAGGCTGCTTGCGCCGCGTGCCGGTCACTGAAACTGAAGCCCCCGTAAAACCTCCATGAAGCCCAACGGTCACAACGTTTCCAAAGTTTCGCTGCGCATTACACTCGTCTGCAATACTGCGTGGGCAATCTACACGTACCGGCAAGGACTGATCCGCGAGCTGGTGGCACATGGCGTCGAGGTGACGGTGCTCGCGCCGCGCGACCGCACCTTCGATCTGCTGAGCGCGATGGGCTGCCGCTGCATCGAACTGCCGGTGGCATCGAAAGGCACCAGTCCGCGCGATGACCTGCGCACGTTGTGGGCGCTTTACCGCCACTACCGGACGATCCGGCCGCACATTGTGTTTCACTATACGATCAAGCCGAACATCTACGGCTCGATTGCGGCTAAGCTGGCAGGCGTCGAATCGGTCGCGGTCACCACGGGGCTCGGCTACGTCTTCATCCAGCACAGCCGCGCGGCGCAGGTGGCTAAAAAGCTGTACCGCTTTGCGTTCCGATTCCCGCGCGAAGTCTGGTTTTTGAATCGCGACGATCAGGCCGCCTTCGTCGATCAGAAGCTGCTCGTGCATCCCGAGCGGGCCCGTCTGCTGCATGGCGAAGGGGTGGATCTCGAGCAGTTCGCCTTCACGCCGCTGCCGGACAAGGCGCATTTCGACTTCGTGCTGATCGGCCGGCTGTTGTGGGACAAGGGTGTGGGCGAATACGTGGAGGCAGCACGACGCTTGCGCGCGCGCTACCGCCACGCGCGCTTTCGTCTGCTCGGGCCGGTGGGCGTGGATAATCCCAGTGCGATCACGCGGGAAGAAGTGGCCGCGTGGGAGCAGGAAGGCGTGATCGAATACCTCGGCGAGGCGCACGATGTGCGGCCGTTTATCGCCGCAGCCGATTGCGTCGTATTACCCTCGTATCGTGAGGGCGTGCCGCGCACGTTGATGGAAGCGTCGGCGATGGGCCGGCCGATCGTCGCGACCGATGTGCCCGGCTGCCGGGAAGTGGTCGCAGATGGCGTCAATGGTTTGCTGTGCGAAGTCCGCAACGCGGAGAGTCTTGCGGATCGGCTCGCACAGATGCTCGACATGAGCGGCGATGCACGCCGCGCCATGGGCGAACGCGGCCGGCAGAAAGTTGCCGCCGAGTTCGACGAGCGTGTGGTGGTAGAAAAATATAAGGACCTGGTTCGCAACTTAACGGGCGTTTCACTTTAACGGAGCAACAGCATGGCCACGAAGGGCACGATTCTGGTAACGGGCGGCGCGGGTTTCATTGGCTCGCATACGTGCGTCGAACTGTTGAACGGCGGCTACGACGTCGTCGTAATCGACAATCTCGTGAACAGCAATCGCGAATCGCTCCGGCGCGTCGAACAGATCGCCGGCCGCGCCGTGACGTTCTACGAAGCCGACGCGCGCGACGAAGCAGCGCTGCAGCGCATTTTCGACGCACATCCGGTGACGGGCGCGATTCACTTTGCGGCGTTGAAGGCAGTGGGCGAATCGGTGGCGAAGCCGATCGAGTACTACAGCAACAACGTCGGCAGCCTGCTCACGCTGCTTAGCGTGATGCGCGATCGCAATGTGAAGCAGTTTGTGTTCAGCTCGTCGGCCACCGTGTATGGCGTGCCGAAGAGCTCACCGATCGATGAGTCGTTTCCGCTGTCCGCAACGAACCCTTATGGACAGTCGAAGCTGATCGCCGAGCAGGTGCTGCGCGATCTCGAAGTGTCGGACCCGAGCTGGCGCATTGCAACGCTGCGCTATTTCAATCCGGTGGGCGCGCATGAAAGCGGCCTGATTGGCGAAGATCCGGCCGGCGTTCCGAACAATCTGATGCCGTATGTCGCGCAGGTGGCAGTGGGCAAGCTCGAGAAACTGCGAGTATTCGGCGGCGACTACGACACGCCGGATGGCACCGGCGTACGCGATTACATCCATGTGGTGGATCTGGCGCGTGGTCACCTCGCCGCACTCGATGCGCTGAAGAAGCACGACGCGAGCTTTGTGGTGAACCTGGGGACGGGCCAGGGGTATAGCGTGCTCGACGTGGTAGGCGCGTTCGAAAAGGCGTCAGCCCGGCTGGTGCCGTATGAGATCGTGGCGCGGCGACCGGGGGATGTGGGTTCGTGCTACGCCGATCCGGCGGCGGCGGCGAAGCTGCTCGGTTGGCGGGCGGAGTTTGGCATCGAGCGGATGTGTGCCGACCACTGGCGCTGGCAGGAGCAGAATCCGCGGGGATACAACGTGTAAACGTCTCGAACCGGGCCAGTTGAACAGCGCTGACTGCCTGGGCAGGCCCGGGCTGCGTCAGCCTTTGCCAGCCCAGGCGCAACCACTTTCGCGTTCGGGTGCAGCCCTCGAGAGGTCGCCGAAAATAAATTCTCGCCGGCTTGCGCGCCGGCGGATCTATGCGATATCATCCATTCGCTATCCCGCCGTTCTCGGCAAGACTCACCCCTGATCTTCAGGGTATCAACAGCAACTGCTGTTTCGCCTTGGGCCCTGCGCCCGGGCGTCGATCCACAGGACAGGTAAGCCATTACCTGTCAATTTCGAGTGGTTGTCCATGGGCTGCCGTAAGCGCGCCCTACTCGAGGATCGATCTGGTCTGCTTCGCGCCACGTCTGGCGCCTGCGTCCCTTCAGCTCTCCCCGCATTTGATCAATCGTGCCGTTTCTTATGGCACATCAACAGCCCACGCGCGCTGCATGCGCGCCGGCCTTCTACCTTGCACATGCGATCGGCGCCAGCCGCCGCATGTAAGGCAGAGCCACTTCCGGGCGCCAGACTTCCAAGCAAGCAGACCACCCCTATCCAAAACATCGGATCTCCCAACTCAACACTTTTTTCCTGGTGTGTCTTCTAGCCCGCCTCCCCATGAACCAGCAACGCCTCCCAGGCACCACAGCTGGCCGTTCCGCCCCTGCATGACCAGCGTGATTCAACACGGCTAAAAGGCCGCAGTCATATGGCGCGGCACGTCCGCGCCCCGGGGGGTGCGCTCGCGCTTTCCGCCAGCACGCGACGCACATTTGCCACCGCCTGGCTTGCTGCTTTGAGAGGAGGATATACCTATGGCCATGCTTGCCGACGCCATCCACCAGATCTCCGAGGCGAATGCCATTTTGGGTGGTAGCGTCAAACATCAGAAAAACCGGCGTTATCTGGTTACGCCGTTTCTGCGCTTCCTGCGTGATCTATTGAAGGCTCTGACGCGTTCTTTGGCCGACATCAGGCCCTGGCATGTGAAGATGTATGCGGTCCATCGTATTGTTGCAGGTGCGACGCCTGAGCACATGGCGAACGAATTCTCGGCCATCCGCGTCGTTTGCCGGGCACTGGGGAACAACATCAGTAAGAGCTGCAGCAACCAGCAGCTCGGCCTGCCTCTTCGCATTCGCAAGGGCGCCCGCCGCGCCCAGTCGCAGGAAGAAATCAAGGCGCTGCTTGAGCGTGCCGCCCGCATCGACCGCGGTCTTGTGCACCTGATTGCCCTCGCTCGCCTCCTGGGGCTGCGCAGGATGGAAGCCCTCATGTGCGCCCGGGATCTGCGCATGTGGCGCGATGCGCTGCTCAACGGCAAAACCACACTCCACGTGATGAGGGGGGCCAAGAACCTGCGCCCCCGGGAAGTAGAAGTGCTGGAGAGCCACCGTGCCGAGACCCTCGCGGCGATTGAAGCCGCCCTGCAGTATGCCGTCGCGCATAACTATGAACTCATTACGGGGCGCGGCAGGACGTTGGAGTCAGCGCTTAACCGACTTAAAAGTCTGCTGCGTCGATCAGGGATGGTCGGAGAACTATCTTTCCATAGCCTCCGGTACACCTATGCGCTCGATCTGGCACATCAGCTTCTGGATAGCGGCGTAGCTCCCTACGAGACACTGGTTCGCCTGAGCGGTGCGATGGGTCATGGTCCGAGTCGTACGTTCATGACTTGTGCCTACTACTGTCAGCCGATCGCGGAGCGCTTCAAGGGCTGCATGAAGCTTGGTAAAAGCGAGGCGCATCGCCGCAGTCCGGCAACGAAAGTACCTCGCGCAACAGCACGGCGCGAGGCAAAGCTGAAGCACGCGCGCCTGAGTGGATTTCCCATCGGTCGGATGGATTTCCCAACGAACGCGTTACCTGTGGCGGATGCACCCACTGTCCGCAGGCGTACCGGTGGAAGCCGGCGCCAGCCCGTGTTTTGAAAAGTTTGACGCATGGCTCACGATCTCACCAGCTGCACACAGACGATCTGATGGATCTGCATCCCGATCACCCATTCACATAGATAGGATACCGATATTTTTATGAAACAGTATGATAAACGAGTCTCCGTCGAACCGGCCAGCACGCCATTGCTCGTGCAAGGCCTGACGTCGGGCGCCACGCCCGTCACGCCCTCCACGATCACCGCGATCCAGACGACGCCCGGGATACCAGTGATGTCCGGGACGCCCACATGCTCCGAGGCAGCGCTATCTGCTGGCACCGGTGCCGCAGACACCGGTGCCACGTCGCTGCAACCGCAGATACATGTAGAGGTACAGACTGTCATCAACAGCACAGGTTGCAATGCACACGTGGGCGAACTCCTGCTTGATACCTGGGTTGCATACAGCACGTTCGCTGGAGAGCACGGCACGCTGCCCGCACGGCTTGAAGACATCGGTCCCGACGAGCTGACCCGGTTCGTCGTGCACGCCCGATCTGTCGAAAAGAATATCGATGCGCTCCTCACGATGCTGACCATGCTGGGCACCCTCCTGGTGTATGCCGGGCATAACCCGCGCGTCCTCGCTGTATTGACTACTGCTGTCCGGAGAATGCGCGTCCAGAATGCCCCCAACGGCAAACGCGCGTATGAGCGCCGGCTCGCCGAGCCGGCTTCAGGACCGTATACCGATTCAGGAAACGAGGTCTGAAAACGTGCGGAAGGCTCACCCGGTGGCAACGTGAAAGCGCGATTACGAGGGGCGCCCTTCCGCCCTCTTTCCGCCCGCTGGCAACCGCCCTCAAGCGACCGCGCGCTTCCGGGCAAACATTAACCCTCTCTTCAAATGCACTCACCGGGAGAACACGAATGAACACCGACTATGCCACCGCGATCGATACGACAATTTGCGCACTCGATCCGGTCAACACGCTGAAACTCGCCGCTAATCAATCTGGGATGATGCATTTCCCTCTTAAAGGCAGGACGGTGGTCGACCCTCTGCTCACACCGCATCTGTTGCGTGAACCTGGGGTGCAGGAGCATTGGATGCGCCAGTACGGCCTTGGCGTGAGCGCGTGCGTGAGTGCAGACTGCGCTACGTGGTGGCTGATGAGTTCGCGAAGCGCCACCTGCAGCAAATACGAGAATGCATTCCAGGAGGCGCTTGCAGATGCAGTGTGGGTCGCAACTCACGCCAGGGTCGCACGGGAGGCGATGCGCGCAGCGGTTCGGGATGCAGCGTTTGTGATGGAAATCATGTGGGAAATCGTGATGAAAATTCCTGAAACCCGTCAATCGGAGCGGTGGGCGGCAACGTCCAGGCATGCTGAGCCGTATTAGATTCAGGACGACGACAAAAGCGACCGCGAGACACAAACCGGACTTAGCGAGGCTGCTGAGATGGGTTGCGTGACAGAAATCGGCACCTGAGTACCTGTCTCGAAAGGTCAGCTAACACGCCCGCCAATGCCGGTGCCGATGAACGGACCGCCGGGAGGAGATCTCCCGCGCACGGAAAAGGAACGCGCCGTCGCAAACGACCTGGGCGGCGGGTCTCCTCCAAAAGGCCACGGCAACAACAGCAACAACATGAATGCTATAAGCCTTCCAATGCATCGCGCACTGCCCCGGTGAAATACGACCAGATTTATCCCATTAGATACAGGGAACATCGCCCCCGTGAACGCGGAGAGCACCTTCAGCTTCGGCCTATTGGGAGAACCGGCCACCAAAAGCATTCGGCAGGCAGACAATCTATGACGCATCGATTAATTCATTAGATATCCTTAATGTATTTTTTGCCAAGGGTAGGTCCGAGTAGAAAGTTCGCGCCTCGGGTCGTACCGGATCAACGCCGCACACCATCGTGCAATTTACGCTGCCGGGAATACCGGTTGATCTTCCGATAATCTTCGACGATCCAGTCATGCACCTGACTGATCAGCAGTGCGTCAAGCATACATGCGACGCGGGCCGTACCAGCCCGGTACCCTTCATCATCGACTGGGTCGTATCGGACCTGCCCAGAGCCCCCGGTTGCCGAACCGCCCTACCGTACGTCGCTGACTCTGGAAGGCCATACACATAAATATGTGTAACACATATATATGTGTGTTACAGTTTGAATGATTCTGTATGGAGGTCGTCATCATGGCGGAAACCGTTAATTTCACAGGCGCAGTCGATCGCGACCTGCTCAGGCGCGCCAAGATCCTCGCGGCAAAGTCGGACACGTCCGTGAACGCGCTGTTTAATGCCGAATTACGCTATCTGGTCGAGACGTTCGAGGCAGCGGAAGCCAGTGGCAACCAGAACTTTCGAACCCTGTTCGATTTCTCGCTTGGTCGCGTCGACGACAGGCAGGCGATGCAGGCGCTGGGTATTGACGCCGACGAAGACCTGTTCCTGCTTATGGCTCAAGCCCACCTGCCGATGCCACGGTTGCCCGAGCTTAATACGCGTCGCATGGTTGACGACCTGAGCGCGCTGCCCAAATAGCAGATGGAGACCGACACGACGGTTACCCTACTCCCGGATGCGGGGCCCCTAATCACGCTCGCTTACGCCGACGCGCTCGATCTCCTGTTGAAACCCGGATGGTCAATTGGCCTGGTCGACATGGTGCTGCATGAGGTCACTCGCAATGAGACGCCAACGAGCGCACGAATTGCTGCCTGGGCACGTGAACGTGGTGCTCCGGTTGTTGAAACAAACGTCTATCGGCACTTCACGCAATCGCGCGCCGCCCCGACCGGCCGCAAAGCGAATCTCGGTGAACTCGCGATACAGGAAGCGATGAACGGGTTCGGTCTTGCTGCCGAACGAACCGGCGTCTTTTTGTTCGAGGACCACAAAATCGCGCGCGCCAGCTTTCTGTTACCCGATAATTGCCGCAAGGTTTCAACCCGTGCGTTCCTGCTGTTCCTGGAACAGCGGACCCTGATCGAATCGGCAGCCGATGTCGAGCGCCGGGCGATTCGGGCCGGGCGGCACTTCTCGCAACTCCGGTTTCCGCCGAAATAACCCGACTGGTACCCGGTCACACAACGGGTCGGTCTACGCATCACGAAAACAGTAAGACCTCATCGCCGCGTGGATATTCGGCGCGCCCGCCGTGGTGCCCGTGTACAGCATGGCACTGTGGTTGTCCGATGGTCACGGGGATGCCGCCGGCGGGTCGGATTGCCTATTACCTGCTATCGCTGAAAGAAAGGTGCCCAGCCAAGCACGAGCACACCATTCGGTAGTTTGCAGGACCGTACCCGATCGACCATTTTTCAACTTTTTTGAGGGCCAGTAATAGGGATCAGTCTAAGGCATCGTCGGTCGCTGTTCGGCGCGAATGTGGCGCGATTTCCGCTGTCTTTTGATTTCGGTCGGTAAGTGCGACGGGCAAAACCGAGTTCGACTGGTGCCGGACGGTTGATGATGCCGAAACCGTACTGACGTGGCTGCCCGAGAAGCTGCGCGTATTCGGCGGCGACTACGGCACGCCGGATGGCACGGGCGTGCGCGATTACATCCATGTGGTGGATCTGGCGCGTGGTCACCTCGCCGCGCTCGATGCGCTCGCGAAGCACGACGCGAGCTTTGTGGTGAACCTGGGGACAGGCCAGGGGTATAGCGTGCTCGACGTGGTGCGCGCCTTCGAAAAGGCGTCGGGCCGGCTGGTGCCGTATGAGATCGTCGCGCGGCGGCCCGGTGATGTGGCCTCGTGCTTTACCGATCCGGCTGCGGCGGCGAAGCTGCTCGGCTGGCAGGCAGAATTTGGCATCGAGCGGATGTATGGGGACCACTGGCGGTGGCAGGAGAGGAATCCGCGGGGGTTTGCAGCGTAACGTCTGAAGGTCACCGTTGAGCAGCGCCGATGCGTCCCGGCAGGCCCGGGATGCGTCGGCTCGCTGGCCCGGGGCAACCACTGGCGCGTTTGGGCGCTGCCCTGGGTTCCGACGCGGTCCCGCAAGCAGCAGCTGAAAATAAATTCTCGACCACTTGCGCGCGGACAGTTCCATACGTTAGTATCAATGCGCTTCCTCGCCGTTTACGGCATGACTCACCCCCGATCTTCAGGGTATTAACAGCAAGCGCTGTTTTGCCTTCGGCCTTGTGCCTTGGGCATCGATCCAAAAGACAGGCAAGCCATTGCCTGTTGATTTCGAGTGTTGTTCATAGGCCGCCGTCGGCGTGCCTCTCGAGGATCGACCGGTCTGCTTCGCGCCACCGCTGGCGCCAGCGTCCCCTCAGCCCCCCCGCATTCGATCAATCGTGCTGCTTTCCGGCACATCAATAGCCCATGTGCGCTTCATGCGTGCCGGACTTCTGCCTTGACACGTGCCATCTGCGCCAGCAGTCGCACGCAAGGTGGAGCCAATTCCGGGCTTCCCACTCCCAAGCAAGCAGACCGCCTTTATCCAAAACACCGGATCTCCTAACTCAACACCTTTTTTCTGGTGTGTCTTCTAGCCCGCCTCCTCATGAACCAGCAACGCCTCCGAGGCACCACAGCTGGCCGTTTCGCCCCTGCATGACCAGCGTGAATCAACACGGCTAAAGGCCGTGGTCATATGGCGCGGCACGTCCGCGCCATCCTGGGGGATGCGCCTGCACTTGCCGCCAGCCCGCGACGCATATCTGACAACTGCTGGTTTGCTGGTTTGAGAGGAGGATTTACATATGGCCATGCTTAGCGACGCTGTTCACCAGATCTCAGAGGCGAACGCCATTTTGGGCGGCAGCGTCAAACATCAGGAAAACCGTCGTCACCTCGTGACGCCGTTTCTGCGATTTTTGCGTGAACTTAAGGTGTTGACGCGTTCGTTTGCCGATATCAGGCCCCAGCTCGTCAGCATGTATGCGGTGCACTGCATCATTTCCGGTGCGAAACCCGGACATATGGAGAACCAGTTTTCAGCCATCCGCGTGGTTTGCCGGGCGCTCGGAAATGAGCTCGGTGAGACCTGCAGCAACCGGCAGCTCGGATTGCCACTGCGGGTGCGCAAGGGTGCACGCCGCGCGCAGTCGCAGGAAGAAATCGAGGCACTCCTCGAACGTGCCGCCCGCATTGATCAGGGGCTGGTGCATCTCATTGCGCTCGCCCGCCTGCTGGGGCTGCGCAGGATGGAAGCCCTCATGTGCGCCCGGGATCTGAGGATGTGGCGCGACGCCCTGCTCAACGGCAAAACCACCCTGCACATCATGAGGGGAGCCAAGAACCTCCGCCCCCGCGAGGTCGAAGTGCTGCAAACTCAGCGCGGCGAAACCCTCGCGGCAATCGAAGCCGCGCTCGAATTCGCCGTTGCGCGCGATTATGAACTGATCACCGGGCGCGGCAGGACGCTCGAATCAGCGCTTAACCGGCTCAAGGCCCTGCTGCGTCGGGCAGGAATGACCGGAGAGCTATCTTTCCACAGCCTCAGATACACCTACTCCCTGGACCTGTCACGTCAGCTGCTGGATAGCGGCGTCGCGCCCTACGAGAGCCTGGTCAGGCTGAGCGCCTCACTTGGCCACGGAAGCTCCAGGGCCCAGATGATCCTCGCCTATTACTGCCAGCCGATTGCGTCCCGCTTCAAGGGCTGCATGAAGCTGCACAAAAGCGAAGCGCATCGTCGCAGCCCGGCAACCAAAGTGCCTCGCGCAGCAGCACGGCGTGAGGCAAAGCTCAAGCATGCGCGCATGAGCGGGTTTCCCGTCGGCCGCATGGATTTCCCAACGAACGCCTTGCCTGTGACAGACGCCCCTGCTGCCCGGGGGACCAGGGTAAAAGTCTCACCGAACAACGCTTTGAAAAGTTCACGGACGACACGGTTTACGAGCGGAGCAGCAGCACACGGACACAGCTGATGGCTGTGTAGTCGATCACTCATTCAGATAGACAGGATACCAAACTTTCCATGAAACGCCGCGATAAACAGATGTTCATCGCACCGGCCAGCATGCCATTGCCGATGCAGGGGCTGCCGTCCAGTGTCGCGCCCACCACCCCCGCCACGCTCTGCAAGGTCAGCGCTGCCGGTGCGCCGCCCGGGACGCACGGGAAGCTCACGTGCTCCGAGACAGCGCTGAGCGGTGGTTCCGGCGGCACTGACGCAGGCCCAACGTCGCAGCAATCACAGATAGATATACAGGTAAGGACAGCGACAGCCGATATCGCTTGCAATACACACACGGAAGGGCTCCTGCTTGAGGCCTGGACTGCGTACCGCACCTTCACGGAGCGGCGCGGCACGCTACCGGCACGGCTTGAGGACATCAGCCCTGCGGATCTGGCCCGGTTCGTTGCGCATGCCCGGTCCGCACAGCAAAATATCGATGCCCTCCTCATGATGCTTACCATGCTGGGCAGCCTTCTGGTGCATGCCGGGTATAACCGGCGCGTGCTCGCGACGTTGACAGCTGCGGTACGGCGAAAGCGCGTGCAGAATGCCCGTAACGGCAAATACAGCCATGAGAAGCGGCTCGTGGAGCCGCACGCAAGGGGGCGCGCCAATTCAGAAAACGAGTGTTGAACACGCTCGGAAGGCAGGTCAGGTGGCGACGTTACAACGTCATCATTGCACCGGCCTTCCGTGCTTCTATCGCCCTGTCTGGCACTCCCCATGGGCCGAGGGTTGAAGGTGTGCTCCGCGTCCGCGGCGGTTGAGAATGGTCCCTGTGTCTTATGGGATAAACCTGGTCGTATTTCCCGTGGTCTGCTATCGTTGGCCTGGCTCTTGTGGGGAAACCGCGCCGTCCGGGTTGTTCGCGGTTGCGCGTTCCTTTCCCATGCGCTGGGGATCCCCTCCCGGCGCTGCGTTCATCGGCACCAACATTAGCGGATGTGTTACCGGTACGCTGTGCCGTCTGATTGTTTTGTATACCTTATTAAATGACTGTCGCGGCCTGGAAAGCAGACGTTCAATTCGATCATTCGCCATCCGGACAGGGCAGGTTGCTACCTCAAAGAAGCGCTATTCCAACGGATAAGCTTTGACGAAGAGACGCTATGCAGAAACGTGTTCGCGACTGTGTGCAGGTGCTTCTTGCGGATGTTTCAATCGAGGAAAACCTTGATCCAGACGCATGTGGTCTGTCTTGCAGAAACGTTCCCGCGTGCGTACGATCGTCGCCTGAAGCGGCGAGGATCGATGCCGACAGACGAGGGTCCCCTGAGTTGCCTGCTAGCAAGCGTCGGCTCCGGTGTAAGGTCGGCAACTGTCGACCTTACGACGCGGGCAGCCGGTTCCGGCTTTTGCAACGGGCGTCCGGTGTCAACCTTGATGAGGTCGATCTGCGCGCAATGCAACTGTTGTATGCGAATACGAGGCTCTGCGCAGGAACCCGGATATGGACATCGCCCGCCAACGTTCCAGGGGACGGGTTTCAGGAATATTCATGGCCCTTTGCCACGCAAATTCCATGCACATGGCCGCAAACTGAACCTTCGAGAGCATCGATTCGCGCGCAATCTCCGCGTGTCTTGCCACCCACAACGGGTCTGCAAGCGCCTCTTCGAAGGCATTTTCAAATTCGCTGTGACTTGCCTCTTGCATAGCCATAATTTGCAGCTCAGCGCCGTTTAAATTCACGTAGGCGCCTGCGGCCAACCCGAATTTAGGCATCCAGTGCGCCTGCACCCCGCGTTCATCCCAAAGACGCCAGGTGAGCAACGAATCGACCACCGTCTCGTCAGCTTGCGGAAAGTAGGCAATTCCGAGATGCTGGGCCTGAAGCCGCAGCACGCCGACCTGATCGAGCGTGGTGATTTTCTGCTTGACGGGTGTGACAAAGTCGATTTTCAATTGAATTCTCCCCGGTGGATGCAAATAAATGAATGGCCAATGTTCGGCCGTAAGCACGCGGTTGTGACAACGCAGAAGATTGATTCCAGGTGCGTGGGCGGGCGATCCGGAGACTTGTGCCGAGCGTCATCAAGGATTGCCCGTCTTCCACCAGTGCACATGCTGTCTGGCACGGCACTGATTACTGTTAGGATCCGGTGGTCTGCTCGGACATAATCTCTTCCGTAGCTAAGACTATCGGGATCGTTTGGATTACGACAGACCCGGATGCCGCGGTGCGATGCGCCGTCGGGCATGGACGTCGTTTCGGCAATCAGTCCGATAAAATTGGTTTTGATCCGTGCGATTCATAACGATTCGTTGTCCTGTGTATATAAGAATCTGATCAAGATGCAAGTCCATCCCTTGGAGAGGGCCGTAGCACGCGCAGGTTTCTGCTGTTGACTGAAACCCTGGAGTCGACTCTATCCTTCGGGAAAATGACGCGAATACGCGAAAGAACACCACATGCTTACGGGATCGATCGTTCTATAGCCGCGCCAATTGAACGCCTGCTCTGGACGAAGCTCAAAGCAGGCGCTCAGACCAACCTGGCAATCCTCAGTGAGAGAATTCACGTCCAAGTTCGGCCCGGAGGGCGATGACGTCGCATTCGTCCATGCGGAACACACTTCCGAGGATGGTCAGAGTCCAACGCCCTTTGTGTGGCCCCGACAGGATCTGGTCAAGTGAAGCACGATCACCTGAAACGCCACCCAGGACCGCATCGACAAGATCCTTTACTGCGCTCGGGACGACAGCGATGACTGTTCTCGCTAGCAAAAATGCAATTGCTAGCGCGCCATTTGACAGCCGGAAAACTCGCACCTGGTAAACCATCTGTATCTCCTTCAAATGAGCTGCTGACACACACAGGTTACAAGGGGCATGGGCGCCGTTGGGCTCGAAAATCACACGATTTTGGGGGGTCTTTTGCACCCAATTTTGGAAACGACGCTGGTAAGCTATGGAATCGAACCGTGCCCGGGGATGTCGCGGAGCAGGTTTGCGACTCGCATCTTTTGCGGAATACCGTGGCCTATGAGGCGGTCGCTCGTGCCGTCATGGCGTTCTCCTGCTGCGCTGCTGCGCTTCGGTGGGCGGTTCGCCAATGGGAGCCCGCACAAATGCCGCTGCCGTCGGCCGATTTGCCGTCGTAGAACCTGGTAATCGGGATGAATCGATCCCAGTCCAGCGATCTGATGCGACCGGCCGCCCACGCCCCAGCTCGCGCTAGCGGTCACGCTCTGGCAGGACGCGGGATTCCGACCTTGACAGCACGCGAGCCAGGGGGCGCCGATGGCCATCCCTCGATCACTGGCACTGTTTGTTCTGTCTGTCATGGCCGGTCGTAAAGCGGATGTCGGCGACCATGACAGGCCGCGCCATCGACAACAAGGCGCTGACGAAGTTGCTTGCTACGTCCGACTATTGGCGAACCGGGGACGGTTCGGTGCGCGTTTGCTGGGAGCAGGTGTGGGGGAGCCAGAGGCCTTGGTACCCGGGCCCACGCTGCCACGCTCGTGCAGGTGCGCGATGGCGTCACAGTACTGGATATCGCGGACGGTCGGGTGACAGGGCGATGCCCGGCACAAGCCGTGATGTAGCGGCGCCGTTACGGGCGCCCGGTCCGGCCTGCCTTCGCACCACTGCGAAACGCGGCACCGATCCGCGTACTGCAACAGTTCTTGATTCGAACTGTGCCGAGCATCGGCAGCAAACCCATGACGGGTGCGACCTGAAATTTCAGCAGCGACAGGTTTTTGGTGTATCGATGATGCTGTGCGAGGGCAAACCAAACCCCCCTGCTATGCGGCTCTCACCCCGAATGGGAAGCCGGGCCACCAAAAATCCTTTACAAATCAGAGGCCCCGTGTCTAACCGAGCGACTGACGTCGCCCGGCATGCCTGCGGGGAGACGTCTGGTAGTATCAGCGCGAACCTAGGTGATGGGTGATCAACACCTAATTGGTATGTCGCGTCATAGCTTAAAGCGACGCACTTTGATGCATAAGGGGGTAACCGCGGAGGCTCCTGCTGACGATTGCCGCCTGCGAAAGGTCGGGATTGCCGAACTTTCGATGCATGCAATCAGACGCTGATTTCTGTCATGGAACCCGTGACAGAAACCTCGCCGAGTCCGGTGTGCGTCTGGCGGCACTTTCTATTGCGACCGCGACGCTAGTATTGTGAGAGCCCCCGTAAGACAAACGACGAACGGAGCGCGTGCGCACCGCCCGTCTACGTCCAAGACCTGTTATTTAAGATTCGCGCTTGCAATCAACGTGGCAAGCTGATCACCCGTTCCCACCTGGCGACGACGCGGGTCATAGGTCCGGTTGGCTTTCGGATCGAAGTCGCCGAGACGTTCCCGATTCTTGCTGTAAGCGATACGCTCCCCCCGCGCAGTAGTTTCGATCGAACCAATCGTGTTAAAGCGCGAATCACTGATATATTGAATCGGCATATGTTCACCCTGAAGTTAAATTGACTGCTTGCCCAGGCGAACCGCAGCGCGCCCAGCGAAATCATTATTTTCTCCAGGTGGGACAAACCCTGTCTCAGTCGAAACACTTTCAAGAGGATTGCTGATTTTTGGATGAGAGAGCCGACGACATTCGTGGGGCCGCCAGAAGTCTGGCAGGGGGACGGGATTCGAGGTACTTCGGCGAAGCGCATAACCTCGACCTGTACGGCGCCCAGGCGTCGCAATGAGTCCGCTATCGGCCAGATCACTGATCCGGAAAGCAGCATCGAATCGTTCGTGAATCAGATCGACAGCTGATCGTCGACGAAAGCTCGACCGGTCTGCCAGGGTATCTACGAGCCGTGCGAGCGTCTGTCCCCAGCGCGGTTGCAATATTCGTCCAACACGCTCCCGATATCCTCGAGGAAAGACTCGAACAATGTTGGCGAGATCGCGCGGTTAGATGTCGACAATCTTTCGCAGCAGAGCGTACGAGACCCGCCAATGACCTTCTGAATCATTGACGGCGATAGACGCGGTTTTCGCGTTGAGTCGGACGAGAATGCCGACTCGCTCGCTCAGATGTTTGTCGGTGAATCCAACGGTGTCCCCAATGAAGAATTCCTCTCGCTGGGCTCGGGGTGACGGCGACGGAGGCGCGTGAATTGGGCCGCTCGCAGTGTCAAGGGAAACTGCCGCGTATGGCACCGACCAACGCTGACGGCTCAGGTTGTCCTGGATCACCGCCTGGGTTTGCCTCAGCTCCACCACCGTTCCCCGCGAAGGTGGTGCGAGCGGATCGGCCCCGATAAAGCTGACCTCCATTCCCAGATGCAGGCGTTGACGTATCTCGAGAATACGTCGCGGGTCGTCCAGCATTTTGCCAATGGCGAGATAGAGCCGATACAACTCGGCGCTGGGCGCCTTTCGAAGCGAGTCGAGAATGCCCATGAGCGATAAGGTGTTTATCGGGCAAGCGGCAACAGTTCGTGCATGCGGTTGACAGGATACGACGGCAGCTTCTCGAACGTGTATTTGAACCGCACATAAAGTTCTCAACCGTTCGGCGAGCCGCGCCGAGTAGCGAGTGCATCGTGGCAGCGGCGCTGGCGCTCCGGCCCCGAGGCGTCCTCTTTTCACCAGTAGCAGCGTGAGCCGAGTCGTGCGACTCGTCACCGTGTCGTCGAGCGCAAAATTTGCAACAACGAGCGGTCGCTGGGATCAGTCGTGAACTTATCCGACGTGGCAACAAGCTGCTTTCTCCCGCCACAACATACTGCGGCGTCGTGCCGTCCATGATTTGAGCATGACCGCGCCCGCCTCACCGAGGCAGTCAGCACATCCGGCAGACTTTGACCGGCCATGCCAACCGTGCGGCACTACGCTGCCGTGGTGCGTCCGCACTGACCTTCGCGAGCCTCTAGAATCCGTGCACGAAACGCAGGATCAAGGGGAACACACATGCCACGCAAAGCGCGCATCCTGAGAACTTCAGGATTTTGCGCGCCCCGCCACGCGAATTGATGCAGGCTCGCCGATCAGCATGGAGCGGGAACAATGGAAGGATCGCCCGGATTAGCTCCTCCTGTTTGCGAAATTCCTGTCCTCCCGCCTCCACCAGTGTTACAAGGTCGCCAATGACGTCCGTAAGCGCGTCTGGGTCGAGACTACCAGCACATGACAGGAGCCCCACCTTTTCTGCCACGGGGGCCAAGGCCGTTCGAAACTTCAATACTCTTTGCTGGAGGGCCTCTAGATGGTCAAGCGCGACCGTGTGTGCGACGGTCGTTTCTTCAAGCGCTTTGGTGCAGCAAAGCTGATGCGCTTCCCACGTCCATTTCCCCCCGACGTGAAACGGGCTCTTTGTGGTCTTCATTGTTTCTCCTCTGGTCGTGACCGCAACCTGTTTGTGGTCACGAAGATTCTCTGTGGAGAAGACCCGCCCATCTGTTTGAATATTGGCCTGAATTGGCCTCCTTTTGATCGTTTCGAACATTTGCGCCCAGCCTGCAAGTTGCATTCGCGGTGTCACGCATTTCCCGGATGTCGCCCTTTTGTCGCACCGGACGACACGCGCCTGGCGACGGCCATTGATTTTTCTGGGGAAAATACCATGGTGCCGTGCAACGCAAGTACGGAATTGCATAGCAGACCAGTTTGAAGCAATTTGTAAGAATACCATCCTGGCCAAATGCGCCAGCCAGCGCAAGATTCACCGTCGGCTGCCATCGATGCCGAAGCGACGCACCGATGTCATTGGCCCTGTGGGAGCAACCGCGTGAGAAAAGTCCTTCAGGCAGGTATGCGGGTCAAGCGTGCCAATGGACGGGCGGGCTGTACTGGCTACTCCCCCGAGACCGCGTCAAGCAGGACGGCTGGCGTGTCGTCGCACAGATACGAGCCCGGCAACACTAGAGTGGGCGTCAGTGTCGCGACCGTAGAGAACGGCAGCCGATAAAATCGCCGTAACCTGCAATCCTGACGTCGCGCGCGACTTAGCTGAAAGCCGCGTGTTCTAAATTCAGGTTGGTTTGGAATCCCGAGCGCGAATGGGATGACAAGGGACGATTCTGACAGGCGTGGCCCTGCACCGGTGCTGCCGCTCGGAATCTCCTTCACGGTGATTACAGGCGCACATCCGCTTAAGCGTGGCGGCCGTGTCCGCTTGCGCATCTGGCGTTTTAGCTGGCACGACACTGTCAGCCGGGAATGAATCGTAGCAGGCAAAGCAAAAAGGGCAACCTCACGGTTGCCCTACAACCCCGCGAGCGGGGAACACGGCCAGTTAAATCTTATCGGTTCATCAACGTCTTCAACCCCCGCGTGAGCGGGGAACACTTCTCGGTCTTCCCTGCACGCGCGGGCGTTGACCTTCAACCCCCGCAAGAGCGGGGAATACATCTCAGTCTGCCGAGTGCCTGCATGCGGGCGCTAACCTTCACCCCCGCAAATGGGAAAACAACCCTTTCCGCCGACCCGTGCTACTTGACTTCGCGACGACAATGCCAAGGGTTCGATGAATTCTGTCATAGATCGTTGCAGCTTTGCAATACTCACTCCGGGACCCATTCCGCGACTTTAATTACGTCAGGTTACAGACGAAGCTCGACGGAAGGTTACAGAGGAATGCTCACTGTCATCGACGGCGCAGTCGTGCGTGCCGGTTACTCGGCCTACCTCGAGGCGACCTTCGAGACGAAGGACATCCCCGGACGACCGGCCAGAGCCTAACGACTAACGCGCGCGACGCGTGCTACGCAGCGAAACACCTCGCTCAGCAAGCATCCGGCGTGTACGCGACTTGCCCGCTGGGCCGGTAAAGCCAGTCAATTGCCAAGCGCAGGTTCGCTTTGCTACAAGCGTCTGTGCGACTCCGACATGTGATTTCCCTGCGTGTGCCCCACCTCCGTAGTTAGCGTGATGGCAACCGCTGTCGCGGCACCTGCCCGTTCGAGCGTACCTTCGCCTTCCAGGCGCCATCGTAGCTTCCTCAACGAATTTTGCTATTGAACGATGGCTATACTGCCAGAGGAGCTCTGCGCGGCGCGAACTGAACCGAACAGTTGTACGCGCGGCGCTTTGCTCTTTCTTAACGGACGTCTGCCGAAGGTATTCAAGATCACGGGTACCTTGTAGCACCCTCCATCGCTCCGAAATGTAGAACCGGACTCGAGTCACCCAACAACTTCTATCGGTTTCCAGCGGCATTTGTGCAGGATAAGATTTACAGCGCGAAGTCGGCCGATTTCACTGGGACATGCTTGCGGCGGTTACCCGAGCCACGCGATTGTCACGTCTCTCTCGAGGCCCGTCTGGCCCTGTCTAGAATGTCGCCGATGTCGAACGACAACAACGCTCCGCGCTCGTCCAACTCGTCGATTGGTTCAAGCCACACGCGGGGCGTGTAGGGTTCCACTCCTTCCAGCACCATGATCAGGGCCATCATAAGCGGTTCGTCAATCGCGGATGCCACCCCTCGGGAAGGTGAATACGCCGAGCAAACTCCGTCCGGAATAAAGTCCAGGATCCAGCGCCCCGCATTCCGCGCTGGTTAACAAAACGGCTTGGTCATAAACCTTTTCTCCAATACTGACAGCCTAACAACTGGACTTCGACTGACGCAGGGTCCGCCGCAGGCAACGTCTCCCAACCTGCGGAGCCCTTCGCCCATCGGCCAATTCCACGATACAAGCCAAGATACGCGCGCCACTCCATTCGTCCTGCATCGGCGCTCCCCCGGTGCGCAACAACGGCTTCGGATGACCTAATACACTATCGGACAAACGGGCACCAAATTTAGGATCAAATTTAGATGGGTGTCGGTCGGACGCTGCCCGTTTGATGAAACCCGTCGCCTTGCGCCCCATCTTGGCCGATCGTCTTCGATTTCTGTGCAAGACAGAGCGCGGCAATCCTGTACGACTGCGGATCGGAAGTCACGAGACCCGGAACCCGTGGCCGCAATACATGTTTTGATGGAGAGACGGCCTGCTGACCCGCTTGCCGCTACATCACGCAGGGCCATCGACTCGAACCGGTACCGGGTATCTGGTTAGCTCGCCGCAAGCGGACAGCACGTACATTGTCGCGCTCGCTGGCACGGGAATTGACGCAACTCCCTCTACAACATTCATTTTCGCGAGTACGACGAACCGAACTTCTGCCGCGTCGCCTGGCCGAACCGCGCAACCATGGTCGAGTATCAACCTCACCGAATCGATACTGTGACAAAACCGCAGGGCAATCGACGCATAAAAGGTGAGGTGGTCGAACGCGAGGACTCGACGTTGTAGCTCCCGCACCTCGTGTGGTGCGGGGTTGAAATAGCGGGAGGCTACGTGCTATCTCTTACCTCGCAGCCAGTGCGCAAGCGCAATCAGGGGCTGGACGTAATCAAGAAACATCTCGTGGCACTCTGCCCAGAAGACACGCCAGTACTTTCTAGTGCATCGCATAATAAATCCTCGCTGGATTGAAAATGTACCTGAGACACCGCGACTACCGGACATATCCGCTACACGGGGCCCAGCAGCTTTCAAAGCATGTCCGGTATGCCGTTTTCGCCGTCGCCGTCGCTGTCGCCTCAGGGGCATGCGCATGCGCAATCCATAACCCTGCGGCAACGATGCCGCTCCCAGAAGCTGCAACTGCAGCCGCAAGAATCGACAGCGAGATATCGTGACCGTCATGGTGAAAGAAATACCTGTACATTTTACGAATATATTTCATCAGTACTCCATTTTAATTTGTACGTGGATGCGAACACCAGATAGTGGACCTCCCATCTGCCTGCCGCAAATCAAGTGTCTCGCGTCGATTGCTGAAGGCAAATTCATGCGAACGACGCCCAGATCCAGCACTGCGGCGTTAAATTCGCGACCTCACACGAAGGACCTGTGCGGCAGCTCAGATGGAGCAATCTGGAATCTGGCACGAAACCCAGCACGTGCAACAGCGCTATCTGTTTCACGACAACTCGACAGCGAGGACCGCGCCTTGGACGACTGCCACAACCATCCTGCACATCGGCCGGCTTGTGTCCGCGCGGCACTCGGTCACAAAACGGTCAGGCTGATCCCAATGACGATCACACCAGCCAAGCGACGGCAGTGCTTGCTCTTGCCGCACCCAAGTTGCCAGAGGCGGCGGCGGCATTTGTGAGTCGCCAGAGAACGGGGCCACCCATACGATGCGATGATGCCGGCCGCAAATCACTCCAGCCAATTGCTACGCTGACCTGCAATCCATCTCGAGCGGCAGGCCCGGAAGCATGAAGCAACGCCCTATCACCGTCTGACCGCTGCGTCGACGTGCTCAGCAAATACAACGCTTGCCGCAGCTATCACGTCTGCCACGCATAACTGCGCGACGTTCCCCCGCAGGGCGCGTACGGCGGCAAAGTTGATTGCCTTTGCAACAACCGCGTCGGCATCTGCGATCGACCTGCCGTCCAGTAAGACGATGCAGCGATCGAGCACACCTGGAGCGACGGCATACCGCTTGCTCGTCACGCTTGCGAGCTTCCGGCTTACGTACAGACGCATATCCTCCCGCTTAGGCACATCGAAATGAATTTTCTCCTCGAAACGACCGCCACGTAGCAGCGCTTTATCCAGACGATCGTAGTGGTTTGTCGCCGCGATATACATGACATCATGGTTTTTCCCCTCGACACCGCTCAACGTGGTCAGTATTTCGTTTGTGAGGACTTCTACATTCGAGACGCGGCGGTCCAGCAGAATTGGGTCCGCCTCGTCAATGAAGACAATCGCCGGGCGGATATCCCTGGCCTCGCGCACGAGTGTGGCCCACGCGTCGGGATTAGCGATGAGCTTGGCGCCAGTGGTCGACAGGAACGCCCAGCCGGTGGCTTTGGCAAGCGCCATGGCGGCCTCCGTCTTGCCCGTACCTGGCGGGCCGAAGAAGACTACGCCAGGGGGAAGGCTGCCACCCATCTTCTCCAGGTTGTGAACCTGCTTCATCTTGTAGGCCATGTCACGCAGGACATCGCTTGACATGTTGATCTCGTCGATCGACTTTACGCCATCCGGCAATCTGCCCTTGCGCCCCTGAAGCAGGCGCATTGCCTGCATCCCAAGGTCAAAAGTCACCTTTCCCGCCCCGAACTTGCCATCCCTACGCATTTCCGCGAGTTGGCCGCCTACGCTCGCAAGTCGGCTTGCGCTGAAACCGGCCCAACGCTCCGCAAGGCTCGTGACTGCAACTGCGTCAACCGCCGAGAAGCCGAGGCTCTCGCCGATCGCCTTGCGCAGAATCGCCTCGCGCGCTTCCATATCCGGTGCCGGGACTTCAATCTTGAAGTCGAAACGGCCTTCGCGGATCGCAGCACCATCAAGTTTGTCGATGAAGTTCGTGGCCACCACCAGCACGACCCGCGTGCCGTGAAGGTTAGTGACGTTGGTCAGCATCACGGCGGCCATATCACGATCCATCGAATGCGAGCCGCTGTCGTCGCGGGGCTTCAAGACCGAATCGGCTTCATCGAGGAACAGCACGCAAACGCCGATCTGGCGGGCGGCCCGGAACATCGCATCGATCTTCTGAGGTGTTTCGTTGATCCACTTCGACGCGAGGTCACCGTAGGTGATCGACATGAACGGCACCTTCAGCTCGCCGGCCAGCGCCTCGGCAAAAAGTGTCTTGCCGTTGCCAGGATCGCCAAACAGGATTACGCCATTGCGCCTATTACCGCCGCGCACGATTTCCTCACCCGCCGCCAGCAACCGCTTCTTGGTCTCCGCCATGCCAACCACATCGGCAAACCGGTAGCGGGGCCTCTGCACATTCTGGTCAAACGAATAAGCCGGCTGAGACGGCCGCACCGCATGGCCCGAAGCCTGCACCTCCGTTCTGACATTCCCGGCAGACCGTCCTGCACTGGGTCGCCCATTAAGCCAGTAATGCCGGAGCTTCATGGCAATGGCCGCCACAATCAGGATAGCCGCACCGTACCGGCTAAACTCGTTGCTGGCGACGAGGAGTCGCAGCACGCCCATACCCAGTATCAGGAATGCCCCTTGAGTCCAGCGCCAGCTGTGCCGGTTCTGCACCCACACCGACAACGCCGCGATTACGGTAAGTGTCAGCAACACGGCACATGCATCAGGAGCCAGCCGATACCCCGCTGCAAATGAATTCAGGATCCCAAGCAGGAAAAGTCCCACGAAAGTCCAGCGCACGACAAACCACGCGGGGTGATTGAACCCGTTCATTGATTCACCTCAAATTGGATGTTTTAGGCCCAGAACTAGCGCCGGCCATGTGGGCGCTACTGGAACCACCGATAGAAATCTGGAGCTAACGCACCTGGTGCCGTTCCAGGCCGAGTGTCAGCGTCGCGGCATCGGGTCCCATCGTCGCACTGGCCTTCTATCGCGCTTCCTGACGATGCGCACGCGTGCCGTGATACGCACCGGTACGAGCCGCCGCCGCTTCCAGCGCCGTTCCGCGTGCCGCAGGCGGCCAATCCGGCGCCCAAGCTGGCTTGCAAGTCGCCTGTACCAGAGTTCGATGACTTCAACGGGGACCGAGGTCGGGATAAAGACGGTGGGGTTACGGTGCGCCACCATGGCGACCTCGTCGTCACTTCGATCAGATCTGAATTGCTTCTTTTTCATTCGCTATCCTAAAAATGTTATTTGATGCACGCCACCATGATCGGGCGTGGCGGCAGGGTGTCTTTTAAAGGACAGGACCATTCGCAGCGTCGCATTCGTCCGTGTATGCAGCGTGCGATCGCTATCAGGAACCCAGCTTAATTCCTGATGAATGCCCGAACTTCACGAGAAATACATGCCGTAGTGTTTAACGTTCTTCCTCATGTCCTCGTTAAAAAATCCCTACTACGTGCAGCCATGCTTTTGAAGCAGCCATGTAAACTCACTTCAGGTTGACCTGCCGGCCAGGCGCGACAGAAAGGTTGCCTCGGACCACGTGCGTGCCGTTGCAGGGATCAGGTATCGAGCCGCTCGATGCACACATTCTTCCTGCCGTGTTGCCGCACCAATTCTTCTCGCATCGACATAACCAGGATGCCATGGGGTCTAGCGTGTGCAAATCGCGAGGATCAAGGGGAGGGAACCGGCGCATCATCTCCCGTATTACGTATAGCGACACCGTTGCCAAAGGACGGATCCTTGATGGATCCTGATCCTCAACGTCCTGAAGCTGGCGCTGCAGGCAAGCGTTTCCGAGCTCGCCTTGCCTGCCTTGAGGCTTTGGCCTGGCAGGCACGAACCGCCAACCGCACCGTGCCGTGCCGTGCCTGGGTCGAAACGTCGCGTCTGAGACGCCAACCTTCGCATCAATGTAGTCTCAGCGTTCCAGCAAAGTAAATTTCAGGCAATGCATCGATAAATGCACACTGATCAAGAAACAGGAAGAACCATCCCGCGACGTTGCCAAGCGCGTCACGCGGAAAGAGAAAGAGCGCCCAGTGGGTAGCACCGGATTCGCAGCCGTCAACACCAGATCCGTCCGCCACAGTACCGACTCGACACGCGCCATCCACCTCGATGAGCGCTCCAGTTGGCAGCGTTCCATCTTCCTGCACTGACTCATACTCCAGATGCACGATCAGCACTCCGGCCGGTTCCTGCTGCGTTTCTGTTGGCTCGCGTGACGCGTTCATCCGGTCTTCCTTTCCATAAAGCTGAAAGGCGGATATTGCAATAGGATGCGAATCCCGCTGAAACCAAACAGGTAGCTCGCATCGCAATCCAGGTCGATGATCTCGAGATCAAGGAGGGTTTGCAGGTCACGCATGACCGCCAGCTTTTCACGAGCAAGGAACGACGAAATCGATTCCACCGTCATTGGACCTTCTTCACCAAGCAACCTGATGATCTCCATCCGCTCGGGACTCAAAGCCTTTAGAAGCCGTCCCGGATCATCGAAGAATACGAATTTCGAGCCATGGGACCGGGCGTTGCTGCCAGCTGCAACTCTTTCTTGCGCGGCATCAAACGGAACATTTGCGAGGATGAGAAAGCTCATGGTCACTCCCTTCTGCGTGACGGAACGCGCGCACTTCTCGGCGCACGTTCTGCCATATCATGTGAACGAAAATTCAAGCGGCCCCGGACCGGAACAAGCGGTCGGCACGGGACCCATTGGTACATCGCGAAAACGTCAGAGATCACTGTCAATGACCGCGCCTATCTTCGGGCGCGACCACAACACATCCGAACGGAGATCGGTATTGAGGCTATCGCCGCAGCAGCCTTACGAAGTCCTCGGAACTGTCGTCGACAATCTCGTAGACTATTTCGGACCACTCAGCACGGCTTGACCAGAGATCAAGGGCAAGAATCAACACAAACAGCGATGTACCGAGTTTCAACATGTCGAAAAGCGCGAAGATTGCACCGGCTCTTGCCATTCCAAAGGCTGCCTGCAACATGTCTATGCTCCACGTGAGCAGAAACCACGAAAGCAGTGAGAAGACGTGTGGAGCCGCGAGCGAGAACGCGCCCAGGCTGTTGAGGGCCCAATGAACCGGGCGCGGCAGGTCAGCGTACGCTGAATTGACGACAGAAAAGCGGGAACAACGTTGACGGTTCTGCATGTGATTTCTCCTGGTTAGCGTTAGAACGTGAATCGCGTAGTCGTGGCCCGCACTCGCGAATCCAGTTTCGGGTACGCCGTGACCAATGCAAATCGACAAACGAGAGCCGCAGGGCCACGAAGCGATACATCAAACACGCGAGAGCCGATTGCTCCAGAGGAGATCGCCGGGAACGCTCGTCTGCGTCGATGCAACTTGAAGTGGCAGGAAGGACGCAGAAAGTGCGTCTGGAGTGCGCCCGCAGCGGCCTGACGCGGGTATGCACTACATCAGATCTGCTCGCATGCCGTGAGGCTCACTCAGTAGATAGGCGGACAGGCGCGATCGATAGGGAGGGTCAAGCGCTCGCAGAGGAATTTGTCCACGCGGGAGCGAAAGTGACTCGTCGACGCCTTCAACACCCTCGGGTACCCGGTGCTATCGGCTCAGCATGGTTCAGTAAATCCCGGAGTCGATTCTGGGAGGATTCGACCAACGTCAGGGCAGCTGTTCACGTGTCGGCCCGATACACTACCCGACGCAAGCCCTGCGGGCGGCTCGGAAGCGAATGAGCGGCGCACCCGGAGTGACCCCTGCGGAGTGGCTAGGACGCTGAGGCGAGTCTTCGACGTTCGTCGCCTGAATCTGCCGCACTCTCCGGCTTCAGCCTCGAATCAAGGACTGTACGACTCCGGCTCGGTGGATTCCGTTCCACCGTGCACGCCGGCCTGCGTCGACTGCCGGACGACAAGGACCGGGATCTGACTGTGCGTCAGGACCTTCTGAGTTTCGCTGCCGAGCAACAACGCGCGCATACCGCTTCGTCCATGGGACGCCATGACGATGAGATCACAGTTTCGTTGCATCGCGACGCTGATAATCGCCTCGTACGGGTGGGCGCGATTCGTCGCCACCGTATCGCACTCGACACCGGCTTGCGCGGCCGCTCTGGCGATGACCGCGAGGTGGTCATCCGCGCGCTTTCGGCTGGACTGAACGACTCGCTCCTCTTCGTCGGCGATCATTTCGGTGCCGTACGCGAGGACATGAAATTCCGGTATGACATGGAGCCCCGTGACTTTGGCGCCACTTTCCATGGCGAGCGTCACCGCCATCTGAATGGCGGCTTCGGAGAGCGCCGAGCCGTCGGTCGGCACTAGCAGATGCTTGAACATACGTTTCTCCCCGCGGCCAGGCGAGTACGCCTTGACATCCTGTTCGAGGCTTGCCGCTCAAGCCAGGCACACCTGAATCAAGGCGGCCTCTTTCAGTATAGTCACCCTGACGACGGTCTGGTGCGCAGCTCATACCCGTGACAAACACGATGCACGTCACGCCGGCCGTGAGCGCGATGCATCAAGGCGTCTGGCCTTCCTGTGGCCCTTCGTCGAGGTTGTTCAGAAACCCGGCCTTCTTGTGCGAACCGTCGCAGAAAGGCTTATTTTGCGAGTGACCGCATCGACATAGCCACACCTCATCCTTATCCACCCCTATAGGTGTTCCGCCCTGAGTCATGAGCTTAAAGTCGCCTTTGATGTGATATGGACCGTCGTTCCGGGGGATGATGGTTGCAGTCGCCATTTAAGCCTCCAATGAGTATGAAATTCCACTGACAATTCGACCTCGCGGGGCCGACGCCTAATCTTGGTCCCATAACGGAGGGCCGGGGCGTACTTTCGGAGAGTTCTCAGGTCTCGGATGTGGCCGAGCTGCTTTTGGACACCGCGTCGCTGCGATAGGATCGAAGCGATCCGTAGCGAAACGGCGGCGTGCCTCTGCGCGACCTGTCCGCGAGCCAGATAAAGGAGCCTCCGCCATGTTGAATTACCCCGCTGCCTACCAATCCACCCAGGGTTCCGGACTCGATGTCGACAAAGCGTTCTATCAACGTATCGCCTCGCAGCACGACACCCGCGCGCTGGTCGAATCGATCGTCGTGCCAATCAGGTCCGGTCAAGCCTGGACCGTGCCAGCCGGCCATGTGTTCCGCATCGTCACGATCGAGGGTCCGCAGGTGGCCGACCTGAACATGTGGAACCAGCACAACCCGCGCGAGCGCATGTGGGCCTCACGCACACGTCAGCTGCAGCAGGCGCACGTGAGCACGTTCGACCGTCTGTGGTCGACGCTCCCGTTCCTGCGTCCGATGGTGACGATCACCGACGACAGCCTCGCCGGTTACGGCGTCGACGAGCATGGCGGCCGTGTTCACGACCTGCTCGGCACCCGTTGCGATCCCTACGTGAACCGTATGCTGACTGGCGAGGATTTTCATTTCCACTGCCACTCCAACCTCACCCGCGCGATCGCTCCGTACGGACTGACCGAATACGACGTACACGACGTGCTAAACGTGTTCCAGTGCACGGGCCTCAATCTCGAAGACAAATACTTCATGAAGGCATGCCCGGCAAAGAAAGGCGACTACCTCGAATTTTTCGCGGAAATCGACCTGCTTTGCGCGCTGTCGACCTGTCCGGGCGGCGATCTCTCGTTGCCGATGTGGGGACCGGATGCGCGCGATCCGCTGGAGGTATGCCGGCCGCTTGGCATCGAGATCTACCGGCTCGCACCGCAGATGCTGGACGGCTGGACGCCGCCCGCCGTGGCTGCGTATAAAGGGCAGCATGGGATGACGCTGCAGCAGCCGCAATGGAAATGAGATTGGGGCGCGGCCTTGCGCAGGTGCCCCGGCGCCACCAGGCGTCGGCAAAACTGGTCTCGAGCGCACTTACTCCCGTCACATGCAAAGCTGCTCGCCATTCAAAAATAGTACGTTGTCGAACCTTTTTGTACCGTGTTCTATACGCGCATACCCTATACGGCCCAAATGTGCAGCGCGATCTATTATGAAAAAAGCGCTTTCATGGTAGCGCTGCGACGAGACCAGTTGCGGGGTTGCAGGTCACAATAAGGAGTCTTCAACATGAATGCTCAGAAGAATGGATTGCCCGGCGCAGCTCGCGCCGTGCGGCAAACGACAATCGCGACCCTGGCCGCTCTGGCCGTGCTCGCGGGCATCGCCCCTGGGTCGGCGCAAAGCCAGACCATCAAGATCGGCGTTCCTGTACCGCTGTCGGGCAGCAGTGCCAATGCCGGCACTGACATTGTCAACGGCGCCAAGCTTGCCGCCGCCAGAATCAATGCGGCCGGCGGCGTGCTAGGCAAGCAGATCGAACTGGTGCCGGAGGACGACGCCTGCGACGCGCAGACCGCCGTGCAGGCGGCCCAGAAACTCGTCGATGCAGGGGTCGTCGCAGTGGCCGGCGGCTACTGCTCCAGCGCGGCGCTTCCGGAACTGACGACATTTCATCGCGCCGGGATTCCCTACGTCCTCGATGCGTCAACGAATCCCAAGCTGACCGAGATGGGGTACGACGGCGTGTTCCGCACGATTGGCCGTGACGACGAGCAAGGTCCCTTTGCCGCCGGTTTCATCAAGAATTCGCTACATGCGAAGCGTGCAGCGGTGATCAACGACAACACGACCTACGCAAAGGGTCTCGCCGACAACACCGTGGAAGCCCTGAAAAAGGACGGTGTCGATGTCGTCTACAACGATGCGATCACGCCCGGTCAGATGGACTACTCACCAACCCTGACCCATGTCGCCTCGCTAAATCCAGACGTGATCTACTACACCGGCTACTTCTCCGAAGCGGGCCTGATCGTCAAGGAGGCCCGCCAACTGGGGCTGAAGATGACCTTGATGGGCGGTGACGGCACCAACGACCCCACGCTGATGAAGACAGCCGGCCCGGCGGCCGAAGGCATGATCATTACCACGGCGCCGCTGGCGCAGTTCCTGAGCGGCGCGCACAGCTTCGTCGACGACTACACAAAGGCCTACGGGCAAGGGCCGGGACCGTATTCCGTCTACGAATACGATGCTATCGGGGTGACGGCGAAAGCGATCGCAGACGCCAAGTCGGACACGCCCGCCGCGATAACGGCTGCCCTGCACAAGATCTCGAACTATCAGGGCGCAACCGGGACAATTGGCTTCAACCCGAAGGGTGACCGCAGCGTGGCGGTGTATATCACCATCATCGTCCGCGGCGACAATTTCGCGCCTTACCAGAAGCAAGATGCCGGCGGACACTGGGTGGCGATGAAATAGTCCCTGTAGCACGCCGCTCCCCGCCATGAGCAACTTCCTTCAGTTTGTGGTCGAAGGGCTGACAATCGGCTCGTTCTATGCCCTCGTCGCCCTCGGCTACACGATGGTCTACGGGATCATCCGGCTGATCAACTTCGCTCACGGCGACCTGTTCATGGTCGGCGCGTTCATCGGCTGGACCGGTTTGACGGTGCTTGCCGCAGCGCACATGCCGCTCGCTTTGGCGCTGCTGATTGCTCTCGTGGCCGCCATGGCGGTCACCGGCGCACTGGGTCTCGCGATCGAGCGTGTTGCCTACCAGCCACTGCTGCGTGCGCCGCGGCTGTCGATTCTGATCACGGCACTCGGCGTCTCACTAGCGCTGGAAAACGGCGTGCTGCTGCTCTACGGCGCCGGCTTCAGTACCTATCCCCATGCTCTCACCCAGGCAGGGCTCGAATTCCACGGCGTGCAGATTACGTTCGCCCAGATCGGCATCATCGTGGCCAGCTTTGCGCTAATGCTCGCGTTGTATTTCTTCGTTCACCGCACCTTCGTCGGCACCGCGATGCGCGCACTGGCAATCGATCAGGACGCGGCGCGTCTGATGGGTATTGATGTCGAACGGCTGATCCAGCTCACCTTCTTCATCGGCTCGGCGCTCGCCGCCGTGGCAGGCGTCATGGAAGGGCTCTACTACACGCAGATCAATTTTTTCATGGGCTTCGTGCTCGGCCTGCGCGCATTCACCGCTGCAGTGCTTGGCGGTATCGGCAACATTCCGGGCGCGATGGCCGGTGGCATCCTGATTGGTCTGCTCGAGGCCTTCGGCGCCGGCTATGTCTCCTCGCGGTGGACCGATGTGCTCGTGTTCGGCGTGCTGATCGGCGTGCTTGTGATCAAACCGACCGGTTTGTTCGGCGAACGCGTCGTCGAGAGAATGTAGCCCATGCGCACGATGCTAGCGTCATCGCGTTGGTCTCAGCCCACTGGCATCGCTCTGCTGGTTGCCGCCGCGGCGCTGCCAGCGGTCGCCAGCAACTATATCGTCGACGTCGGCCTGACCATCGCCACCTATTCGATCCTGGGCCTCGGGCTAAACATCGTAGTGGGTTATGCCGGGTTGCTGGATCTCGGCTATGCGGCCTTCTTTGCAATCGGCGCCTACACAACGGCGCTGCTGGAGACATTGCTGCATTTCTCGTTCTGGGAAACGCTGCCGTTCAGCCTGGCGTTTGCCGGGGCTTCGGGTATCGTCATCGGCTACCCTACCCTGCGTCTGCGCAGCGACTATCTGGCAATCGTCACGCTTGGGTTCGGCGAGATCACGCGCATTGTTGCCACCAATCTCGACATCACGGGCGGCCCGAACGGTATCTATGGCATCTCTCCGCCGAGCCTGTTCGGTTATGAAATCAGCTCGCCGCGGGCGGTCTACGAATTGGGCATCGCGTTCCTCGCGTTGGTGCTGGTGTTCGCAATCCGCCTGGGTCAGTCGCGGCTTGGGCGCGCCTGGACCAGCATCCGCGAAGACGAGGCGGCCGCTGAAGCCGTCGGCGTGCCGACCTTGCGAGTCAAAATGCTCGCCTACGTCATGGGTGCACTGATCGGGGGCTTTGCAGGCAGCCTGTTCGCCGCCCGCTTCGGGACAATCGACCCGACCGGCTTCACGTATCTGCAATCCGTCACCATCCTGATTGTCGTCGTGCTCGGCGGCCGGGGCAGCATTCCTGGCGTGATACTCGGCGCCGTCATCGTGGCGGGCCTGCCCGAGTTGCTGCGCTTTCTCAACCTCTGGCGCATCTTTGCTTTCGCTATAGGGCTTGTCATCCTGATGCTGCTGCGGCCGCAAGGACTGTGGCCGGCGCCGCTGCGCCGCGTGGCGCCACCGCGCGAGCGCGCCGGCGGAGCTGAAGCACGCGCCCCCCGAGCGGTGGCCGGCGACGAAATCCTGCTCGATGTACGCAACATGCAGCGCCGCTTCGGCGGCGTACTGGCTGTCGGCGGTATCAGCTTTACCGTGCGCAACGGTGAGATCCTCAGCCTGATCGGCCCCAACGGGGCCGGGAAGACAACGGTGTTCAACTGCCTTACCGGCGTGATCCGCCCGACAGGCGGCCAGGTACTCTGGCGCGGCACGTCGCTCGCCGGAGGCGCACCGCATCGCATCGTGCATGCCGGTATGGCGCGCACCTTCCAGGGCATTCGCCTGTTTGCCAACATGACGGCCTTCGAGAACGTTTTGACCGGCATGGATCATCGGCTGCGGACGTTGCTCCTCGCCGAACTGCTTGCGTTGCCCTCGGCGCGTGCCGAGGCAGCGGATCACGCGGCGGAAGGCCTGCGCTGGCTCAGTTTCGTCGGCCTCGCGGCAAGGGCGGGCGAGCGTGCTGCCGACCTGCCCTATGGCGATCAACGCCGGCTGGAAATTGCCCGTGCCCTCGCCAGCAACCCGCAGCTCCTGCTGCTGGATGAGCCGGCCGCGGGGATGAACCCGACCGAAAAGCACGCGCTGATGGAGTTGATCCGGCGAATCCGCGATCTTGGCGTGACGGTGCTGCTGATCGAACACGACATGATGCTGGTGATGGGCGTGTCGGACCGGATCATCGTCATGGACCATGGCGTGATCATCGCCGAGGGAACGCCCTCCGAGATCCAGGCCGACCCGCACGTGATCGACGCCTATCTCGGGACGGCTGAACCAGACGAAGCGGCCGACGATGCCAGCGGGGAGAAATCGTTGTGGGACTCCTAGAAATCCGCGACCTGCAGGTGAGCTACGGAAACGTGGAGGTGCTGCATGGCATATCCCTCGACGTTGCCGAGGGTGAGATTGTGGCGTTGCTCGGCAGCAACGGAGCGGGCAAGACAACGACGCTACGCGCCATTTCCGGGCTGGTCCGCCCGCGAGCGGGACAAATCGTGCTGAACGGACACCCGCTCACCGGGCTGCGGGCCCACCAGATTGTTACGCTGGGTCTCGGTCACGTGCCGGAAGGCCGTCGCATGTTCGGGTCGCTCTCCGTCGAGGAAAATCTGCGCCTCGGCGGCTACCTGATCCGTAGCGACGGGGCCGTGCTGGCACAGCGGATAGCCGGCGTTTACAAGACCTTCCCGCGCCTCGGTGAACGGCGCAGCCAGTTGGCGGGGACGCTAAGCGGTGGCGAACAGCAGATGCTGGCCATCGCACGCGCTCTGATGCTGCGGCCACGCCTCGTCGTGCTGGATGAACCGTCCATGGGACTGGCGCCGAAGCTGGTGCGCGTGATCTTCGGCATGATTGCCGATATCTGCAAAGAAGGCACATCGATCCTTCTTGTCGAGCAGAACGCACGTCAGGCGCTCCGCATTGCGCATCGGGCCTACGTGCTGGAAAGCGGCCGGATCGCGCTCAACGGCCCAGCCCACGAACTCGCGCAGGATAGCCGGGTTCGCGCAGCGTATCTGGGCGGCGGCGCCGTCGCCTCCGAGTGATGTCAGCCCAGATGTGGAAGGGCTGGCAGTCAAATCGGCTGACCGTCTCCCAATAAACGCGGAAAGCCTGGCATGGCTGACGAAACAGCGGCGCGTTGCAGCACGGTCATCGGGCCGAGCGTCTTGACGACTTGCATCAGTGCAGGGTTGCGCACGAAGAGCGATCCCACGAACCCCAGCGCGTTCACCGAAATGCCCTCGACACACTCAGCAATCCTCGGCACGAGCAGCATCCAGCGGCGTGTGACAAGCAGGTTATACGGCGCCGGCTGGAGCAGTTCGTCGTTCACCTCGATCGCCTGCAGGCCGAGCGCATCGAGCAACGCGCGGTAGCAATCAAAAGCAGCCTGGGCTGCAGGTTGCGAGGCGTCAGGGCTCAGGTCCAGACGGGCAAACGCGTGCCGAAACGGAAGCGCGGGTACCGCTCCGATCGCACCTTCCATGCGTGCGTGAGCAAGAACGGACTCTATGGGCAGGGGCGCTCCCGACCCTTCAAGCGGTAGCGGCACCATCTGCAGATGCTTGTGACGTTGACTCGCTCCAGCCTCCGCACCACCGTTATAGAAGGCCAAGCCATCGAACTCAGCCATGCAGGCGGCTAATGATGCAAAGTCCGCCAGATCGAGCCGCGCTTCCTGCGTCTGGAAACGACGGGTGACGATCAGGAGATGATGGTCGATGACGTTAAATTTGTTGAGCAAGGCAACGTGCGTGTCCGACAGATCGGCAACGAACAGGTCTGGGTCATAAGGAAGGAAAGGATTGACCGCTTTGCGCTCCTCCGGCTTGGCGTTGGTCGCCTGCCGGGTTGCTTCCTTGCAAGCGAGACTTGACACCTGGCGGACGATAAAGCGCATGCCCCCTTCGTCAGCCAGCTCCTGGGTGGTTTCGATCGGCCGCAGCGCACCGCAACGCAGCGCATGCTCCGTTTGGCGCAGGATGGCCGGCCACAGGGTGCCGGGCTCAAGACGTAGATGTTCCATAGTTCGATCGCGGCACCGCGGAGGACGATGAAAAGCGGAAGCCTTCCCGCGACTGGAGCCCTGCGGATCAGGTGGGCCGGCGGGCGACTCCCGGAATGAGACCAGTTGGGCCTATGCCTTGTAACCGATTGCGCGTAACAGATCCTTGCGCCATTGAACGTCCTCTTCGTTTTCCACGCCGAGCGGCCCAGCGCCGTCGACGACACCAAGGATTCCGCGCCCCTGGTCCGTCTCGGCAAGCAAAACCTGAGTGGGGTTCGCCGTAGCACAGAAGATCCGGCAGACCTCCGGCACGGCCTTGATCGCGTTCAGAACATTGACTGGGTAAAAACCATCGCCCAGAAAAATGATGAAGCTGTGACCAGCACCGATGGCCGTGGCGTTCTGACACGCCAGTTCGATGAGGCTGGTGTCGGTGCCGGACCGGCGCACGAGGCGCTTACCGGACGCTTCGCAGAAGGCCAAACCAAACTTGATACCCGGCACAGTGCCGACCATCGCCTCGTGCAGATCCTCGACTGACTTGATGAAATGGGACTGCCCCAGGACGAAGTTGGTCGCTTCGGGTTTGACGATTGTTACCGTGAGCAATTGCATGGTGGGCCTCGCTCTATTGCGGTAAGGACACGGGAGTCAGACGGTCGTCGCTGGGCCGCGTCGGTGCGGCGTATTTCTCAAAGGGACGACTGCGTAGACGGTTTTCATAGACTAGTACGAACGGGCGGTCAGCGGAAGCGTGACGCGGCCGGGGGATAGGGCGTCGTGGCAGTCGGGTCCGGCGGCAACGGCGAAGCTGCCCGGCTCAATGAACGATGGCCAGCCACCTTGTTGAAGGTAAATAAAAAAAATCGGGCGGCTGGGGATCCGCTGACTTTTGCCGCAGAAACCGCCCGATGAAACCTTCGCATTGTGATGCGTCGTGCGCGTGCAGCGCGAGCGTTTAATTGCCGAAGTTGCTCAAAGCGAACATCGCTCTAGCTTGGGACACGCATTCGCATTGCTGCATTGCTGGAATACAAGCGCTGGATAAGGGCGGCGATTGCCGTTTTCGGTTGATAGCTCCGTAGCATAGGTTTTACTGATCACGACGGTTGTCGTGGTCAGTGCGCAGTGGTACAAGCTCTGTTTCGTCTGCACCATCGAATCCTTCCTCTCTGTTTCGGTGTACGTAGTGGAACGCCCGATCTGACGCGCGCCTTGTTACAGGCCAACGCATCAATGCATGTGCTGGCCGCCATTGATGGCGATATTGGCCCCAGTCACGAAAGCTGCATCTTCCGAGCACAGAAAGCCGACCAGCGCTGCAACTTCGTCCGGCTTGCCGAGACGACCGGCCGGAATCTGCGGCAGGATCTTCGAGTCCAGAATCTCCTGCGGAATCGCGGTGACCATCTTCGTGGCGAGGTAGCCCGGCGAAACCGTGTTGACGGTTATGCCTTTGCGTGCCACCTCCAGTGCCAGCGACTTGGTGAAGCCGTGCATGCCGGCCTTCGCGGCGGAGTAGTTGGTCTGCCCGACTGACCCCTTCGAGCCGTTGACAGACGAGATGTTGATGATGCGCCCCCAGCCGCGCGCGACCATCTCTTCGCAAAACGGCTTGGTCATATTGAAGACCGAATCCAGATTGGTACGAATGACTGCGTCCCAGTTGACCTTGTCCATCTTCCTGAGGGTCATGTCCTGAGTAATTCCGGCGTTGTTGACCAGAATATCGACAGGTCCGACTTCAGCCTGAATTCTGGCTGCACAATGCTGGCACGAGTCGTAGTCCGCCACATCGACCGGGTACGCACGGAAATTCCGGCCCTGCTTTTCCATGCCTGCCAGCCATTCGGCTGAGCCAGTATTGTTCGGCGAATGCGTTACCACGACTGCATAACCGGTGTCATGCAGTTTCGTACTGATCGCTTCTCCAAGGCCACCCATGCCGCCCGTCACTACAGCGATTCGCTTAGTCATCCTATCCATCCGTGATCGTAATATCTGCGAGGATCATGAATACCCAATGGCCGTCCCGCACAACCGGGCCATCGGCTTGCCACAATGCTTCACATCCCCGGCGTGGCGCGAGGGATGGCTTCGGCATTGATCGAACTGCGCGGGTTTTTGTAGGCTTGTGGTATTGCGCGAATGAAGTTTGATACGCCTGCGGACGACAATCCGCCACGCAGACGCACTGCCTTAAGTCCTTAAAGTCCCGAGCGGCCAGGTAACGTTGCCTTGCCGCATCGAAACAATTTGTTCAGATATGAATACGCTCATTCAGGTTCTCCATAGCAGAACTAAACATATGTCTGATAAATACCAGACTGGATGGAAACCTGGGATCACGCAGCCGCGCGATCGATTCGAGGCACAGACAGTTTGTGCGACGCATCATTAGAGCAGTCATTCTAACGCACCGAAACAGGGATTCAGCACGCATCAATGTAGGGGAATACCCTACACGAGGCAGAGCGAAACCGGAGGCGGCCGGCTCAGTGTAGCGGTCTCTCCAGCTTGATGTTGTATCGTTTTACCTTCGCGTACAACGCCGGCTTTGATATTTCGAGTATTGCGGCGCAGCGGGTGACATTGAAATGACAGGCCGCGAGCGCGTGACTGATGGCCTCGCGCTCGATGTCCTTCAGCGATTGAACCGGTTGCTCGCTTCCTGAATCAACCCGCCGTCCGGCCTCCGACTGCCCTGATGCGTCAACGCTACCGGTACGTTGCGGACGAAGGAGCGCGGCCACATCGTCGATCACACCGTCATCGTTCATATTGACGGTCCTTTCGACAAGATTCTCCAGTTCCCGAACATTCCCCGGCCACGAGTAGGCGCTCATCTGCTCAATCGCTTTCTGACTGAATCCGGAAATCCGCTTGCTGAGCAAGGCGGCATATTTTTGCAGGAAGAAGGTCGCGGTGGAGTCGATGTCTTCCTTACGCGAGCGCAGCGGGGGGATGAATATCTCGATCACATTGCAGCGGTAGTACAGATCCTCCCTGAACTCCTTCGCTGCCACCATCACTTCCAGGTTGCGGTTGCTCGCGCAGATAATCCTGACGTCGATAGGTATGCCCTTGGTGTCGCCGAGCCTCGTGACCTCACGCTCCTGAAGGACCCTGAGGAGCTTGGCCTGGACGTCGAACGGCAGTTCGGATATCTCATCAAGAAACACTGTCCCGCCGTCGGCCGACTCGAACTTACCGGGGCGCCCCTCCTTCGTTGCACCCGTAAAGCTGCCTGGTGCGTGCCCGAACAGTTCACTCTCGATCAGGTCATGCGGCAATGCCGCGCAGTTGATTGCGATAAACGGCTGCGCCTGCCGGGAACTCCCGTTATGGATAGCCTGCGCGAACACTTCTTTGCCTACTCCGCTCTCGCCGCTGAGCAACAGATTCGCGGATCCGCGAGCCGCCTTGCGCGCAGCGGCCACCGCATCGCGCAGGCTCTCGCTCTGTCCGACAATGCTCTCGAAGGTATAGCGCGCATAGTTGCCCGCATACTTACCGGCTATCCTGCGAACGCGCTTTATCTCGCGGAAGGTGTTGACGACAGAAACGACCTCCCCGCAACTGTTCTTGATCGGAATGGCCGTATCGATCAGGTGCAGATGGCGCGCAGGGGAGTCAATAATGAGTTCCCGGTCTACATAGCCCACACCGTCAATGAATATCGGGGCAATGATGGGTTCGAAATCGATGAGATCACCAAGCGGCTTGCCAATGCTCGCGACCGGATCGATTCCGAGAATGCGGCCAGCCATGGTGCTGGCATGTCGAACCACCCCTCCCCGGCCAAGCACCATCAGTCCGTCGCCGATGTGGTCGATGATGGCCTTCTGCTCCTCAACCAGCATTTGATGTGCGACTAGATCGAGGTGACTTCGTAATGTAACGCCCAGTGTTACGCGCAACAGCGCCAGAAGGTCGTCCAGCGGTTGTGCATTCGCCTGGCGATGCCGGATGGCAATGAGGACAACCTGAAACGCGCCACTGGCCACGGGAGTAATAGCGCACTCCAGGGAGTGTTGGCCTAACGGAACAACGATTGACGCTTTCTCGCCGGGCACAACCGACTGTGTTGCGGTTTCAATGATGCTGGCAAAATCGATCGTGCCGATATCAATGCCGCATAAGCCGGCGAGCTCGTCCGCTTCGCGTACAGAAGATTCCAGGGGAATCCCCTCGTCGCTCAAGGTAAACACGTAGGCGTGAAACCGGAGGGCTGCGGCGCTTCTCGCCTCGCGCCAACAGGCCGTGTCGATCGCAGACTGCAAGTCCGGTACGGTTAAGGCGGCAAAGGGATTTTGCTCGTTCATTATCGTTCACAGAACAGTGGCTGATCTGTTCACATTACCAGCGGCAAAATAGTCATGTCGACCCCTTGCCACCCCCTCGCTGAAAGCTTGCACCCTCACCGCTGCAACATACCGGTCTTGCGCGCGCCCCTTGCTCCCGTATCGTCACTCCCGCCGCGACGCAGCGCGCTTCTCGATAGCTGTGCGATCAACAATCGCTCGAGCGTGAGTACCCCGACCGACCGGCCCCTTGGGATCGTTGGCGACCACCTCGAAAACATACAGATTCCCGTCCACCGATTTGAAGGTGGCGGTCGCCGATACTTCAACGCCGATCGGAGTCGGGGCCGAGTGCGTCAGTTGCGTGTTTACCCCCGCCGATAGTTGTCCATCCTTAAGCTCGCTGCGCATGATTTCGGCGCACGCACGCTCCATCAGAGCAAGCATCGCCGGCGTGGACATGACCTCCGGATATTGCTCCCCGGCATCGTTGCCGTATGCGGAGGCCAGATCCGATGTTCCAACAAGGCGCTTCAAGGTGGCCTTGGCTCCGTCATTAATCATATGAACTCCATAGACGTGCTACTTGAGGACCGTGGGCGTCAGGTTGCCACCCGTGAGTTTGTACACAGTCACGGGCGCATCGACCCAGTCGCCCTGTTCGTCGAACTTCACCGGCCCGAGCATGCTCGTGAACGACTGACGATGCATCACCTTGGAATACACCTCCGGAGACGTGGAGTTCGCCGTCTGCATGGCCTCGGCAACCACAATGGTTGCCGCAAAAAAAGCTGGCGAATAAGTGTCTACGTCTGCGTTGAAAGCGCTCTTGAACTTCTCACGGAAGCTCTTGCCATCCGGCAGGCTGTCGAGCGGTGTTCCGCCTTGGGCGCAGAACATTTTGTCGTCCATCACATTGTCGGAGAGCTTCGCAAACTCCGGGGAGCAGATGCCATCGCCGCCAACGAGCGCCGCGGTAATTCCGAGGTCGACCATTTGTCGCGCGAGCGTGGCCGCCTGGGCGTAATAGCCACCATAGAAGACCACCTGCGGATTCTCGGCCTTGATGTGCGTGAGGATTCCCTTGAAATCGGTCGTCTTGTCAGTGCTGTATTCCCGCGCCACGATTTGCACGCCATCCTTTTGCGCTGTCGCAACGAAGACGTCAGCCACACCGGCACCGTAGGCAGTTCGATCATCAATGACCGCCGCGCGCTTTGCGTGCAGCACTTTGGCCGAGTAGTCGGCCATACGCCCACCCATGACATTGTCGTTCGTCGCGAGGCGGAACACATAAGGGAACCCAAGCTTCGTCAGTTGCGGGTTCGAAGAGGCCCCGGTGATCATGACGATATGCGCATCGTTGTATATGCGGGCGGCCGGGATACTGACGCCCGAGTTGTAGTGGCCGATCACCACCGCCACGCCATCGTCCACGAGTTTCTGCGCAACGTTGACCCCAACCTTCGGATCGCCCTGGTCGTCCACTGATTCAAGCTGGAACCTGACCGGCTGCCCGCCAATGATCATCTTCCGCGCGTTAAGCTCGTTGATCGCCAACTGAACACCGCGTTCGTCGTCCTTCCCGCTTTGTGCCGAACTTCCGGTAAGCGGGCCAGCGGCACCGATCTTCACAACTGTTTCCGCGCCAGCGCATAACGACACCGCAAGCGCGCCCAGACCGATTGTTCCCGCTGCAAACATCAAGGTAATGCGGTTCATTTCAATTCCCCTGAAGCGTTAGGACTCCAACTGTTGTAGAAGATCACGAACTGGCGAAAGCGTTTTGAACTCAAAATCCGGACGAGGCTGCCACGGCCCCAGCTTGTCTGCTGTCCGGTTGATCCAGGCGACGTTCATTCCAACCGGCTTCGCGCCGTCGACATCGGCCCAACTGGCAAGCGAACAATGCATGACGTTGCCGGCATTGACACCGAGCCGGTCCAGCGCGAGATTGAAAATAACAGGTGACGGCTTGTAGGCCTTCGCCATTTCCGCCGTCGTGACGTGCTCGAAGTAGCTCACAAGCCGGCTGCGCCGCCAAAGGTCAGTGTCCATGTTGGTAATCGGCATCAACGGATACCGGGAGCCAGCCCACTCCAGGAAGTTGACCGCATCGGCGTGCGGCGGCGAGGACTCGACCAGGTGCGCGAGCAGTGTGTCGGTCAGCTTCTCAACGTCGTGACCGTACAGGGCCTGCGGAAACAGGTCGTTGAAGCAGCTGGTCAGCGCCTCCTGCGCGACCGAGCGGTAACTACGGTATGCGCTTCCCCGATACAAACGGACATTGCGCATGTCCCACTCAAGATAGACCTTGAAAATCGAGTGAGAAGAATCAACCCCGAGGACGCGCATGACCTCGGCGATGCCGGCCATCCCACCTTTGTCGACATCGACGAGCGTTCCGAAATAATCAAACGTCAGTGCCTTGATGTCCATCGTCATTTCCTCTTCAAAAATGTCTGCACGCGCCGGGCAGCATCAGGTGTCGCAAATGCGGCGATGGTTGCCTGCTGCTCCAGCTCAAGGCTGCGGCCCAAATCCCCGGAAAGCTCTTGCGTAAGAAGACGCTTGAGTCGCGAAACGGAGAACGACGAGCGCCCGGCGATACGGGAGGCCAGTTCCCTGGCAGTACCGAGCAGGTCTTCCCGCTTGACAACCCGATTCACCAGCCCGAGCGCGTGCAATTGATCCGCAGTCTGGCGCTCGCCAAGCAGCCAAAGCTCCATGGCTCGCTGGTGCCCGATGCTTTGAGGCAACAGTTGGGTCACACCACCGGTCACAAACTGCCCCCACTCCATCTCGGGGAAGAAACACACCAGTTCTTCCGACGCCACGACCAGGTCGCAATTGAGCAGCCACTCAAAGCCACCACCGACCGCGAATCCGTGGACCGCACCCACAACGGGCTTGCCGTTGAACATCAGATCGCGTGTGATCGTCTGAATCCGTTCGATGTGACTGCGAATGCTCGCGTCGCTCTCGGTCTGCCGCGCGAATTCCTTCAGATCGTCGCCAGCGCAGAATGCACGTCCCGCACCGGTGAAAACAATCACCTTGCAGTCCTCATCCGCGTTGACCTGCACGAGTGCGCCATGCAGGTCGTCCAGCAAGTCGCCACTGATTGCGTTCAGGCGTTCCGGACGGTTTAGCGTGACCGTTGAGACGGCGCCCGACTTCTCGACAGTTGCGTAGCTCATCAAGCCTCCTTCTCGACCCAGCGCGTCTTGCCTTCGGTGCGCGGGAAATGTTCAAACGGAACCATCGTGACCTTGGTGGTAGAACCCACCATCGTCCGCACTGCGGCCTCGACCCGCTCCGCCGCTTCGGACCAACGCGTAACGGGGAGACCCTGCGCAGCTTCAACCGTCATCGTGATGCGGTCATAGGGCCCCTCCCCCTTCAAAACGATCCGAAACATTCCGGACGCCCATTGAGGCACCGAGTCGACCGCAATCCGGACGGCGCCAGGAAAAACATTGATTCCCCGGACGTTGAACATATCGTCAGTGCGGCCGGTGACCCTGAACCGCCAGGCGGTGCGACCGTCGGGTCCCGGCTCGACGCCGGTCACCGTGACGATGTCCCGGGTCCGGTAGCGAACCAGTGGCTGACACTCCTTCGCGAGGTGAGTGCAGACAAGTTCACCCACGGTTCCGTCTTCAATCGGAAGACGCTCGAGGGCGAGAGGGTCGAGAATCTCCGCGAACACGACATCGCTCGCGTGGTACAGAAGGTCGTGAGTCCAGTCTGTCTGCCCGCCAAGAATGCTCAAAACCTCGGAGAGACCAAAGTTCGCGTTGCGCACCTTGAATCCCCATTTTTCCTCCATCGCATTTCTAAGGTCCGGGTTATCAAGTCCAGCCTCTCCTCCAAAGAGGCCGAGCGTGAGCTTCAGGTCACGTGGCCGAAGTTCACCGGTTTCGCGAAGGATCTGTTCAATCAAGCCGGGGTAGGAAGGCGTGCAGGAGATGGCGTTGATGCCAAGACCCACAATGGAGTCGATCAGCAGTCGGGTGTTGCCGACGCCAAATGGCACCACGGTTGCGCCAGTCGCCTCGAGGATCGTGTGATCCGTAAAGCCACCCGTCCACATACAGTAGTTCAGGCAATGAACCACGCGGTCGGTTGGACGCAGACCGGCCGCCCACATGGAACGTGCACCGACTCGAGCGATGCGACCCGCGTCCGCCGCGCTGTTGGCGAGGATCAGCGGACGTCCGGTCGTTCCGGAGGTGCGGTGCAAACGCGCTACTGCCGCCTCGCCGCATGAGACGTAGTCGCCATAGGGGGAGCAGTTTTCCTGGCTGATACGGAGTTCGTCCTTCTCGGTAAATGGCAGTTCCTGCAGTGAGTCCAGGGTGATATCGCGATCGATCCAGTGGGCAAGCTTGGTCCGGTAGAACGGCGACATTGAGCGAACGTAGTTCCACTGCCTCGACCAAAGTTCGTCCTGATGTTTGCGGACCTGTGGCAGAGGTAAGGTCTCGAATGCTTCGTCAAAAAGCGGGGTTCTCCTGTCAGTGCCTGACGCTGTATTCATATCCACAATCCTTTAGTACGTCTAAAATATTTGATTTCGTCAATGGAGAAGATTCGAGCGTTCTCGGGCCAGCGCGTGGTTGACTAGCGCCCGACTGGCCCTGGTCCCAGCAAACGCAAAGTCTGTGCCAAGGTCAGCGGGATGGTGGTGGTGGCCCTGCTGGCAGCCCTGCGCGTGATGCGCGGCTGCTCCGGCGCCGGACCGTTTCGAATTTAAACGTAAAGATTTTTAACGTTCGTTCAGAACGGAGTCTGCAGCGGTCTAGTTGATGTCATTGTTTGCGCCGCGCAGCCAGCTAATTGAGTCGATGCGATGAGGTTCTCGATGTCCTTCGCGCATTTATGCGGAACCTCAATAGTCCCGGTCGGCAGGGCCCTTTCCGGAGGGCGCTGCTCGAGGCAACATTCGCTGCAACACATGGTCTTTCAGAACGAGGCGATGGAACAACGCCGCGCCGACATGCAGACCGATCAGCGCGAAAAGTACCCATGCGAGGATGCCGTGCACATCGCCCATTGCGTGGCCGAACGTCGAGCCTGGCGTGCTCAGTGACGGATATGGCACGACACCTAGCAAGCGAACCGTCCAGCCGCGTGAGGATGCATTAATCCAGCCGAGCAGCGGCACAACAAGCAGGGCGGCGTAGAGCAGAAAATGCGTGACACGCGAGACGATGCTAAGTACAGGCGGCAAGTCGTCCGGTGTGGGCTTATGGGTCAGCCGCCACATCACCCTGACCACCATCACCGCAAGCAATGTCGAACCTACGCCGAGATGCCAGGCGATCAGGCCAACGGGTTGCGTGCCTTTATGAATGTCGGGCATCGTCCAACCGATCACAAACTGCATCGCGATCAATAAAACGGTTAACCAGTGCAGCGTGCGCGCGGTGACGTCATAAGCAGGGCGTGTACTTGCCTGGACATTACGCACTCCCATCCCCCAATGTTCACGGACATCGCTGTGTTTGATAAGACGAGCGGCCAGCGAGGCAAATCGAGTGCCGGCAAATTCTCGCCGCTGCTAGCAAATAATGATAACAATCGCACCTTAAGGAAATCTGATGGGCCGCACTGAGGGATCCCGCTGCCCCGCTTCGCGCGACGCACCGTGAGACAGGATCGCTCCATAATTGAAATTCAATGCTGTCGCCGCCCGAATATAATGGATGACCAGGATTTTCATGCAGGCGTGCTGATCTTCTCAACCTGGAAAACCGCAATGATTGAAACTGGGCTCACCTCCGCACACCCGACCCGGTCGGGATCCGCCCCGGAGGTTCTTGCGGCTTCTCTCAAATTGGGGCTGACGTGCTTCGGCGGTCCCATTGCCCATCTGGGATACTTTCGCCGGGAATTCGTCGAACGGCGACGCTGGTTCGATGACGAAACCTTCACCGATCTGGTCGGACTCTGTCAGTTCCTTCCAGGGCCGGCGAGCAGCCAGGTGATATTCTCGATTGGTCTTTTGCGAGCTGGGTGGCTGGGGGGACTCGCGGCCTGGGCCGGATTCACGCTGCCTTCGGTCCTGCTGTTGCTCGGCTTTGCGGCCATCGCCCCGAGTCTTGGCGGCCGGGTCGGTGGCGGCTTGATACATGGTTTGAAGCTTGTCGCTGTCGCTGTCGTCGCTCAAGCAGTTTGGGATATGGCACGGCGCCTATGTCCGGATCAACGCCGTGCTGCCATCGCGCTCATCGCGATTGCGGTACTCAGCATTCTGACGACCGTTTACGCGCAACTCATTGTCATCGTTCTCGGTGCCGCACTCGGACTCGCGTTGTGTCAGACAGTGAGTCGCCGGATAACGGCCGCCTACCCCAACACACACACAACTTCCCTGCTTCCCGCACGGTGGGCGCCTGCGCGCTGATCCTCTTCTGTGTCCTGCTGTTCGGACTTCCGACGCTGGTCAGATTCCATGCGGATCAGGCGGTCAAGGTCTTCGAAGCCTTTTACCGCTCGGGTGCCCTGGTGTTTGGTGGTGGGCACGTCGTGCTTCCGCTCCTGCAACAGGAAACCGTCGCAACCAACTGGGTCTCGTCAAATGATTTTCTCGCAGGCTACGGTGCCGCCCAGGCAGTCCCCGGTCCCTTGTTCACGTTCGCAGCATTTCTCGGCTGGATGATGGTCGAGGCGCCGAACCACTGGACCGGTGCGTTGCTCGCCACTGTGGCCATCTTCCTGCCAGGTCTGCTGCTCGTGGTTGCGGCGCTGCCCTACTGGCAAGCCATGCGCGCTCGCCCGTCAATGGCTGCCATGCTTGCAGGGGTGAATGCTTCGGTTGTTGGACTACTGGCAACCGCGCTGTACTCGCCGGTCTGGACTGGTGCGGTTCTCTCGGAACTCGACTTTGCCATCGCAGCCACCGGCTTTTTTCTGCCTCTTTTAAATTCTCAATGGGTGGATTGGCGGGTCAAGTACGGGCGCCAGCCCGGCGAAGCGAATACTTGACGCGCGTTGAAAAAGCAAGCTGAGAGAGGGCTGGTTGCGGCAGAATGCGGCAACCAGCCCTGCAAGACAACTTGAACCGATGAGCCAGACCCAACTTTTTGAAGCCGCCTTGGGAATCAAGGCCCCGTGGTAC
>NZ_JBNDMQ010000039.1:0-77208 GCF_050436665.1 Paraburkholderia sp. EB58 | reverse complement strand
CCGCACGAAACCGTCCCCGAAACGCGGGCCACCTTCATCTGCCGGCACTGCGGTGCGACCATGATCGTCATCGATATCCTTGCGCGCACCGCACCGATTCGCGCACCACCCACGCGCCGGGGCCAGACATGAGCGCGCCTGTTCCAGGACGGGTAACCCGACCGCCGGCTTTGCGGCAACGCGGCCCGCGAGCGAACGCTTGCGCCTGTCGCTCTCCGCAGCCCCTCACACCTCCGCTTCGCCATCACGATTGCGCGACTGCATCGCTTCGACACAACATCAGCGCCCATACCGCATCCCGCCTGGCCGCGCATACTGCAATCCCGCCGCGCATCCTCACACATCAATCGCCATAGCCCGAAAGCTCCCCTTGCATCGGGGCACCCCGCGGTTTCCTCCCTTCGGGTTTATTCAACGCCTGCCCGCACGCGCCGGCGCACGCTTCCCGGCCCGCAGACATGGGCAGGCGTCGAACAAACCTTAAGAACTGCAGTCCTTCCCTCGCGCCGGTTCCCCTCATAGCACAACACGAACGACGACGCCCTGCTCCCAGTCCATTTCCAGAGACATTGCCGCCGGGCGATTGCGGCGATAACCCGCGCTATCACCGCAAGGCGAAACTTCAGTATCTCGTGCCCTACCTGCTTCGCGGCAGACTCCCGCTCTCTACCCGGTCTTGAAACGCAGCTTCAGCGAAATAGATGACCGTCCACTCCGGCAGCTCCGCTTTTATCGCCTGCGCGATGTTCAATCCTTCTTGCGAAAACAGCTCGTAGTCAAACTCTCCCGTCGTTTCGTGCGGGAACAGATAGCTCTGGTTCTGCTCGTACATCCACACTAGGTTTCGATTCGCGCATGTAGAGCCGATGGGACCGGCCGCTCGTCTGGCTCCGCCATCATGCCATCGCTAAGCCAGACGCCAGTGGAAGAATGGTCAGCCATCAAACGAATCCATCCAAAACATGGTTCACATTATCGACACACGTAAACGGCGGACCTGTACCCACTCGGGCAACGATTCAGGCGACATCAAAACATTTAGTCTTTGCGGGCGCACTGCCCCCTCTGCACTCCCTGCAAAATCACGCGTTACCTTTGAGGCGCTCAAGTGACTGACGTTGTGCGACATCTTCCCCAATCTGTCCGGACTCAGCAAGAGAATGGTATTCGTTCACAACGCTTCGCTTTCGGAAGCTTGGGGTCTATTTTGGTGATCCGCTTTCCGTCGTAGCGTCGCCGAAAGTTTAGTCATCGCGAACTCGCATGCTGGAGATGTTAAGCATGGTTACGACGACGGTCGCAATTTACACGAAGCGACCATCACAGGTTCATTCGCGAAGGGCCGTACATGGCCATAGCACCAATTCAGCAAACTTTCCGATGCGCGCTGCACCTCGACCATGCTGCTGGACCCTGGGGGATTGCCGATCACCAAAACCCCATGGGTCGATGAGCGAGCCCGCATTCGCGACGCTCACGACTCCACCGTTACTGAACACCAGCTTGCTGGAGCTGGCCTGTCCCACGACCTCGGCAGATTGCCGCCGTTGACGACGGTACCTGCGCCCTCGACTACGAGGCTCGAGTTCGACCCGCCGAGTTCGGGCATCTCGATCGCGCAGTTATTTGGCGTGTGGCTTCCTACGATCACGCCAGCGCTGCCCGCAGCGTCGTGTTTGGTTTGTTGACAGCGATGAAAGAGACAAGGGAGGGGATATTAATCTTTCATCCCTGGATATTCCGCACGGCCAGGCAGGAACCGCTACGCGTTGTCCGCAGGAAGATCGACGGGATACAGTTGATCGAAATTGGCGGAGCTGCTAACCTGTTCCCACGCACCAGCCTCGACAATCTGGTGCTTTGAATATGCCTGCGCCATCTGCACGGCACCCGTCCCAAGCAGCAGATGTGTCGGTAACTGGCCGTGCTTGACGACCCGGACGAGGATCTCACCCGCACGCTTTGGATCGCCTGCCAACGCAATCCCTGAAGCCAAGATACGCGCGAACTCGCCCACGGTCTGGTCGTACTCTGCGGGTATGTCGGGAGTATTCATTGACGAACCCGCCCAGTCGGTAGCAAATCCGCTCGGTTCGACTACCATGCACTGGATACCGAACGGCACCGTTTCCGACTGGAGCACGCGGGTAAAACCGTCCACTGCAAATTTGGCGGCTTGATACGAGCCGAGTCCGGCCGTACCACCCACCCGTCCACCAATCGACGAGAATTGCACTACGATGCCGTGTCCCTGCGAGCGCAAAGTCGGCAGAGCCGCCTTTGAAACGTTGTAGACGCCCCAGAAGTTCGTCTCGAACTGCGTGCGGAAGTCCTCTTCGCTCGTGGTTTCTATCGGAGACACGTTGGCATACCCTGCATTGTTGACAACGACGTCCAGTCGACCGAAGCGGCTGACCGCCGCCTGAACGGCCGCAACAGCCGCTGCGGGATCGGTGACGTCGAGGGCGACCGGAAACACCCTGTCGCCATATTGCTTTACCAGCTCGGCGAGCTGCTCGGGACGGCGGGCGGTGGCGACCACGGAATCGCCGGCTTCCAGCGCCGCCGTTGCCAGCGCGCGCCCGAAGCCGCGAGAGGAGCCAGTAATGAACCAGATCTGGGAACTCATAATGATGACCTTTTTCAGAATTAAACATTCATGTTGATAAGCCATTTGAGCACAGATCCAACGTTAACGAAACGCTGTTTTGTTAAAGTGATCGCATGACTACACCTACTTTCCAGCGCGCTCGCAGCCTTGAGGCCAAGCAACTGCGCGTGAGCGAGATTCTTGAGACCGCACGGGTGCTCGGTACCGAGCGAGGCGTAGGCAACGTGTCACTGACGGACATCGCAGACGCGGTCGGTATGCACAAATCGGCGCTGCTTCGCTACTTCGAGACACGAGAGCAGATCTTCCTCATACTGACTGCATCGGCCTGGCACGAATGGGCGGAGGATGTAATCAAGCGCCTTCAGCGATCAGGAGAAGCGTCGCCGGCATCCGTCGCTGCTGCGCTTGCCAGATCGCTAGGCGCACGCCCCCTTTTCTGCGATCTCGTTGCGCACGCGGCACTCAGCCTTGAGCGCCACGTGTCGCTGGATGCGATACGCACCTTTAAGTTCGCCGCGCTTGACGCGATCTACGCCGTTGCGGCCCAGTTGCAGGATCGTGCGTCACTCACGCAAGGTCAGGCTATCGATGCTATTTCCACGGCGACGTGCATGGCTGGTGCTCTGTGGCAGATGGCAACACCGGCCCCCGAGGTTTTGCCGTTGTACCAAAGCGACCCGCGACTCAGCCATGTCGTCGCCGACATTACACCGAGGCTTTCAAGAATCCTGGGAAATCTGTTGACTGGCTTCGCAGTTGCGAATGACTCCGCGCGTTGAGTCAGTCATCCCTTCACCGACCAAAGGGGCTGTTCATCCGGGTCGCGGACCGCGGGCTGCTCACTATCCCAGCGCAAAAGAAGGAATTTGACCTACAAAACGACAGAGAAATTGATCGGATGTTGCGGCTGGAAAGACCGGTATGTCGCAAGTAGCTCACTTTGTTTGCGAGCCACCGCGATCTCTCATATTGGCTCCCGCGTTCCGATCCAGCGCCAGATAAACAGGGATCGACAACAAGGTCACGATACCCAGCGCGACAAAAGACAACGTAAAATCGCTCACCGTCAAGCGACCCGTTTCGCCCGCAGACAGATATAGCGTGAATCCTGCAAGGCTGATCCCCAAACCCAGACTGATCTGCTGAATGACCGTTGACAATGTCGACGCCCTGCTCACCTCTGCAGGATCCACATCGGCGAACGCAAGCGCAGAAGCGGCAACGAAATGCGCCGCCCTGAAGAATCCCCCTGCTACCAGAGTTACCACTATAAATATCGCTGGAGTGCTGCTGCGGAAAATCGCCGGTGCCATTGTGGCAATGGCGGTCAAAATCGCCGTGGCGAGTAGCGCCCTGCGAAATCCCATCGCCCGAATAGTGAGGGTTCCTCCGAACCTTGCGAGGATAGAACCAAGCATGACGGCGGTCATGACGAATCCGGACCGCACAGGCGACCATCCGAGTCCGATCTGGAACAGAAGGGGAAACAAAAAAGGCGCGGCACTGATGCTTGAACGCATCAGCGAGCCACCTATCATGCTGGCCCGATAAGTGGCTTTCGAAAATATCCGCAGGTCCAGCATGGGCGCCTTGCTTCGCAACGCATGCCACACAAACGCCACACCGCCGACTATCGAGCAAGCCACCAAGCCGATCTGCTCACCAGTCGAAAGCAATCCTGTCCCGACCGTCTCGGACAGGCTGACAACAGCCATAATCGTACATGCCGCCAATAGAAAACCAATCCAGTCGAATTTTCCGGGATGAGTATGACGAAGACGCGGTACGATGCGAAGCACTGCGAAGATTCCAACCAGCCCAACCGGCAAATTGATAAAAAAAATCCATCGCCAGCTTGCCACCTCCAGCAAGAGACCCGCCAACGGAGGCCCGAGCAACGGCCCAATCACAGCTGGCATCGTAAACGCGTTCATCGCGTGAACCAGCCGCTCGCGCGGCGTGGTTGCGACGACAATCAGTCGAGCAACAGGCGTCATCATCGCGCCGCCGATGCCTTGTAAAACACGTGCCGCGACAAGCGTCGACACAGAGTCAGACAGCCCACAGCAAAGGGAGCCCAGCAGGTAGATCTTTACGGCGTTCACGAAGACGCGCCGCGCGCCATAGCGATCCGCAAGCCAACCGCTTGCGGGCACAAACACCGCCATCGTCATGAGATACGCCGTCAACGCAAACTTCAGTTGCAACGGACTCGTGTGAAACTGCCGGGCCAAGGTCGGCAACGCCGCACCCAATGCAGAGGTATCAAGCAGATCCATGAATAGCGCACTGGCCATCGCCATGGGAAGGAATCGGGATGCAGTTGGAGGATCGGGATTGACTGTAAGTTCTGCACACGTCCTCGCATCCGAGATGTCCGGTTCAAACCCTCGCTTATCCATGACCTCTATCCATGACAAAAACAGTGCCCTTCAACTTGACCAGACGGGCGAAATGACCCATCGGAAATCCAGGACAGCACAGCCAGATCAACGATCCGGCTTGACAGTCCCCGCCCATCGTTCGATCATACGCAGATAAATAACACATAGTCAGTTTATAACATATATTTTTGTCCGACGACTGACGCGTTCATCGGCATTTTCTCGGACTCTATCGCATCAAATCACTCAAAGAACGTTCGTGCTAACGCATGTAACTGATGCAAAATCAGTTATCAAGAAACGCGTCGCAAAAAACGGTGGATTGAAAACGAAATCGACAGGAGGGCTGGAGAAGCGCATGTGCGCGACGGCTAGACCCCGGCCGCGCCGTAGTACTCGGAGATTTCGACACCCGATGTCTCGCCACGACTGAACGTGCTTTGAGCGAAGAAGGCTATACCGTCATCACTCAGCATCTCGATACCCCTGATGCCCGATAGGTCGAAGAATTCGCAAATCTCGTCGACTCACTGGATCCACTGCGGGCGTTCGTACACATTATCTCTTCCCCAACGGCTTCCATAGAGTTGAGGACCGCAGCAGTTGCCGAAAAGTTGAAGAGCGCAGCGTTGCCGCGAATAGGCACACCGGCCGATATCGCATCGGCCATGGAATGGCTGATCAGCCCCGCCGCCTCTTTCATCACTGGAAATGACATCCTGGTAGACGGCGGAGTCACCGCCATGTTGAAGTGGCATTGACGCTCCGCTCATCGTCCGACCCGCAATCTTCGCCCGCCCCGCTCGGCCACGCTCTAGGGCCATCGTTTTGCTCGGCTACCGTCCGATTTCCTGGAGCAACGCCTGTGCGAGCTCTTCTGGTGCATCAATCATCATGTCGTGGCCTGCGTCGATGGTGACGGTGCGCCACGCAGGATCCTGACCTAGTCTGTCAAATATTTCGCGGTTCAGGGCATAGCCATAGTTGCTGGCAAACATATATGTGCGATTGCGCACTGCACGCTCCCTGCCAGTCAAGCGCACCGCTTCAACGAAGGTGGCAACGGCTTGAGGCACGCAGCGGCGTTCGACCCATTCCGAATCAGCCGAATTGACATTGAAGAACGCTGTTCCGGGTGAAGGTACAAGACCGTCCCGTGCAGCAGCGGCAACCGTGCGCTGCATGGTTTCGAGCCCGACAACGTCGAACAATGACTGACCATCTTGCGGAACAATGGCATCAAGGTAGACGAGCGTGCGGATGCGCTCGCCTTCGGCTGCTGCTACGCCCGTGATCACCATGCCAGCATAAGAGTGGCCGCAGAGTATGACGTCCGTGAGCTCTTCGTTGCGCAGCACCGCGGCCACGTCCTCGACGTGAAGTGAAAGATTGACGGACATATGCGCTAGATGCGTACGCTCGCCAAGACCCGTCAAGGTTGGCGTAAAGACATCATGACCGGCGGCCCGCAGGATTCGCGCGACGCGGCTATAGCACCAGCCGCCATGGAAGGCACCGTGAACAAGAACAAAAGTCGCCACTGCTGTCACCTCACTCGATACAGGACGGAGCCCGCTCAAGCGCTCCAAATTGTCCGTCACCCATCCGATGGACCTCGTCGGGCGAACCATATAAGGCAAGGCCAATAGCCTCCCGTATCGTCGACGCCGCAAATCTCTGCAGCGGGTTGCACTCCACACCAAGCAGGTGCGAATTCGGACTGTACGCGTCCAGAGCAACCTCGAGTGCCTTCAGCATCGCGGGAGCAGCACGCAAAAGGCGAGCAACGGCGAAACCGTCTCCATGCCGCGTAGCAAACCGGTTCACCGTCGCCACGACCGTTCCGTCCGTGTCTCCGATCACTGCGCTGCGCGTGTCATACGGATCGATGTAGAGTTGAAAATTGTATTCACTAATGCAATCTGCCATGGTCACACCCACTTCGGAAAATAAGTTCGTTGGGCCGCGAATGTTCCGATCCCGTTTGATGCTTTGCTCAATGGTGACGAAGCGTGCGCGGTGGTGAATCGCCTCCTTATCGGGACGACGACATGGGTATCTCGTCAAAGGGCATGTTTCTGTCCGCACGCAAATCCCCAGGCAAGCCCAGAACCCGTTCGGCAATGATGTTTCTCAATATCTCATCTGTCCCGCCCGCAATCCGTTTTCCCGGTGCATATAAATAGGCATCCTGATAAAGTCCACCGTATAGCGATTGATCTGGATCGCTCACGACTGCGGCTGGCCCCATCATATCCAGTGCCAGCGAGGCGATCTCCTGAAGCCTGGTGGCATTGACGGCCTTGGCAATGGATGCCTCGGGACCGGGCTTCTGCCCGCGCGACAGGGCAGTCATTACACGATACCGTGTATATCGAACGCCCTCGGCTTGAACGAACCAGTCTGCGAGCTTCTCCCTGACACTCTGGTTTTCAACCGGCAACTTCCCGCCGATCCTCGTTTCCGAACATAGCGCGAATACGTCTGCAAACGTAGGACCGCTTGTCTCCGCGATGGCGAGCCGCTCGTGAGAAAGTGTGGTCAGAGCCACACTCCACCCCTCCCCCACGGCACCGAGGCGCTGCGCATCCGGCACCCGCGCGTTGTCAAAAAACACTTCGTTAAAGTTATGATCGCCAGAGATCCGCTTGATCGGCCTGACTTCGATTCCGGGCGAACGCATATCGATGAAGAACGCTGTGAGGCCCGCATGCTTGGAAACTTTCGTATCCGTGCGAGCCAACAAGAGGCCGAAATCCGCAATGTTAGCGTGCGACGTCCAGATTTTCTGCCCGCTGACGAGCCAGTCTTCCCCATCGCGAGTCGCGCGCGTGCGCAGCGCGGCGAGATCAGATCCGGCAGAAGGCTCGGAAAAAAGCTGGCACCAGAGTTCCTTGCCTCTGAGCGCTGGACCAACATGGCGCTCCAGCACCGCCGGTCCCGCGTAGCTCAGCAGTGTTGGTATGCACATGCCGAGCGTCACTTCGAATACACCACGAGGTACATCGAAGTGTGCCTCTTCCTGATTGTAAATAACCTGTTCGATCGCCTTGCCTTCGCGACCACCCCACCGTTTCGGCAACTGGATCGACGCAAAGCCATGATCGGCCTTGATTGCCTGCCATTCTCGGGCCCGCTTGACCATTTCCGCATCGGGCGCGCCTTGCGACAGACGCGTTGAAGTCTCACGCTTACGCCGGGCATTCTGCTCGAGGAATCTGCGCACGTCGGCGCGAAACGATGCTTCTTCTGGCTTGTCGTCAAAATCCATGATGTCATCCCGTAATGAGGTCAGGGCGCCGGACAAGTTCGCTCACAATATGCTCTTTCCAATCGGAGGAAGGTCCAATCAGCGCAGCCAGCATCTTTGCGCGCCTTAGATAAAGATGGCAGTCAGCCTCCCAGGTCACCCCGAAGCCACCATGCACCTGAATGTTTTCTTTCGCGCAAAGCTGGAAGGCGGTCGATGCGCAAACCTGCGCTGAAGCGGCAGCAATCGTCAGCTTCGATGGATCGCCCGCGAGCGCCCATGCAGCGAAATAGGCGTTTGACCGGGCCAGCTCAACGGCGATGTACATATCCGCCAATTTGTGTTTGATGGCCTGGAAGGAACCGATCGGGCGTCCAAACGCATAGCGTTGTTTTGCATATTCGACTGCCATGTCCAGACAGGCTTGTGCACCGCCCAGCAATTCGAATGCAAGCGGGACCCCGGCGCGCGCAATCAAGGCGCGCATGTCCTCCGCCGACATCCGCACCGATCCCAACCGTTCAGCATGAGCGCCGTCGAACCGAATACGTGCGTGATCGCGCGTCGGGTCCAACGTGACGAGGCGCTGCCGGTCGACCCCAGGCGCGTTCAGGTCGACGAGATAAAGACCACAGATACCGTCATCCGAGCCGTCCGTCGCAGCGACGATAGCGAACTCGGCATAAGTACCATCCGTCACGGGCCATTTGGTGCCACTCATAAGGTCACCTTTGACCTTGACCGAGAAAGGTCCGGTGCAGGTTGCCTCGAAGCCCTCGGCAAGCGCGAATGCACCTATCGCCTTACCCGCACCAAGTGCGGGCAGCAGTCGTTGCTTCTGCTCAACAGACCCGTGGATTTTGATCGCCATGGTCGCGAAATACACGGACGAGGAAAACGGAATCGCTGCGTTCGCCCGGCCCAATTCGTAGGCAAGCATACATAACACTTCCTCCGACAGGTCAGAGCCTCCATACGCTTCGGGAAGCGACACTGCCGTCCATCCCAGCTCCGCAACGAGACGCCACAGCGGTTCGTCGTAGGGACACAAACCATCGAGTACGCGTCGGGAACCGCGCAAGCTATCCTGACGCACAAGCGTCCGCTTTGCTTCCTCTCCGATGGCGAGTGCTTCTTCCGAGAAATCAAAATTCATGGTGTCCTCGACAAATTCCTGCTCTGTAGCGCGGCCGGCCCCGATATACGCACGCCGTCTGGTTCATCGGCGCTCCGCAGCCGCCTGCATCATCCCAGCGCCACGCGCCATCATGTCGTCGGGCGCGGGGGGAAGAACAATCGCCTTGCTGGCCCGGGTAGGAAGAATGACCGTCGCGGTACCCGGCGCCGTTATCTCGCCCCGTTGATTAGTACTCCATATTTCCAGATCGATCACATGGTGGATGCCGATCTCTCGCTTTCCGACCACCCGCCCGGAACAGATTGTCGTATCGCCCATAAAGTTGAATGCCCTCGACTGGCACGACAGTTGCCACAGCCACGCGTCATCGCCCATCCAGTTTGTGACCAGATGAATCAGCCAACTGGTGCGCATCTGCCCGTAGTCGTAGGAAGTCGGCAGTCCGAGATCCGTCGCGCGCTGATGATCCCAGTGCACTCGCTGTACCACGTCGGGCACTCCCCAGCCATCCGGAACGAAAAATGCCGGCATGCGGCTGCGCTGGCGCCAGTTGTAACGCAACGGCCCAATGCCGCTGCTGGACAACCCGAGACCCATGTGCATCGAAATGATGTCGACCATCGTCAGAGGTCCCTTTGCAACGGGCGTGAGCTCATCGCCGATCCGCACATCATCCCAGTATCGCTTTTCGGTCCCACGTCGCTGTTCAGCTGCATAAACCTCATCGATTCGGGCGATGTCCTCGTCGCTATAGGTCTGACGCGAAACCGAAGCGTAGCGACCAGTCTTCCTGCTACCTTCGCGTTCAGCGCTCAGATAGGCCTCTTCGCGGCGTCCGACTGGCAAGCCGACCCGGTTTACCCACAGATCGCGATAGACTTCGGTTACCGAAATGCCACCACTGAATGAAGACTTCTCATTGACCTTCACCTCGGACGTCACGCGCTCTACAAAAAGCTGTTCTTCGGGGTACACGGGTTGCCACCACGTCCACGTGACGCCTGTGTAGTACTTTCCTACGCCCCGAAACAGCCCCTTGAACAACTGCTTGTGCGTAGCGTCTGGCTTCGGCGTCAGGTTGGTGCCCGTCGAATGGAGAAATAGCGGAAAAGCGATCTGGTCGCGCCAGCGTGTGGCTCTGCCATAGGCGGGGTCATGCCACAGCGGATTGTCATCGCCACAGGCCCACGCGAAATGGCGCAGAACGTCGCGCGACGCAATCTCGTTGTACGGTTTGTTATAGGAAAATTTCGGAATCCCGATCTGCGCTTTCGCCCGTTCGATATCGGCCTGCGTGATCGTTCCCGAGCTTCCCACGGAGGCCGTTGCGTCTGCAGCGCTTTCCTGCTCTTTCAGTTCCATCTATTGTCTCCATAAGGACGATCCAACATTCGCGGACTATCCAGCACCTGTTCCTTGAGGCGCATCATTCGCTGTTACCCTGTCCCTGCGCGGCGAATGCGTAGCGGTCAGGTTCCGGTAAAGCGAGGCATGCGTTTCTCGCGGAATGCAAGCGCAGCCTCCTTAACGTCCTGCGTGCGACTGCAGCGCGCCATATGAAACGCCTCACATTCCATCACCTCATCCAGCGAAGCCACTTCCGCCCGCACGATGTTCTGCTTGATATAGCGCAGCGCGATCGCCGGACCGTCTGCCAGTCGGGCTGCCATGTGCAGCGTCGCCTGGCGAAGGCCGGGAGCATCTTCCACTCGCGTGACCATTCCGATGCGAAGCGCTTCCTCCGCTGAGATCTTGTCGCCGATGAACATCAGCTCCCGAGCTTTTGCGGAGCCCACCAGTTGCGTGAGGAAATAGCTCACGCCGAGATCGCCTGACATGGCAACCCGGACATAGGAGGTTGTTAGCGTCACGCCGCGTGCGGCGAACCGCATATCGCAAGCCAGTGCCAGCGCGAGGCCAGCGCCGGCCGCTACCCCATTGATCATTGCAATGGTCGGCTTTGGCATGCTGTGCAGCAACCGCGCGGTCTCGCCGTGATGAAGAAGGCTGTCGGCGCGATCCTCCAGACTAGGCCGCGTACCCGCATCGACCGCTTTAGAAGCTTCGGAGTGACGCATGTCGCCACCCGAACAGAATGCACGCCCGGCGCCACATAGGACGACCGCACCCACCTCCTTGTCGCTCGCCGCCTCGCGCAACGCATCCAAGAGATGCTGATGCAGATACGGCGTCAGCGCATTCAAGCTTTCAGGACGGTTCAGCGTAAGGATGAGAACACGTCCATCACGGACTTTCGTGAGTTCGCCATGCTCCCCCCGCTGCATGGAGTCTTCAGCGACGTCCCACATCGTGTCGGATATAGAGGTCATGACCCGATTCCTTGTCGATTGAGCTTGAGCTCACGCACGTAAGGGCTCAACTGCACCTGAAGGCGGATTGCTGTGGACCCGCTCTCCGCTCGCACAAAGGCAACGCGCCACTTCATCGCAGGGTCCATCCCGCCTCCGCTCTGGTGCTCGCCGGGTTCAAATCTGTGGCGATGGGCTTACCAATCTGTATGTACTTCAACGCATTGCTCACTGCCTGCGCCCTTGGCAAACTTTGCGCCTCCCAGACCGCGCGTACGGACCCTTGTACTGCCACGGGATGACGCCGTGCGATCATGGCGGCGAGTTCATGAGCACGCGCCCATAACTGTTCGTTCGCCGTCACCTCGGTGACCAGGCTTATCCGTAACGCGGTACTTGCACTGATCCGCTCGGCATCGGCGAGCAGCACCATTCGCATGATTTCCTGGTACGGGATGCGTCCCATCGCCCCGATTGGCTCGACTGCGGAAATCTTGCCGAACTTCAGGTGCGGATCGAAGAACGTTGCATCTTCGGAGCAAATCACGATGTCGGCTTCATTGAGCCAATAGAACGCCCCGCCTGCGGCGATGCCATGCACCGCCACAATCAGCGGTTTCCACACCTTATTGCTCTTAGGCCCGAGCCACTCGCCCGGATCGTCCTGATCGAACGGCATGTCCTCCTGGCCGGGCGCCCGCCACCCCTCCTTGACGTCGACCCCGGAACAGAACGCGCGTCCAGGCGCGGCACGCAAGACGACGACGCGCACGTCCGGATCGGTGCGTAGCCGCCGCCACAGCTCACGGAATTCGGCGACCATGTCCCGGTTAAAGCAATTGAGCTTGTCGGGCCGGTTCAATGTAACGGTTGCGATGCCGTCGGCGACGTTGACCAGAATGGTTGTGTAATCTTTGACGATCGTGCTTTCCATCTTCCTGTCCAAAACGCTAGAGACCCAACATCGCCTTCAGCTCCGGCCGACTCACCTTCATCGAAACCGTACGTGGAAGCGCCTCGACAATCCGGAACTCTGTGGGAATCATGTAAGGGGTGAGCGCCTGCCGGGCGAAGGCGATCAGCTCATCTGCAGTGGGTGCAACGGCGCCAGGGGCCATTTCTATCGCCGCGACCGGAACCTGGCCGAGACGGCGATCCGCCTTGCCAATGACCGCAGCATCACGCACGCCCGGATATCGTCGCAGCACGGCGGCCACTTCTTCCGGGAGGATCTTGAAACCACCACGGTTGATCGCATCATCCGCACGTCCGTGCAGGAACAGAAATCCGTCTTCGTCGATCGACGCAAGATCATTGGTGCGGATCCAGTCGGGCCCGAATCGATCGCACTTCACGCTCAGCACGCCGACCTGGCCTGCGGACAGCGCGGCCTCCGGGTCATCTTGCGCTGCGACTTTCAGCAAGACATCACTGCGCGCGCGCCCAACACTGCGACGCTTGGCCGATGCGTACTGTCGATGGTCGTCGAGCGTCCAGCCGGCCACGCCGCCGATAAACTCGGCCGCGCCGTAATCGACCAGGATGGGGACACCATAGCGCTGCTCGAAATCGAGCTGCAGCTGCGGATCGAGCGGCGCGGTTCCCGCCCGAATCGCCTTCAGGCTTTTCAGCCACTGCCGTTCGATGTTGGCTTCCAGAATCATCTGGATCATCGCCGGCACCAGACTCGCGGATTTGATCTGATAACGCTCGACGGCTCGCGCCCATTCGTCCGGCACGAACTTTTCGAGCAGCACCATCGGACGCGCCTGATACAGCGCGAGTAGCAGTCCAAACAATCCACCCGCATGGCTAAATGGCTTGAGCAAAATTGCTGGCGAGCGCTTCAGGTTCAATTCGCTTTCTGCTGCGCCCTTGCCGCGCTGTTCAGCGGATTGAAGCGACGGGATCAGTACGTCTTCCTGCACTGGAATCCGCTTGGGCGCCCCCGTCGTGCCACTGGTGAGCCTTTCCAGGATGTATCCTGGCATGGGTTGCCGATGTGGACCGGTACCGACCATTGAAAGCTGAGGGTGCACGCTCGTGCGTACCGGCGAAGCGCCGCTGACGATAATGCCCAGCGTACCGGCTTGCTCCGCTGCCGCCACTACGCCTTCTTCTGCCCAGTCTTCTTCGTCCGCGAGGACAGCACATAACCGCTGAGCAGCCAGCTCCGCCGCGAAGGTCGCCGACGCCTGCCTTGGCCGCAGCGGAACCACCATCCAACCGCCGATTAGCAAACTGACGAACGAGGCCACCGCTGCTGGCCGATTGCGGGCCACCCAGCCAATTGGTGCATCGCGGCCTATCCCGTTGCGCAACAGCAGACGCTCTATTTCTTCTGCCGCGCGACTGAGGTCTCCCCAGGTCGCAACCGTGTGGCCGGCTTCGACTGCAACTGCGTCAGGCTTCAGGAGCAGCACGCTGCGGATACGTTCACCCAGGTGCCTGGTGCTCATCGACGACATTTCATCTCCATAAGGCAGGAATCACGGGACAACCGACGACTTGTTCGACCGAGTGTTTCAAGGCCGTCATCCTCATAATAACTTACTTATCGTCATTTTTGTAGCCATTCGAAGCACCAGGGGAAACGCCTACTAATGCGTAATTTAAGGCCATTTTCTGGTTCTCTCCGATTGTTCGTGTCGCTACATTGACCAATAATAGCTGATGCTATATCATTTATTCAGAGCATGCGAACGCCGAATAAACCGGAGGAGCGAGATGGATTTGCAGTTTTCCCGTGAAGACAAGGTTTTCCGCGAGGAAGCCCGGGACTGGCTGAACAGCAACAGCCCGGACGAACGGCGTCCTCACGCTGGCCAGGCCATGCGCGAATTCGACCTCGCCTGGCAGAAAAGACAATATGAAGGCAGTTGGGCGGGGGTGTCGTGGCCAAAGGAATACGGCGGTCTCGGACTTTCTCTCACACGGCAGTTGATCTGGCATGAGGAATACGCGCGTGCAGATGCGCCGGACAATCATCTGTGCTTCGTCGCGCTTAACCATGCCGGCCCCACCATCATGGCCCGCGGCTCGGAAGCGCAAAGGCAGGAGCATCTGCAAAAGATTCTCAGCGGCCAGACCATCTGGTGCCAGGGCTTCTCGGAACCCAACGCCGGATCGGATCTCGGCAGCCTGAAAACTAGCGCGCGCATCGACGGAGACCATCTGGTAGTGAACGGCTCAAAGATCTGGACGAGCCACGGGCATCTGTCGGACTGGCAGGAATTGCTGGTTCGCACGGACCCGCAAGCGCCTAAGCACAAAGGCATTAGTTGGGTGATCTGCGACATGAAATCGCCTGGCATCACGCTGCGCCCCATCGAGATCATGACTTCGCCGAATCAGGTGCACTTCGTCCAATGCTTTTACGACGACGTGCGCATACCGCTGGCAAACGTGGTCGGCCCGGTCAACGACGGATGGAACGTCGCGATGTCAACGCTGGGTTTCGAGCGCGGCACGGCACAGATCCGCGACATGATCCGCTACGCGTTTCTGCTCGAAAAGATGATCGGGAAGGCGCAGCAGCATCTGGGAGTGGACTGTCCGCTATCGAAAGACGAGATCGGTGCGCGGCTCGCGCAGTTGCGCGCAGACATGGCAGCGGCAAGAGCCATGACATATATGGTCGTCTCGCGCGCCCAGGCCGGCATCAGTGGTTCCGAGAGTTCATTGATGCGGGCGATGGTTGGCGAAACACAGCAGCGTGCGCGCCGGCTTGCGCTGGACATTCTCGGTCCCTACGCGCTGGAGAATCCCGAGGACGACGACTGGGTCTACTACTACCTTCGCTCCTTCTCGATCACGATCGCAGCCGGTACCGCACAGATCCAGCGCAACATCATCGGCGAACGCGTTCTCGGCCTCCCCCGCTAACACTTGAGAGGCACATATGAATCTGCTGCTTTCCGAAGATCAAGTCCAGATTGTTGACACCCTCAAACACTTTCTGTGCGAAGAAGCGCCGGTCGCCCGCTTCCGTCCCCCGGCGCCTCAAATCGGCAACCAGGATCATCGGCTGTTACCGCGCCTCGCGGAACTCGGTTTCCTTGGCATCGCCATTCCCGAAGAATCGGGAGGCATCGGTTTGAGCAGCGCAGAAGAGATGGTGGTCTATCGCGAGTTCGGGAGGCACCTTCTGTCTCCCGCCATCATTGGCTCGATGCTTGGCGCGCGCGTTGCTGCAGCTGCAGGCGATGCCGCGCTGCTGCACGACCTGCTATCTGGCAAGGCGCGTGTCGGGCTGGGAAACCCGCGCGGCAGTGCAGGCATCGGACCGCACTGTCACGGGGAGTTTCACCTGATCGAAAGCATCGATGCACCGTGGGTACTGTGCTGCGATGAACAGGGTGCTGCATTGCTCAGACGGAGTGAATTCACGGCGATCGAGCAGGTCCACGCGATGGATCACTCACTGTCGCTCGAGCGCGCCAAGCTGGAAAGCATTCGTCCCGCTGCGTGGGTCAGTATGGAGCAGGATGCCATCTACACCCGCGCGCTCGTGCTGATCGGGGCCTTCGCGGTTGGACTCGCCGAAGCCACCCGAGACATGGCCGTCGAGTACGCAAAAATTCGCGAGCAGTTCGGCAAGCCAATCGGTTCGTTCCAGGCCATCAAACATATGTGCGCCGATATGGCGATCCGCGCTGAGTCGGCCCTGTGCCAGGCAGCCGTGGCGTCATTGACGCTATCCGACCATGACCCAGGCGCCGGCTTTCATGGCACAGCCTGCAAGCTGGTCTCGATCGACGCCGCACTGAAGAACGCATCCCAGAACATCCAGGTGCACGGCGCAATTGGCTTCACCTCGGAAGCGGATGCCCATCTCTATCTCAAGCGTGCACACGTGATGGACCAACTGTGGGGCGACACACGCTTCCAGCGCGAACGCATGCTGCACGCACCATTTGCTGGTTGATACGACGAGCCTTATGACCTACCAGACAATTCTTTTTGAACGTGGTGCCGGCGTCGCGCGCCTGACACTCAACCGCCCGCAGCGGCTGAATGCCTTTACCACGCAGATGCACAAAGACGTGGCCGACGCACTGACCTGCGTCGAGGCTGACCCGGAGGTAAGGGTCCTGCTGCTGACTGCCGCCGGCAAGGGGTTCTGCGCCGGCCAGGATCTTGCGGAACGTGACGTCCAGGCGGGACCGCTCGATCTCGGGCGAACAACCCGCACTTACTACAACCCGCTCATCCGTCGTCTCGTCGCCTTGCCGATACCGGTTGTCTGTGCGGTGAACGGTGTGGCGGCTGGGGCTGGGGTCAGCCTCGCGCTCGCTTGCGATGTGGTGATTGCGCGATCGAGCGCGCGGTTTGTTCAGGCTTTCTCCAGCATCGGCCTCGTACCTGATGCAGGCGGCACCTGGAGTCTGCCGCATCTTGTCGGGCAGGCCCGAGCGCTGGGATTCACGCTGACGGGCGGCACGCTATCGGCCGCAACAGCAGCTGAGTGGGGCCTGATATGGAAAGCAATCGACGACGAGCACTTCGAGACAGAGCGCGAGGCATTGGTCGAGCAGCTTTCTCGTGGCCCGACGAAGGGTCTGGCGAACGCAAAGCTTGCCATCCGCCATGCGGCGCGCGCCACGCTCGACGAACAACTGGATATTGAATCGGAGTTGCAGCGCAAGTGCGGATTGACGGATGACTACAAGGAGGGGGTATCCGCATTCAAGGAGCGGCGTCAGCCTCGCTTTGCCGGCCGATGAATGTGCCCCGTAATAGCGGGCCGTACCTGATCAACTGTCTCAAAGCCGATCGAACGCACCATGTTAGAAAACCGTGTCACGCAAATGCTAGGCATCCGCTACCCTGTCATCCAGGGTGGGATGCAATGGATCGGAAAGGCAGAGCTTGCATCCGCAGTTTCCAACGCAGGCGGCCTTGGCGTGCTAGCAGCGCTGACTCAGCCTACGCCAGCTCATCTGGCACGGGAAATCGAACGGTGCCGGTCGATGACCGACCGTCCGTTCGGCGTCAATCTGACGATCCTGCCTACTGCGTCCGCTCCTCCCTATGAAGAGTATGTCGACGCGATCATCGACGCAGGCGTCAAGATTGTCGAGACAGCAGGGAGCAGTCCCAAGGCGTTTATCGAACGCTTCAAACGTCACAAGGTGACGATCGTCCACAAATGCACCTCTGTGCGCCACGCGGTTTCTGCCGAGCGCGCCGGCGTGGACATCATTTCTATCGACGGCTTCGAATGCGCCGGACACCCTGGCGAGGACGATGTCCCCGGGTTGATTCTCATCCCCCTTGCGACCCGGGCACTCACGATTCCCGTTGTTGCGTCGGGCGGCATCGGGGACGGCCGCGGCATGGCAGCCGCCCTCGCGCTCGGCGCGGAGGGCATCAACATGGGAACGCGCTTCGTATGCACCCAGGAAGCGCCCATCCATGACGATCTGAAGCGGGCATTGGTCGCAGCAACCGAAAACGATACCAACCTGATCTTCCGGACATTGGGCAACACGGCCCGCGTTTTCAGGAACAGCGTATCGGACGAGGTGATCGCTTTGGAACGGCAGCCAGGGGGCTGCAAATTCGAGGATATCCGACACCTCGTCATCGGTAGCCGTGGCCGGGACGCCTGGATATCGGGCGATTGCGACGGCGGTGTGCTGACAGCGGGCATGGTCATGGGCCTGATTGACGATGTCCCAACCTGCGCCGAGCTGATCGAGCGGATCGTTCTGGAGTGCTCAACGCGTCTGCGCGAATCACTCTCTTTGCTTGACACATGCGGAGGCCGCAATGAATGATGCGTCTACGGGCCACCCTCAGGGAAACATTGAGTCGATTCCCCGGCGGCATTTGCCTCGCCTGACCGACGAAAACACATTCTTCTGGCAGGCTGGCGAATCCGGCAAACTGCACTTCATCCGCTGCGACGCCTGCGGATTCTATGTTCACCCCCCTGTTCCCATCTGCCCCCGCTGCAAATCGCGCGAAGTCGCTCCCCGCGCCGTCTCCGGAAAGGCGACGGTCGCGTCCTACACGATCAACCATCAAATATGGGAGCGCGGCCTCGAAGCACCTTACGTGATCGCCATCGTTGAGATCGCGGAACAAAGGGATCTGCGGCTCACAACGAATGTCGTCAACTGCTCACCTGGAGAGGTAAAGATCGGCATGCCGGTTCGGGTGCTCTTCGACAAACGCGAAGACGTCTGGCTACCGCTGTTTGAGCCAGATGTTTAGCATCGGGAAGACGACTCGATTCGTAGTTGGGTCGTGGTCGGCGGCAGGCTTTTTGCGAGCATGCACACATCAACAAATGATTGCCCGCGTCTGAGGGAATGAGCGGCGGCGCCGAAACCGGCGTCACTGAAGCGCTATGTCACGTCGCGCGAAACACGAGGCTTGCCACTCACGGAAAACAGGCCACCGGTCATGATGAAAGCCGCATCTTGGCTCAACAACACCATCACCTCCGCGATTGCGGACGGAGGGGTCCAGGACGACGTATCGGCAGCAGGCATATCGGTCCTGTTTGCAGGCGTATCCATGATCTCCGGCATCACGCAAAACACACCGATGCCCTCCTTGCGCAACTCCGCCGCCATGCTTTCTGTCAACCGCATCACCGCACCTTTGGCGGCAGCATAAGCGCTCATACAAGCCTGACCATGCGTATGCGCAGCAGCGCCGACGTTGATGATGGTGCCTTTTCCTCCGGATATCATCAACGGCACCACGACGCCAACCGCGTTGATCATGGTCACCGCATTCAGGTCCATCATGCGGCGCCAGACATCCATCTTCATCTGGTGGACCGGTTCACCATAGTAAAAGCCACCGGCTATGTTGCACAGGACGTCGACCGTGCCGAACTTGTTGACGGCAACAGCGATAGCCTTCTCGACCGATTCGGTATCCGTCAGATCAGCCGACGTCAGCAGACGATCAGCGGATTCGATCGGATAAGCCGCATGAAGCGCCGCTTCGTCGACGTCGATCACCACCCGTCGGCTTCCGGTTTGCGCGAAAGCGCTCTCGACCGCACGACCAAGCTGGCCCGCACCTCCCGTTATCACGACAACCCGGCTATTGGACGCGCTCATCTCATTCCTCGCAAAAGAAAATGCGCTGCATCGAGCAACGCCGGCTAAAAATCGGTGCCACCGTCGATATTGACCGTCGCGCCTGTCACGTACGAAGCCCGGGCAGACAGCAGATAGACAATGAGATCGGCAAACTCTTCATGGCGCCCCGCCCGCTCGAGCGCAACCGACATGCCAGACTCGCGGCGTACCTGCTCATAGCGCGCCCTGCACTCGGGCACACCATATCGAGCCGCCAGTGCCCGATTGGTTTGCGCATCCCTGTCGATCACCCCTGGCGCGATGCAATTGGCGCGCAAACCCCGTGATCCATAAGTCCGAGCGATATTTTTTGCCACGCTGGCTACGGCACTTTTCATCGCCGTGTAGGCGACGAGACCCGATTTCTGCGCGCGGATCGAAACGGCAGACGTGAGAACAATAGCGCTATCGGGTGTTCCCAGCAATGCTGGAAGCGCTGCGCGACAACTGCGAACTGCCAGCATCAGGCTCTGCTCGAAATACGACGCCCAGTCGCTGTCGTCGAGTTCGTGCAGCAGCGCGCGTGTGCCCATGGGACCGGCGACAACGGCCAGACGATGCAGACCGCCGAAATGCGACACCGTCTGCGCCACGGCATCGTCCATGAAACCGGCGCTCCCAGCATCACCCGCAATGCAGAGAACCTCCACCCCGTTTGCCGTCAGTTCCGTGCGGATCCCTTCAAGCTCGCGCCGACGGCGCGCCACCAGAGCAAGCTTCGCCCCTTCCCGGCCAAGCACCCGTGCAGTGGCCGCGCCGATCCCGCTGCTGCCTCCGACAATCAACACAACCCGACCGCTGAGATCAAGTTCCATCTCAGATCTTGAGAACGGCACCGCCGTCGACGCACCATGTCTGTCCGGTGACCCAGCCCGCATCGGTGGATAGCAGGAAAAGGCAGGTGTTCACGATATCCTGCGTGGTCCCGATCCGGCGCAAAGGCAACGTCGATAGTAGTGCCTGAAGGCGCTCTGGTGGGACACTGGTGCGGGTCGCGGTGGTGTCCGTCGGGCCGGGCGCGACACCATTGACGCGAATATTCAACGGCCCCAGTTCGCGCGCCAAGCCGATCGTGATGGCATTCAGGCCGGTCTTCGCAATCTTGTAGTAGTTGCCTGCTTCGTACGCCGCAGTCGACGACTGGTTCACAATCGCCCCGCCGCCGCGCTCCACCATCAATTTATAGACCGCGCGCGTAACGATCAACGCTCCGTTCATGTTGACCTCCATGAACCGCTGGTAATACGCGTAGTCGACTTCGAGCAGGCTTTCGCGCCGCATCCCCGCAAAGATCGCCGCATTGTTGATCAGCAGGTCGACCCCGCCGAACACTTCGACCGCGCGTGCCGCCAGATTTGCAGCCGACTCGGGCGATGAGACGTCGGTCTTGACGAACAGCGCGCGGCCTCCCGTGCCGACGATTTCCTGTGCGACGCGCTGACCGTTTTCCTCGCTAATCTCTGCCACCACGACCGCGGCCCCCTCGCGCGCCAATGCGCGCGCGTAGGCTTCACCGATACCTTGTCCGGCGCCGGTCACGATCGCGATCTTGTTCTCAAAACGCATGTTGATTCTCCCGCCATTCTCATTCAAGTTTGAGATCCGCGGCACGGACCTCTGACCCAGCTTGTATGGTCGGCTTAACCTGACGACCGCAACTCAAGCAGATCGATATTGGCCTCGCGCGGCAAAGCCAGCACATCCATTACCGCCCTCGCGGTAATCTGCGGTGAAATCGGCTCGCCCGAGGACGCGTGATAGCCTTCCGCCTTCACGATCTCGCGATAGCGCGCCCGGCGCTCCTCAGGCCAATCCCGATTGAACCCGCTTTCACTCATCCGGCCCGAACGCAGGACCGTGATCCGGATACCCTGCCCTCGCAATTCCGTACGCAGCCCCGCCGACAGGGTTTCCATCGCGCTTTTGGTAGCTGCGTACACCGTCAGAAACGGGTAGGGGCGGTTCACCGACTCCGACGTGACATTGACAATGCCCCCTGCGCCCCGTGCCTTCATCAAAGGAATGGCTGCGCGGATGCAATAGATGGGACCGAGCAGATTTGCGCCGACCTCTTGCTGGAGCAGTTGATCCTCTGCCTCTTCGATCGTCTGCAGATGGCCTATCGCGGCGTTGTTGACAAGAAAATCGACGCCGCCGAAGCGCTGGTGTATCGCATCAAAGCTTCGACGTACGGCCGAAGGGTCAGAGATATCCGTTGGAAGGGCCACCGCCATCGCGCCCAACTCTGCGGCAGCCGCTTCCAGTGCAGCGACGTTGCGACCCATCATCGCCACACTGCCGCCCTCGCTTACGAAGGCCTCGGCGATACGTTTGCCAAGGCCACGGGCGGCGCCGGTCACCACAGCTACTTTGTCCCGAAAGCGCTTCAGTTGATCCGTGCTCATCGGCCACCCTCGCTCAACCAGCGGGCGGCCGCCTCTATGCGGCTCTTTTCCATCCGGCTCATGTCGTCCTCCTCCAGGCATGTCGTTGCATGATCGAGCGAGTTCAGATTGGATCCCACGGGGTGATCGCCATCGACGGCACGTTCTCATAGAAGTTGGACGCGAGCGCCGGGATCGCATGTTCTGCGATGGTCTCAGGCGTCCATCCATCACTTCTGTGCAAGGTGCGCAGGATGCGCGGTTGACTGAAGAGATAGATCTCATTTGCACGCACGCCGAATATCTGCCCCGACACGTCAACCGCCTGATCGCTTCCGAGGTACACGGCAAGCGGTGCAATCTTCGCGCTTTCCATCTTCTTGAGCTTCTCGATCCTGGCCATGTTTTCGGGCGTATCGGCTGGGATATTCGCCGTCATCGAAGTCCATGCCCACGGCGAGACGCAGTTTGAACGCACCTTGAATTTGGCCATGTCCATCGCTAGCGACTTCGAAAGGCCGACGATACCCATCTTTGCCGCAGCGTAGTTGGCTTGTCCGACGTTGCCGACCAACCCGCTCGTCGAAGTCATATGGATATAGCTTCCGGAAGCCTGGCTTTTGAAGTGCGGCGCGGCGGCGCGCGCGACATAGAATGAGCCATTCAGGTGGACGTCCAGCACGGCCCGCCACTCCTCTTCGCTCATATTGAAGAAAATGCGGTCACGTGTGATACCCGCGTTATTCACCACGCAGTCGATCCGGCCAAAGTGGTCGAGCGCGGCCTGAACAATGCGCTGCGCAGATTCGTTGCTGGCCACGCTTTCCACTGCCGCAGCCGCCTCTCCTGCGGCAGCCCGGATCTCTGCGACAACCTGTTCGGCGGCGAATCCGTCACTGTCCACTGCCCGACCGGTGTCGTTGACGATAACTTTCGCACCGTTCGCAGCGAACGCCTTTGCGAGATCGCGGCCAATGCCGCTTCCGGCACCGGTTACGACCACCACCTTCCCTTCTACCATTTTGCCCACCGCCCATCTCCTGTTTTACAGCGTATCAATCGATTTCGATCACACCGTTGTCCAACACGATCGTGTCACGCGCCACGACCCGCGCGCGAAGCCGCAGTGTCCGGTCGTCTATGTGCCACAGTTCAAACCGGATTTCCTCGCCCGGGTACACGGGCGCCGTGAAGCGTGTGGCAATCGCGCGAAGTCTCGTGGCGTCATATGACAGGGCCGTGCGTAGCACCGCGTGGCATGCCATGCCGTACGTGCAGAGTCCGTGGAGGATCGGTTGACCGAAGCCCGCCGCAGCGGCTATCTCCGGGTCCGCATGCAACGGATTCAGATCGCCAGTCAGCCGGTATAGCAACGCTGCCTGAGGCAAGCTTGAAATGTCTATGACGACGTCTGCTGGCCCCTCGGGCATCGACGGCAATGGATCAGGAACCGGATCCGAGACGCCGCCGAATGTGCTGAAGCCCCCATCCCCCCTTAGAAAGCTCACGTTGCGGCTCTGCGCAACCAGTTCTCCCGTTCCTTCATCGACGAGGTCTCTCAGCACGACGCCGATTGCACCGCGACCTTCACCCTTGTCACTCAGTGAATGCACGCGGTTTCTGGCGATCAGGCATCCCTGTGCGGGCACAGGCCGGATCATCCGCAGGGACTGCTCGCCGTGCACCAGCCTCAACGCATTGGCGCCCGTGCGCGGATCACGCCACCATGCACCTGGGGCGCCCATCACCGTGGCCATTGTCGGAACCGCGTGCAGGTCTTTCTCATACACGTAGCGCAACTGCCCGCGGTCTGTCGGCTCAGCACCAAGCCCCACACTCAGCGCATAAAGCATCGAATCACGAGCGGTGTAGGGATAGCGAACATCTTCGAATTTCCACGCTTTCACAACGTGATAGTCGATCATGGCTGTGCTCCTCTCGGTTTCGGGCAATCACGTAGTGGCTCATCATCTGCGCGCTGCTCGCCCTGCCAACGAGGAAGGCGCCGTTCAGCGAACGCCCGCGGCCCTTCGGTAGCATCCTCGGATGCATACATCGCCATCACTGCCGGATATTGAACCTGCAAACGCAACGCCTCACTCAGTCCGGGTTCGTCGAGTCCGCGCAGGATCGTCTGCTTTGTTGCGCGCACCGCCAACGGACCGCTGAGCAGGATCTCGCCCGCCCAACGACGCGCGACGTCGAGGGAAGTCCCGGTCGGCGCAACTTCGTTAACCAAACCGAGATGCTGGGCCTCGGCGGCATCGATGCGACGCCCCGTCAGTGCGATCCCCATCGCAGCCTTGAGGCCAATTTCCCGGGGCAGACGGTGCAGTCCGCCAGCCAGCGCGGCAAGCCCCACCCGCACCTCCGGCAACGCGAACTGCGCACGCTCATCTGCCACGATCACATCGCAGGCGAGCGCCAGTTCAAAACCACCCCCGACGGCCAGACCGTTGACCGCCGCCAGCACCGGCTTGTCGAGCTCGAAACGCGCCGTCAGACCGGCAAAGCCCGACTGCGGCATGCGCTGCCGCCCTTCGGCGACGCGAAACTTCAGGTCGTTACCCGCGCAGAACGCACGGTCGCCCGCGCCGGTGATAATTGCAACCCATTGGCTAGAGTCGCGTTGGAATGCGTCGAAGGCCGTGGCGAGTTCGTGGTGCGCTGGCGGATGCAGCGCATTGAGCACGCCGGGACGGTTTATCGTAATCAACGTCAGCCGGCCTTCCTGCATAACGGAGATAAACTCGTATGGCATGACGGCCTGGCTCAGACTTTTTCGAGGATATGCACCGCACAGGCGCTGCCAAGCCCGACCACGTGCGTGAGGCCAAGCCGGGCACCTTCCACCTGCCGCTGGCCGGCTTCGCCGCGCAACTGCGTCACGATCTCATAGATGTTCGCGATGCCAGTTGCACCAAGCGGATGTCCTTTTGACAGGAGTCCTCCAGAGACATTGACCGGGATGCGTCCACCGAGTGCCGTCTCGCCCTTGTCGATCAGGCTTGCGCCTTCTCCTTCCGGGCATAGGCCCAGGTTTTCGTAGTGGGGAATCTCAGCCGTGGCAAAACAGTCATGCAGTTCCACAAGATGCAGTTCGTCTGGTCCAATTCCAGCCATTTCGTACGCTGTTTTCGCCGCAAGACGCGTCACCGTGTTGACATCCTGCATCACCAGATTTCGCTCCGACCACGCGTCGCTCGCGAGGGCCGACGCCCTCACTCGCGCGGCTCGCCGCTCGAGCCCAAGTTCTCGTGCTTTCTTTGCGGACATCAGCACCGCCGCCGCCGCGCCGTCGACATTGACCGAGCACATTAGCTTCGTGTTCGGGTAGGCGATCATCTCCGCGTTCATCACTTCCTCGAGCGGCGTCTCTTTCTGGTACATCGCCTTCGGATTGAAGGTCGAGTGATGGTGGTTCTTTACCGACACCTTGGCAAACTGCTCAAGCGTGGTTCCATATTTACGGGCATGTTCCATGCCCATCATGGCGAAAACCGCCGGCATCGTTTCCGAACCGATGAGACCCTCGACCGGCAGCGGCTCATTACCCACCTTCTTCTTGACGATCATGCCAGGCTGCATTTTCTCGACGCCGATGCAAAGCACGACGTCATAGAGTCCCGCCTTGATTGCAGTCCATCCTTCACGCAATGCGGTCGCTCCGGTCGCGCACGCGTTGGTGCAATTGACGACCGGAATTCCGGTCTGTCCGATCAGTTGCAACGTGCGTTGCCCCGTCATGGTTTCGCCGATGTTCCCGCTATAGAGTGCCTGCACGTCTCCGATGGCAATGCCGCAATCATCGAGCGCACCTAGCGCCGCTTCGGCAGCCAGTTGCACGACGGTACGGTCGGGATAGCGCCCGAACCGGATCATGTCGATACCTACCACATATACGTCGGACATATCAGTCTCTCAAGCAGGAACAAAGAAATGGGCAAGATAGCCAAGCGCGTCGGCGTTGGCCGTTTCGGCGCCGCGAAATACCATCTTTACCGGCATTCCGAAGGCAAGCGCGCTTGCCGCAGGCTCGACCCCGAGCAGGTTGCCTTTGACGGACGTTCCGTCGTCAAGGTCAACCACGGCGGAGACGAAGGGCACAGCGATACCCGGATAACTTCGGTACACAATCGTGTAGTTGTACAGACGACCGTACTCACTCAACGCATAGTGCTCCATGAATCCCCGCACGCCGCAGCGCGCGCAGTTCTCGCGGGCGCCAACGAAACGCGCCCCGCACGCCCGGCATTTACTTCCTTCCAGATAAGCCGAGCCGTCCTCGCCTACTCTCGTGTACGAGGTGGCGGGCTTGAGGGCTTCGAAGCTGCAATGTTCCATGGTGTTCTCACTATTAATTGATCTACGCGAGCGTTGCTCTACCGTTCCTGATCACCTTGACGTCCCGGGCGCGCACACCGACTTCGAACCAGACATCGCGCGCATCGCGCCACAGGTCCACCGTAAGGAGATCCCCAGGAAACACGGGGGCCGAGAAACGAACTGAGAATTCGCGAATACAAGCGGGATCGTAGTCACAGAATGCCTGCAGGACCGCGCGGCATGCCATTCCATAAGTGCACAACCCATGCAGGATCGGCGTTTCAAAACCGGCCGCACGCGCTACTGCCGGATCCGCGTGCAGCGCATTCCGATCGCCGCACAGGCGATAAAGCAGCGCCTGATCGCGCCGCGTCGGCAATTCAATCGTGACATCCGGCTGCCGCTCGGGCGCGACGGTTATGGCCCGTGTATCGGGCGGGCCGCCGAATCCACCGTCCGCTCGTGCAAATGCAGTTCGGGTAAGCGTCGCGAGCATCTCTTTCGAGTCGGGGTCGCGCAGGACGGTCTCCCTCTGAATGACCGCCCCCTTACCTTCGCCCTTGTCGTAGACCGCGAGCACCCTGCTGTCCGCGATCACACTGCCGGCGACCGGAATCGGCTGATGGACGTTCAGTGCTTCTTCACCGTGCAGAGTCTTGCCGCGATTGAGACCAATCCGTTCGGGTGTGATCCCGGCGCCCCAAGCCGCGATCGCCGCGAATGTGGGCACGCTGCGCAGTCGCTCCTCGTAGACAAACGGTAACTCCCGTTGGTCGAGCGGATCGGCTCCCATGCCAATGGCGAGCGCGTATAACATCGTGTCCCGCTCCGTCCAGGAAAAATGCCGCCCCTCTTCCTTGAGAGCGAGCACGGCGGGGTACTGGATAGCCATGGATGCATCCTTCCTAGTGGCTCTTTTGGGCCGGCCCGTAGGCGTTGACGAAGTTGAGGTCCCGTTCCGGCAGCATGACTTCGCCCGCTGCCACGGCGGCGGCCAGGGCATGGGCGTCGAACTGTTCCGGCGGAACGATCCCCGGACCGATCTCCATCCGGATCTCGCCGACATAGCCACCGCCAGCCAGAAGCGTCTTGCCGGTCTGTTGGCCAGACAGATCGCTAACCATGTACAGCAACACCGGAGCGACGCGCTCGGGCGTAAAGACCTTCTTGTACTCGTCCGACACCATGCCGTCGATGAGCTGGCTGGCGGCCGCGGGCGCGATCGTCCAGACCCGGATGCCGTACTTCGCCCCTTCCTGAGCAAGCGAATTGGAGAAACCCCAGATCCCCGCCTTGGCTGCGCCGTAATTGGTCTGGCCGAACTTGCCCCGCAGGCCGGAGGTTGACGTCGTATTGACGATCACACCGCCGCGCCCCGACTCCTTCATCTGGCCGAAAACAGCCCGCGTCACACAGAAGGTTCCCTTCAAATGCACCCGAATTACCGCATCCCAATCCGCTTCACCCATCTTCAACAGTGATTTGTCGCGCAGAATGCCAGCGTTGTTTACGAGGATATCGACGTTGCCAAACGCCGAAAGCGCATCCTGGAGAATGCTTTCCCCGCCTTCAACGCTACCGACGTCCGCCACGCTCGCGACAGCCGAGCCGCCCGCTTCGCGAATGCCCGTTGCGACTTCCTCAGCGGGCTCCCGGGCATAGTCGTTCACGACAACGGCCGCCCCCTCACGCGCCAGCAACTGCGCATAGGCACGTCCCAGCCCAGCGCCAGCACCGGTCACTACCGCCACCTTACCGTCCAGCAAACCCATTTCGTCACTCCGTTGTTTGGCAACGCGGTGTCAGGGCGCGGGTGCGCGCCAATCGTCGTGAGATGCACGCGTGTCTGAGCAGCGCGATCCGTTCGCCTGCCCGCCGTTTAACCGGCCTGAATCTCGATCAGCTTCGTTTGTGTAAATTCATTCAGACCGTCCTCGCCCAATTCCCGACCGTAGCCAGAACGTTTGACACCACCAAACGGGCCATCTGAAAGCTGGGTGCCGGCACCGCCGTTGAGCGTCACGCCACCCGTACGAATCGCGCGAGCCATCTCGAAGGCGCGACCCACGTCCGCACTGATGATTCCACCCCGCAGACCAAAGCGTGAGTCATTGGCAATGGCAATCGCCTCATCGTCATTGTCGAAGCCGATCACGACGCCGACTGGTCCAAATATTTCGTCCTGTGCGATCGTGGATTGGCTTTCGACGTTGTCAAAGAAAGTGGGCTCGTAGTAAAAGCCCTTGATCAGATCTGCCGGACGCCGACCACCGGACATGAGCGTCGCTCCACTGTCAACACCCTGCGCGACATAGCGCTCGACCCTCTCACGCGCGGAGGCACGGATCAGAGGCCCCATCTGGGTGTCTGAGGCACGCGGATCCCCAACCTTCACCGCTCGTGCCATCGCTGCCAACTGTTTGACGAATTCCTTGCGCAGCGAGTTGTGCACAAGCACGCGCGTATTCATGGCACATCCTTGCCCTGCATGACTGGTGAATCCCCGCAGCGCCTGACCGAGGGCCATCTTGACGTTCGCATCCTCACGCACGATCAGGGCGGACTTGCCGCCCAGCTCCATGACGAGCCGCTTCAGTGTCGGTGCGCTCTGCGCGACAATGGCCGCGCCCACCTGGTCGGAGCCCGTGAAGGTCACCATGTCGACCCTGGCATCCGCTGTCAGTTGCTCACCGACTTCCTTGCCGCCGGTGATGACGTTCAGCACGCCCTTCGGCAATCCAGCCTCTGCCGCTGCACCAGCCAGCACCAGGGCCTCGAAAGGTGTAAAAGGCGATGGCTTCAGTACCACGGTATTACCGGTGACCAATGCAGCAGCAACCTTGACCACATTGAGGAAATACGGATAGTTGTAAGGCGTGATCGCCGCAACCACGCCAACCGGTTCGCGCACAACGAAAGCGGTCCCCAGCACAGTGCCGGATCCACCGCCTCGGGTCAGTTCCGGCGCAAGCGCCCGGATGTCCTGGCGCAAGGCGAGGTCCAGGATGCGCCGAAAGTGCTTCATCGGCACATCGAACTGGCGCGCTTTCGCATTCGACTGAACGGAACCTGCTTCAAGCACAATCAGATCGCAAATCTCTGCGGCTCGCGACTCCAGCACGTCAACCATTTTTTGCAGGTAGGCAACGCGCTCACGGATACTCATGATGGGCCACGAACCGGTGTCGAACGCCGTGCGTGCGGCGACAATGGCCGCCTCCCCATCGGCGAGTCCACCTAATGGCGCCATAGCGATCACTTCTTCGGTGGCCGGGTTGAACACCGGGTCTTCGTACCCCTCGCCGGGTGCAACGAACGCGCCATCGATATACAGCGCCCCAGGTTGCTGCAATGGCAAAATCAAAACTGTTCTCCTTGTCTTCAGGTGCAATCGACCGCAGTCGCATCCGATCCGGCCGCGAATCAGGTCTCGCGTTACTGACACACTAAGCCCATAGGCAAACTGCAGCGAAGCATCCGGCCATTCAGTCAGACGTGTGACAGGATTTTCTTGATGTCAGCGGACGTCACAGGCTTATCCGACGATGCGGAAGGGTTCAGACCGCCTCGCGAGATCGGTCGTGTGTCGACCGTTGCTGCCAGTTTCCGCAACGCACCCACCGTGCAGTTTTCACTCCCCAGGATTGAAAACGGGTCATAGCTAAACTCCCGCATCGCATTCAGGTGAGTGATCTTATTGATATCGGTTGAGGGAAGCGCACGGATGCTCTGCCAGAGGTGCTCCGGAGAATTGGGCCAGGTCGCGTCTGAATGCGGATAATCGGCTTCCCATGTGATCATGTCGATGCCGACGTCCTGCCGGTTGCGCAATCCGAATTCGTCGTCGATAAAGCAAGTAATGATGTGACGCCGAAAGACGTCGCTCGGTTTGTCCTTGCCGAAGTTCGCGCGTGTCCACGCGCTATGCTGCTGGTAAGTAAAATCGGCCCGCTCGAGCAGGTACGGTATCCATCCAATGCCACCCTCAGAAAGCGCCATGCGCAGACCAGGGTAACGGCGCCAGAAACCGGCAAACAGCCAGTCCGCCGCAGCGTTCGCAATTGAAATGGGCATCGACGTAATCCACGCATCGATCGGCGATTCGTCTGATGGATAGGGCGCGTTCCCGCCCGAGCCAATGTGGCAACAGATCACGACGGCATTTTCCTCGCACACCGCCCACAGCGGTTCCCAACATTCGTTGTGCAGACTCGGCAGACCGATCATCGACGGATTGTCCGGAAACGTGATCGCGTGACAGCCGAGTGCGACGAGTCGCTTCACTTCATCCACCGCGAGCTTGACGTCCCAGAGTGGCAGCATGCCGAGCGGGATAAAGCGACCGGGATGCCTGCCACACCAGTCGTGGAAATGCCAGTCGTTGTAAGCCTGAATCGTGGCCAACGCAAGTTCCTTGTCCTGCATTTTCTGGAAGCGCGCGCCTGCGAATCCCGGAAACGACCCAAAACAGATGGAGCCCAACACGCCGTTGGCGTTCATGTCTTCGATGCGGGCGTCGACGTCATAACACCCTTTGCGCACCTGATCGAAAGAAACCGGCTCGAACCCGTACTCCTCTTTAGGCCGTCCAGCGACAGCATTGAGCCCAAGACCAGGCGCGCGCTGCCCCTCGACCACCCAATGGTGCGCCCCGCCCGTCCCGCGAACCACTTTCGGCGCCCGCTCCCTGAACGCCGCACGGATGTGACGCTCGAACATGTCCTCGGGCTCGATCAGGTGATCGTCAACGCTAACCAGAATAAGATCCTGCAGTTCCATGTGCGTCTCCTGTTGTGTTTCATTGTCATAAACTGACTTAGATTCATTTTATTTACCAAACTCATGGATGTCAACGTCCGAGGCAAACAGCGGGTAAACATTAGGATGAGACCGAGAAAACAGCAGTGGACAAAAGCTGACAGTTCGTCCATTATAAAATCGTGATGTATCGAGACGTTGTCGCAAACCTGCCCAAGCGAACCCTTGATGACTCAACCTGCAGCGGAGATACGGATGCGCCGGGCAGTGCGCCAACTCCCATAGACCAACCGCGCGGCTCCTGCGAGGGCCATCGAACGCGAGCAAGCTTAAGACGACGACACATGGATGAGCACAAGATCTGGTCCCGTGGAAGACAGGACACCGTAACGGCGGCGATTGCCCGTTCCGCAATACAGTATCGCGACCGCACGTTTCTGGATTTCAGCGGCGAGCTGTATACCTATGGCGAAATTGATCGCGCCTCAACCCGTCTGGCACACGGCCTGATTGCGCTGGGCGTGAAGAAAGGCGACACCGTGGTCAGTATTCTCGACAACAACGTCGAGGCGGTGCTGAGCTGGTTCGCAATCAACAAAGCAGGTGCGATCAGTGTTCCAGTGAACACGGCCTACAAGGGAGAATTTTTGCGGCATCAGTTAAACGACTGCGGTGCGAAGATTGTCATTGCGGAGGATGACTACGCGAGACGCGTAGTCGACATCGAGGACGGACTCGATCATGCAACAACGTTGTTGCAGCGCCGCGGTTCGCTGGCCCAGGCGTCCCGCCTGCAGGTCGCCGAACTCGATTCCGCGTTTGATGAGTCATCGGAACCGCTCCCAGACGTAAATGCTCCAGCCGATCTTTCGATGCTCATCTATACAGCCGGAACAACCGGCCCGTCAAAAGGCTGCATGATCAGCCATAACTATGTGTGCAACCTGGGTAGACAGGTCGTGCAGATGGAAGACCGGCGCAGCGAAGACTGTAACTGGACCGCGCTCCCGCTCTTTCATATGAACGCCACGGGCGGCTCGATCCTCTCCTGCATGTTCGTAGGTGCGCGCGTGGCGATCTTTCCGCGTTTTTCGGTATCGCGTTTCTGGCCGGACATTCAACGCAGCGGAGCGACGGTAGCGAGTCTGCTTGGCTCGATGATTACCTTTCTGGCCGAAGCGGAAGACTCCGAAGCATCGCGGGCATGTTTTGGCCAGTTGCATACCGTGCGCGGTTCGCCATTCCCAGCCCAGTTGCAACGCAAATGGAAAGAACGCTTCGGCGTAAAAACCGCCGGCTCCAACAGCTACGGCCTGACCGAGGCCGCTCGTGTGGTTACCGGCTCACAATCTGACGAAGCCGCACCGGCAGGTTCATCAGGTCGTGCCAACGAAGACTTTGATGTGCGGATCTTCGATGAAGAGGACAACGAACTACCCCCCAATACCCCGGGTGAAATCGTCATTCGCCCGAGACGGCCCCATATCATGTTCGAAGGTTATTGGAACAGGCCTGCAGACACCATCAGGATCATGCGGAACATGTGGCTGCACAGTGGGGACGTCGGCAAATTCGACGAAAACGGCTACTTTTATTTCGTCGATCGAAAGAAGGACTATCTGCGCCGGCGCGGCGAAAACATTTCCAGCTACGAAGTTGAAACTGGCTTGCGCGCCCACCCCGACATTGCAGATGTCGCAGTGCACGCGGTATTCTCCGAGTCCGGAGAGGATGATGTAAAAGCCACGATTGTCCTGAAGGACGGCGCTGGCGTCACCGAAGAGGAGATATGCCTGTGGGCAATCGAGCGTCTGCCCTATTTCACGATTCCGCGTTATTTCGAGTTCCGGCCGGATCTGCCGCGCAATCCGGTCGGAAGAGTACTGAAGTACGAACTGCGCGCTGAAGGCTGCACCCATACAACGTGGGATCGTGAGAAGAACGGTATGCAGGTCCCGAAACGATAGTACGACACCGTCCGTTAGCTGAAGGCAACAGGGTGTCGCGGATCAGAGATTGAACATGCTCAGCCAGATACAAACTGAAAGCACAATCATCGTAGGTGCCGGCCAGGCGGCCAGCGAAGCGGCGGTATCCCTGCGGCAAAAGGGATACGGCGGCCGCTTGCTCATGCTCGGCGATGAAGCCCACCCGCCTTACCAGAGACCGCCGTTATCGAAAACCTATCTGTCAGGCGAGGCTGAGCCACAAGGGCTATATCTTAAACCCGCGACCGCCTATGAAAAGCTTGCCATTGGAATCCGCACCGGTGTGCGCGCCACGCATCTCGATGCCCGTGCGCAAAGCATTACCCTCTCCGACGGGACGGTGGAACCCTACAACAAGCTGATCCTTGCAACCGGCGGCCGCCCACGGCCGCTATCGCAGGCTGCCATGATGGGCGCAAAGAAGCTCCCGTCGAACCTGCACTACCTCCGGACGATCGACGATGTGGACCACATCCGGCGGCAACTCAGTCCCAACTTCCGGCTGGCGATCATCGGGGGCGGCTATGTTGGTCTCGAGGTTGCCGCCATTGCCAGTCGCCTGCGCGTACGCGTCACGGTGCTCGAAGCACTGCCTCGCGTGCTTGCGCGGGTCACCGCGCCTGAGCTATCGGAATTCTATGAGAAAGTACACCGGGAAGCTGGCGTCGAGATTCGCACGTCTACCCAGGTAGAACGTCTGGAACTCGATCCGTCGGGCGACGCCGTAAAAGCCATTGTCTGTACAGATGGCACGGTACTGCCGACGGATCTCGTCATCGTCGGAATCGGCCTGATACCCAACGTCGAACTCGCGGAACAGGCTGGCCTTGCCATCGAAAATGGCATTGCGGTAGATGAGTCCGGCCGAACCTCCGACCCGAACATATTTGCCATTGGAGACTGTTCCAGCCGTCCCAGTGGTCTGTACAAGCGGCGCATCAGGCTTGAGTCAGTGCCAAACGCACTCGAGCAGGCGCGAGCCGTCGCTGCCGTGTTATGTGGCCAGCCGTGCCCGGCCGAATCCGCACCGTGGTTCTGGTCCGACCAATATGAGCTGAAACTGCAAATGGTGGGCCTTTCGCACGGGTACGACAGGCTGGTGCTCCGCGGGGACCCGTCGTCGCGCTCCTTCATTGCGTTTTATTTGAAGGATAGGCGAGTTATCGCAGCGGATGCTGTCAACTCGCCCGCTGCGTTCATGTTCGCAAAGCGCATTGTCGGCCGGCAGCCACTGATCGAAAACCATGAAGCGCTTGCCGACGTGATGTTGCCGCTTCAAACGCTCTTCACTGAGCAAAACTCGTAGTCCATTTTATTTACGCCATGCCCACCATCAAATTTATCGAATACAACGGCAAGGAGCATGTCGTTGACGAAGAAGTCGGCCGTTCACTGATGCAGGCCGCAGTCGACCATTGTGTGCCAGGAATCGTTGCCGATTGCGGCGGAAGTTGCAGTTGCGGAACCTGCCACTGCTTCATTGATGAGGCATGGATTGGACATCTGCCGCAGGCTCAGGAAGACGAGAAGTCTCTGGTTGACGGTTTGCTCGAAGTCACTGTCGGCAGCCGGCTTAGCTGCCAGATCAAGATAACCCCGGAACTCGATGGCATGGTCGTACGCTTGCCGAAGTCGCAGTTCTGATCACGTCGCCTTGATCAGACATGGCGAAAACTGATGGAGACATCCAATGAAAATTATCGCCGACCGCGCCAAGTGTGCTGGACACGCGCGCTGCGCCGCCGTTTCTGAAGAACTCTTCGAACTCGATGAAAGCGGGTATATCGCGTTTGACGCCAAAACCGTTCCGCCCGGCATGGAAGCATTGGCGAGGCGCGGTATACGCGCCTGCCCCGAACGTGCCCTCGCGCTGGAAGGCGATGAAACGTCAGGCGGTCACGATATGTCGTGACCGGTCGGAACGCATATAATCACAACTGACACGGATTCAGTAATTCACCGTAGTGGTTAGACAATGCGCAACATCAGGGCACAGCGACATGAAAACAACCGATCTTGGTCAGTCAACCGACCCAACGGCAAACGGGACGGAAGGCAGGAAAGCGGCGCGGCCGCGAAACCTTTATGGGCAGTCCATAGGGCGCAAGGGGGCCGAAACCCGCGAACGGCTGCTCAAGGCTACCGTCGAACTTCTGGAAAAGCGCTCGCTTCGCGACGTGAGCGTAGCGGACATCACTGCGCTTGCCGGGACATCATCGTCAGGCTTCTACATCTATTTTTCCGATGTCGCCGCAGCCGCATTGGCGGTGGCTGAAACGATCTTTCAGATCACGCCAGAAATTGAAGCCCTTCTCGGCAAGGAGTGGACGGCGAGTGATGCGAAGGCCAATGCGTATTCGCTGGTCAATTCATACGTCAACTTCACCCGGCAGCATCATGCAATCCTGCGCGTGCGCAATCTTGCAGCCGACGAGGGAGACCGTCGTTTCGAGGACGCCCGGCATAATGCGGTCGCCCGCATTCATGAGTTGCTGACTGCACGCATTGCCGCGGCCGACAACGGGCTGGATCCATCCTCTGGCGCCTCGGCGGTGCTTGCACTCATGGAACGGATTAGCGCGATCTCGAGGCTGCCTCTGAGGCGCCATCATTCGCGGCCGAAGCTGATCGCTTCGGCTGCTTTTATGGTGGCGAGCGCGCTGGCCCCCACTGATCCCACCACTACCTAGTCAACATGGAAATTCTCGAACGCCAGGCGGCGATCAGCGGGGTCGGACTGATGCTGGCAGGACGACAAACAGGCCGCAGCGCGCTTGAACTGACGCTCGATGCCATAGAAGAGGCCTTAGGCGACGCAGGCCTCGACTATGACGATATTGACGGTCTCAGCTCCTGGCCAGGCATATCGTCGACGCCCGGAATGTCGCCGGTGACGCTGCGCGAAGTCAAGGAATCGCTGGACCTCAAGTTGAACTGGTTTGCAGCCTCTCCCGAAGCGCCGGGCCAGCTCAGCGCGGTCATGAATGCTGCCATGGCCGTCGCCACTGGCCAGGCCCGTCACGTTATCTGCTTCCGGACACTTAACCAGTACTCCGAGCAGGTCAAGGCGCGTGGCCGGAAAACACCCGACGTCGCGCCAGCTGCCCGCGTCGACGGCCTGATGTCATGGATCCGGCCTTTCAATGGCCTCTCTGCAGCACATCCACTCGCTCTTGTTGCCATGCGTCACATGCACGAGTACGGCACGACGCGAGAGCAACTCGGCGCCATTGCCGTCAATGGTCGCCGCAACGCAATGCTCAATCCGCGGGCGCTCTACCGGGACCCAATGAGTCTCGAAGACTATCTGGCCGCGAGAATGATCACCGAACCGCTCTGCCTTTACGACTGCGATGCACCGATCGACGGTGCAACGGTCGTCATTGTTTCAAGGCTCGATGCGGCCCGGACATTGCGCAAACCGCCACTGCAGATCGAGGCGATGAGTGGCGCTTTTTATGGACGCAACTCCTGGGACCAGTTCGGGGATCTGACGTCCATGGCAGCGAATGACGCCGGCCGACAATTATGGACACGTACCGCCCTCAAACCAGCGGACGTGCAGGTCGCCAATCTGTACGATGGGTTCAGCATTCTGACGCTGATCTGGCTTGAGGCACTCGGATTCTGCGGCAAGGGAGAAAGCGGTGCTTATGTCGAAGGCGCCCTGCGCATTGCGCGCGACGGCGAACTGCCGCTTAACACCGGCGGAGGCCAACTTTCCGCTGGCCGGCTGCACGGCTTCGGCCTGCTGTGGGAGACCTGTATTCAGCTCTGGGGAGAAGGCGGAGACAGACAGGTTGCCGGCAACCCTGAGGTGGGACTCGCTGCGGCCGGAGGGGGCCCTCTGGCCGGTTGCCTGCTGCTGACCCGGTATTAAGAATGCTGCGTCTTGCTACATTGCTTGTAAGACGCTCTCTGCCGGCGCCTTTGGATTCCAGACCACCTCCCAAGGATTGCGGTCGGGATCGGTGAAATAGAAGCTGTACAAGCCACCATCGCGAAACCGTGCTGGATTGGTTACCATTCCACCGGCTGCCGTGACCTCCTTTAGCGCGCCATCTACCTCGCCCTGCGAAGCGACATTCACTACGCAGACGATGCCGAACAACCCTGAACCTTCTGCAAGCCCCCCCTCCTCGGCAACGTAGTGTCGATCAATCATCGTCACTAGAACGTCACCAGCAAGATATTTTACCGAGGTGCGGCTCTGGCCACTTCCCCAAGGCTCCCATTTGAGCCCCTGCTCGTAGAAGAGCCGCGTTCTAGCGAGATCATCGACCGCAAGCATGACCATGGAAAGAGCCTGTCGCATATGACACTCCTATTTTTTTGATGAAATAACATGACTGCCAATGCAATGAATTCTTTGGTGCAGCGAAACGACAAGCTCGGAGACATCTTTCAGCGCCTCCAGGGCGTCGACCTTCTCCACTATCTGTTCGATTTGTTCCGGTGGAAGGAGTCCTTCGGTCAGGTCATAGAATTTGCGCTTTAACTCTGCATCTGATGCAGGACATTCCGGCAGCCCACGAGGCGCTCTCTGGTAGTAGCTATATTGCCTGCCATCGCGAAGAACGACCTCCACCTTCGCCCCGAGTGGATGCGCCCCGTTTTCTATCGCCATGGGATAGGGATGAACTTTCTCCGCCTGGCCAAGCAGTTCCGCATCTCCCCACATGCCCGGATCCAGGTACAACTGCAGATCATTGCTTCGCTTGACAAGACGCAGCGCGAGGCTGAACGCCAGACTGAACTGTGCACTGATGCAATCTGTCGGTCGCGTAATAGCCGCGCCATGCGGAATCGCCCAATCGGCCAGGCCCACATTGATCGCTGTCACGTCGGATGCTATGAACTCCCCAGTCACCATGATTTGAGTGAGGGCGTTAAGGGCCGCATGCGCCGTGCCGACAGCCGGATAAAGCTTGAACATCGTATCCAGAATGTGAAAGTGCCCAGTCCAGAAGCGCTCGATGTCGGGTGGACTACCATCGCCAAACAGCCGATAAATGCCTCGCTTGCCTTCGAAGACCGTCGCTGGTCCCGTCATGCCGTATTGCGCAAGCAGTGCAGCCTGTACGCCACTGCGAGATGCTGATCCTGCATGCAGCCGTTTGACCTCTCCGCCGCTCTGGTCATACTCCATCGTTCCGGAGGCGTCGCTTGCAGCAATGCTCAGCGCATGCGCTGTCTGCTCGATGTCTAGCCTGAGCAAACTGGCCGCCGCGCCTGCCGCCCCGAAGACGCCGCCGACCTTCGTTCCGTGCCACCCTAGCACAAGGGTGCTGCCGTGGATCGGCCCGATCGAGGCGGCCTGCGCCTGATAGCCCGCGACAACGGCGGTAATCAGTTCGCGCCCACTCGCGCGCACCCGTTCCGCAAGCGCCAGTGCCGCAGGAATCACGCACACACCTGGATGACCACAGTGGAAATGGCTATCGTCGAACTCGCAGCTATGACCGAATGTACCGTTCACATACGCGGCGTAAGCCGCTGATGTTTTCCAGCCGTAAAATCCAACCGTCGCCTCAGCGGTACCCCCCATCGCTTCTACCAATCGCCGTACGGGCTGCACCTGAGGCAGGGTGGCGCCCCTGATCTGAACGCCGAGATGGTCCAGAATGCATTGCTTCGCCAGTCTGACGACTTCCGGCGACAGATCCTCGTACTTCAGTTCGACGATCCACTTCCCTAACCTGCTTGCGATCACGTCCATTCTGGCTCATCTTCTAAAGTAAGACTTCGTAGTCACGCCCGCGCTCCCCGCTCCGGGATACGCTGACCCAGCGATTGAAAACTGTCTATTCGTCATTTTCTTGGATACTACCCGATACCCATGTACGTCGTCCAGCTCACGATTAGTCCAGTAAAGCCATCAATTCAAGACTGCTTCAGATTTATTTAGTTGACGATACGTCATCTATTTGGGAGAATCCCAGCACGACTTGGCGACAGGATTGTCCGCCACGAACAACTACACCTTGAGACACTGGAGGATCAGCAATGCACGCGTCGCCGGCATCTGGAGACACGAAATCGCACCTGCAGGAGATACCGGATCATGTTCCGTCCGAGCTTGTGCACGCGTTCGATTTCCGCACGGGACTTGGGAATTACCCGCACTCGACCGTAGCCGAGTTGCACAACGGCCCCCGGATTTTCTATTCACCCACGCATCACAACGCGATTCCGGGTCCAGGAACCTGGGTGCCTACCCGGGCAGAAGATATCCGCGCGGTGCTTCAGGATGCGGCCACCTTCTCGAGCGCGGTTTCCCGCTCGAACTCGTCGCTGAGACTGATACCTCTCGAAATGGATCCTCCCGAGCATCCGAAATTTCGGGCCATCATGAACCCGATCTTTTCCCCAGCACGAATGAAGGCATTAGAGGAGAAGGTTCGCAGCAGGGCAAAATCGCTCGTTGCGGCATGCGGCGCAAAGGGCGCCTGCGATTTCGTGGAAGACTTCGCCAAACCCTTTCCTGTCGGGATCTTCCTTGACATCATGGGTCTTCCGGCCGACAACATGACGCGATTCCTTGAGTGGGAAGCGCTGATCATGAGGGACAAATTCACGCGCGCCGGTGCCATGCAGCAGGTCGCGGCCTATCTGCAGGAACTCGTCGAAGCCCGTCGCAAGTCCCCCACGGATGATCTCATTAGCTTTGCCGTGACCGCCAAGGTCGACGGCCGGCCCTTGAGTGACGCAGAGGTCACCGGTATGTGCGTCCTGCTCTTTATCGCCGGGCTCGACACAGTCACGAGCAGCTTCGCGTTTCATTTTCGGCATCTTGCCGAAAATCCTGCCGACCAGGATAGTCTGCGCCATGATTTCACACTGATCCCCACTGCCGTAGAAGAGCTCTTTCGCGCCTACGCCGTTGTCAACACCAATCGTTATGCAACGCGCGATGTCGAACTGGGCGGAGTATTGATCAAGAAGGGGGACAACGTAACGTGTTCGACCATACTTGCATCGCGAGATCCGCGGGAGTTCGAGGACCCCAATAAAGTCCTTCTCACGCGCAGCCCCAATCCGCATAACGCCTTTTCGTATGGATCGCATCGTTGCATCGGTTCCCATCTTGCGCGGCGCGAAATCATCACCGGCATGGAAGAATGGCTGACGCAGGTGCCCCCGTTCCACATCAAGCCCGGCGCAGAGATCGTCACCCATGGCGGTGGCGTATTCAGCATGGAGTCATTGCCACTCGTCTGGTGACCCCATGCGGACCGACACTGAATCCACGGACGCGAAAGAACAGAGCGTGCCCATGAGCCGCGAAATGACGATCGGCTTTCATCGGTTTGCAGGAAGAGCGGGCTTGCCTCTGGCAGCAGACGTCGGCGGGAACGCAAGCGGACTTTGCATCGTCCTTTCGCCCGGTGGCGGCCAGACGCGCCACGCATGGCGACGCCTGGCAAAACATCTGGTTTCCCAGGGACATCGCGTCATCTCACTCGACCTGCGAGGACACGGCGAGAGCGCGTGGGCTGCCGACGGAGACTACTCGATCGAAGCATTCGTAGATGACCTCCTGGCCGTGCTCGCGACGCAACACGGGCCACTCGTTCTGATCGGTGCATCGATCGGCGGAATCGCCTCGTTACTCGCCGTCGCAAGGCATCCTTCGGATCTCATTCGTGGACTGGTGCTGGTTGATGTGGTGCCGAACATGCGGACGTCGGGACTTGAGCGCATTCGCGGATTCATGAGCGCAGGCGAAGCAGGATTTGCAGATATCGACGAAGCGGCCGATGCAGTCGCGCGTTATCTGCCTGACCGTCCGCGGCCGGCTTCGAGTGCGAGTCTCGCAAAGAACCTTCGGCGTGGCGAAAACGGCAGATGGTATTGGCATTGGGATCCCGCATTCCACGCTGGGTCCAGGCAGCGGAGTGAAGAAGGCATGTTGGCAAAAATGGAGTCGGCCGCGACCTCGATTTCTGTCCCCACACTGCTCGTTAGCGGCGCCCGCAGCGAGGTCGTCGATACAGCCGGCGCGACGCGATTGCTCCAGTTGATCCCTCACGCACAGTGGGTCAACGTTCAGGATGCCGCTCACATGGTCGCTGGTGATCAAAACGACGTTTTCGACGCCGAAATCGACGCTTTCGTCAGGCGGGTATCAGAAAACCATGGAGATGCGCAGCCGTGACGACGATCGACATCGAACACCTGCGAACCTGGGTGGGCCGACACGAAACCCGCAGCGAGGTGATCGCCCCCGTGCCTGCAACGCTGCTCGCCGCAACCCTCGACCGCCCCGACGTATCGACCGGGGCAGGCGACCCGCTGCCTCCACTGTTTCAATGGTTATATTTCCTCCCGGTCTGCCCGCAGTCACAGATTGACACTGACGGCCATCCGGTCCGGGGTGGCCTGCTACCCCCCGTGCCGCTTCCGCGCCGCATGTGGGCAGCAAGCACGATCGATTTCAGGTACGCACTGGCAATCGGCGATACGGTCATGCGTCGTACTGAGGTATCTGCGGTCAACCTCAAGGACGGTCGCAGCGGTCCGCTTGTCTTCGTGACACTGCGCACGTCCCACACCGACAGTCAGGGGCGTGAAGCAATAGCGGAAAGCCAGGAACTGGTGTACCGGCATCAGCCGGCGCCCGAGGATCTACCGGTGCCCCCAAAAGCCGCTCCTTGCGACGAAAGTTGGTCACGCACCGTGATTCCGGATCCGGTGCTGCTGTTCCGATACTCGGCCCTGACCTTCAACAGCCATCGGATCCACTACGACGTCGACTATGCGCGCAAGACTGAACAGTACCCCGCTCTGGTGGTTCACGGACCACTCTCGATCACGCTTCTTCTGGACCAGCTGCAGCGCGAGTTGCCTGAAAGAAGAGTCACCCATCTGGCTTTTCGCGCCGTGAACCCGCTCTTTGAAGGAATGGCATTCGACCTGTGCGGACGACCTGCACCAGATGGAAAGACAGTCAGACTCTGGACCCGGGACGCGCATGGTGCCCTGTGCACCGATGCAATCGCGCGAGTCGAATAACCCCTTAACTTGAAGAGGATGGTCTCCCCGTGCATGACGACAGTGATGAATTTCAGGAGATTCGCGATGGTGTGCGCTCGCTGTGCGCCGGATTTCCGGATGACTATTTCCGCAAGATCGACGAACAGCGCGGCTACCCGGAGGCGTTTGTTAACGCGCTAATTGGCGCGGGGTGGCTCTCGGCCATGATTCCCGAACAGTACGGCGGGTCAGGACTTGGGCTTGTCGCGGCGACCGTGATCATGGAGGAGATCAACCGCTGCGGCGGAAACGCGGGCGCCGTGCATGGGCAGATGTATAACATGAGCACCCTGTTGCGCAATGGATCGCCTGAACAGAAAGCACGCTATTTACCTCGTATTGCCTCTGGCGAACTGCGCATCCAGTCGATGGCCGTGACGGAGCCCACCACCGGCACGGACACCACGCAGCTCAAGACCACCGCCACCCGACGCGACGGCCGCTACGTCATCAACGGCCAGAAGGTCTGGATCTCGCGGGTCCAGCACTCCGACCTCATGATTCTGCTTGCGCGTACGACGCCGCTCGCAGAGGTCAAAAAGAAATCCGAAGGCATGTCCATCTTCATCGTCGATCTCCGCGACGCAATCGGCAAAGGTCTGACCGTTCGGCCGATCCTCAACATGGTCAATCATGAAACCAATGAACTCTTCTTCGATAACCTCGAAATTCCTGAAGAGAATCTGATCGGGGAGGAAGGCAAGGGATTTCGTTACATACTCGATGGCCTCAACGCGGAACGCACACTGATTGCGGCCGAGTGTATTGGTGACGGCCGGTGGTTCGTCGAACGCGCCACCCGCTACGCCAACGAACGTGTTGTTTTCGGCCGCCCGATCGGCCAGAACCAGGGCGTGCAGTTTCCAATCGCTCAGGCGTATATCGATGTCGAAAGTGCTGACCTCATGCGTTTCAAGGCAGCAAAGCGCTTCGACGCGCACCTGCCCTGCGGAGCCGAAGCCAACATGGCCAAATATCTGGCCGCAAAAGCCTCATGGGAAGCCGCCAATGTCTGCCTCCAGACTCATGGAGGATACGGCTTCGCCTGCGAATACGATGTCGAGCGTAAATTCCGCGAAACCCGTTTATACCAGGTTGCTCCGATTTCGACCAACCTGATATTCAGCTACGTGGCCGAGCACATTCTAGATTTGCCGCGATCCTTCTGAGGAACCTATGGACGCCCATGACCCATCCGTCGTGCTACCGGACCCCGCACGCGGGCAGCCCTTGTTGGCAGGGGTGGTCGCTTCTCCGTCTCCGTCTGACGGAGCGACTTCGCAATGGGGAAGTGCGAGGCGCGCATTTGTCCTGACGCTCCTTTGCATCGTCGCAGCGGTCAACCTTGCAGACCGGCAACTGATTACGATCCTGCTTACACCCATCAAGCGCGAATTCAATGTCAGCGATACCAGCATGGGGCTATTGACCGGAATGGCGTTCGCAGCGGTCTACGTCACAGCAGCACTGCCGATCGCCTATTGGTCCGATCGAGGCTCGCGCCGAACGATTATTGCTGCGTCAACGGGCATCTGGAGCCTGATGACCATGTTGTGTGGTCTGACCCAATCGTTTGCAGAACTAGCGATTGCCCGCATGGGTGTCGCTTTTGGTGAAGCGGGCTGTAACCCCCCATCACATTCGATCATTGCTGATCTGTACAGCCGCCGCAATCGCGCCAAGGCGATTGGCTTTTACAACGCCTCTGCGTCGATTGGCGTCGGTCTCGGGCTTTTCGCCGGCGGCGCACTCATTGCACATTTCGGATGGCGTATGGTGTTTGTGCTGGTCGGCGCGCCGGGTCTGCTGCTCGCGCTGTTCATCCGTCTCGCAGTACCGGAGCCGCCCCGGGGCCTGTCCGATCCGAATTTGATGATGGAACCCGCGTTGCCACTCCTCGAAACGCTCAGATGGCTGAGCAGACTTCGCGCCTTTCGTCTCCTCGCGCTCTCCGCAATGGCATGCGCGATTGTCAACTACGGCGTGCAGTCATGGGCAGCAACGTTTTTTCTGCGGGTACATGGTGTCGCAGCTAGCGAGATTGGCGCGAAGCTTGGCACCGCATCGGCAATCGGCCTCCTGGTAGGCACCATCAGCTCGGGAATCGTAGCGGACCAGCTGTCCCGAAGGGACCTCCGCTGGCACATGCGCATCGCCGCAGCAGGGATGGTGCTGGCAATCCCGTTCGGCGTTGCATTTCTGCTGACATCCAATCGCAATCTTGCATTCACCATGTATGGACTCGCGATCGGACTGCTGTCGGTCTGGGCAACGCCAATCCACGCGCTCACGCAAACCGTAGCGAAACCACGGATGCGTGCGCTGGCCGCCGCCATTGTGTCATTCTTTCTGAACGTGTTGGGGTACGGCTTGGGGCCGCTCGTGGTCGGTATCTTGAACGATCGACTGCAGCCCCGGTTCGGCAACGAATCCATTCGGTATTCCCTGCTTATCCTGCTCGCAAGCGCGATCGGCTCAGCAATCGTATGCGTGTCCACCAACCGGACACTTCTTGCCGACTATGCGCGCACCCAGTCACCGCTTGCATCGCCTGAAGTGCCACCGGCTAACGCATCGCTCGAAGAGGAATCGGCCGGATGAAACCCGCCACAGCAACGGACGCCAGTCGGGCGCGCTCCTACCTTTTTGTGCCCGGTGACCGGCCCGACCGCTTCAAAAAAGCGTTCGACACAGGTGCCGATGCAGTCATCCTTGATCTGGAGGACGCCGTTTCGGCGGGTAACAAATCGGCCGCACGCGACGCCGTCGACAACTTTGTTACGCCCGATAGTCACACTATTGTCAGGATCAACGCGCTTGATACGAAGTGGGCAGCATCAGATCTCGAGCTGTGTCAGCGTCCAGGCATTGTCGGCCTGATGCTTCCCAAAACGGAGAGCGTCGACGATGTGGCCGCTGTCGCCGCAAAGATCGGGGATCATGTGGCGATATTCGCCCTGATCGAAACCGCGCAAGGCATGGCGAATGTTCATGCAGTGTCACAGGCCGCAGCCACTAGACGCCTTATGTTCGGCACCATTGACTTTCAGCTCGACCTGGGAATTGGCGGAGACGACGCGGAACTGCTGCACTTCCGGTCCATGCTCGTGCTCGCTTCGCGCTGTGCAAGCCTTCCCCCACCGTGCGACGGCGTCACCGCGTCAATCGATGACGGTACCGCAGTAGCGAAGGATGCGCGGCGCAGTCAGCGGCTTGGCTTCGGCGCCAAGTTGTGCATTCATCCGCGGCAAATCCCACTGGTCAACAGGGCGTTTACTCCGGACGCTGATGCATGCAACTGGGCGAGGCGCGTGCTTGACGCGTCGGCCCGTGCTGGAGGATCAGCGATCGCGCTCGACGGGAAAATGGTCGATCGGCCTGTCGTGGAGCGAGCGCAGCGGATCATCGACGCCGCATCCAACCAAAAATCGTGAGTCATGCATTGGTTCAACCGCATTTGCCTGACCCCGGCGCCGCAGGCATGCAGGCGGTCGCCGGGATTCCCGAGAACCACCTGCATGCTGTGGCAACCTGTCAGGACAACAGCACGCCACCGTCAACCACGATTTCGCTTCCCGTAATGAACGAGGCGTCTGGTGAAAGCAGGAACGACACAGCCTTGGCGATCTCAACCGGCTCGCCCATTCTCTTCATGGCGGTCAGCGCCGCAATGGGATCAGTCTGCTCCTTCGCGCCCCGGGTCAGCGGCGTCAGAATGGGACCCGGTGAAACGGCGTTCACGCGCACGCCCCGAGTCGCATATTCGATTGCGACAGATCGGGTCAAGCCGAGTACGGCGTGCTTGCTCGCAGTATAGGCGTCCAGCCGACGCAGTCCGAGATGCGCATAGATGGAAGCGATATTCACGATCGCACCCCCGCCCGCCATTTCAATTGCCGGCAGTTGGAATTTCATCCCGAAGAACACCCCGTCGAGATTGACACCCATCACTTTGCGCCACTCATCGGCGTCAATGCTTTCCAGCGCATCGAACCGACCGCTAATACCGGCATTGTTCACTGCATAGTGCAACGCGCCGAAAACCTCCCTGGCTCTTTCGACCACCGCCTGGCTCTGCTCGAGCACCGACACGTCTGCACACATTGCGACCGCCTCGCGGCCCTGCTCACGGATTGAGTGAGCGACCGAGTCAGCGTTGGCGCCATTGACATCAACGACCAGCACGCGTGCGCCGTTCAGCGCCAGGTCATGCGCCACCGCCTCGCCGATACCCCCTCCGGCTCCCGTCACTACAGCGACCTTTCCCTCAAAGCTTGTTGGCATCATGTCTCCTTCCAGTTGTTCTGTTACCGATATGGCGACAACAGCGGTGCGTCAACGCAACGCGGCGATGATCTCCTCGGTGCTGCGCACAGTCCCGATCATGGGAAAGATGGTCTGCGCGGCGAACTCGTGCATTCCCGCAGCCACGCTACTGATTGCGTCTTCCGCAAACACGAGCTGGTATCCCAGCTCGTAGGCCGTTCGTGCCGTTGACTCCACACCCATATTGGTCGCGATTCCGGACAGTACCACTGTCTTTATCCCACGGCGACGTAGTTGCAGGTCCAGTTCTGTGCCATGAAACGCATTCCACTGGCGCTTCGTAATCACGATGTCGTTCGGCGCCACGCCGAGCTCTCCTGACAGATCGGCCCAGTCTGCGGGCAATCCGCCTGGTGGCATCGGCAGAGGCCGGTCCACCGTCTGCTTGAGCGCATCAGCAAAATCCGTGGCCCACGTCACCCGGGTGAATGCGACCGGCGCACCAATCTTCCGGAAACTTTGGGCCAGGCGCACAGTATTCTCGAGTACAGCGTTCGCCGAATGAGGCACAAACGGCACGCGCAGGATGCCTTCCTGAAAGTCCACTGCGACAAGCGCCGCATTCTCGACTACGAATTGCTCCACGATCACCTCGACAAAGAAGTCCTACCGGTTCAGGGAAAGAAAGTCGCTTGACTGCCCAAGCCAATCGGACAGCCGACAGTTCTCTATAACAACTGATGCATCGTCAGTTTAATATAGGTGCTTCCCACAATCTACAATTTTTACTTTTACCAGCATATTACCGCATGATATACCAATGAAAGCGATGGAACCGGAAGTTACGATAACAGAGTGATCATCATTTCTTAGAGGTGCCTTGGCGACAAGGCTAATCGGCGTCGCAATCCCAACGGAGGCAGAAGATGGCACTAAACGTAGGTTTCGTAGGTCTTGGCAACATGGGCGAAGGCATGGCTTCGAACCTTGTGAAAGCGGGGTTTGCGCTGACCGTGCGAGACATAAGGCCTGAGCCCGTCCAACGGCTGGTCGCACTCGGGGCGACTGTCGCATCAAGCAACTACGAGCTGGCAACCCGCTCCAACCTGGTGTGCGTCGCGCTGTTCGACGAGGCACAGGTCCGGTCGGCCTTCTTGCCTGACGGCGACGACCGGGGATTGCTTGCAGGCCTCGCTCGCGGCAGCGTCGTAGCCATTCACAGCACAGTCGCGCCCCGATTGACCAGACAGCTCGCGCAACAGGCCGCCGAACACGGAGTTGCAATTCTTGACGTCCCTATGACGGGTGGTGGCGATACCGCGGCCCGCGCTGGCAAACTAACCTTCTTCGTCGGCGCAGACAAGGCAGCCTTCGAACTGGCGCAACCAGCGCTCGCGGCAATGTCTCAGCATCTGTTCCATGTCGGCGGCGTGGGCACCGGATCGACAACCAAGATTCTGAGCAACTTCATGGCCATCTCCAACGTGCTGCTGGTTCGCGAGGCGCTTCGTCTTGCCCGGGCAGCTGGCATTGATGAGGAGGACTGGCTGTCGATAATCAATGCAGGGGGCGTCGGGTCAAGCTGGGTGAGCAACAACTGGGCGCGCATCCGCGAACAGGAAGACCACTACACAACCGGGCGCTCGGGCATGGTAGCCATGTCGAGCAAGGACATGCACCTCGCGCAGGATCTGGCGCGTGAGTTCGCCATCCCAACACCCACGCTTGACCATCTCGTCGAGCATGCGCTGCCGGAGCTGGGAAGCCATGGCCTTACACGCTAACCCGCACATGAGTAGCGCCGGCGGAACGGCAGCCGGGAAACTTTGCATCGGCGTGGACGTCGGCGGAACCTTTACCGACATTGTATTGTCGGACGGCCAGGGAGTCTGGCGAGCAAAGGCACCTTCCACGACAGGGGCACTTGGCGACGGCGTCATCGAAGCCTGCCGCCTCGTCGCACAGCGCGCCGGCCTCGGCATCGAGGAGATGTTGTCCCGGGTAGAACGCTTCGGGCTGGGTACGACCGCTGTCACGAACGATATTGCGTCGCGCACCGGGCGCAAGGTTGGGCTCGTTACCACGCGCGGGTTCGAGGATCTTGTGCCGCTGGCACGGGTGCGTCGCGTGCCGCGTAATGGCTGGCTGGTGCCACCGGATGCGCTGATCGAACGCGACTGGATTGTGGGCGTTGACGAGCGTATCGACTGCGACGGGGACGTGCTTCAGCCGCTCGACGCCGAGCAGGCAGTCGACGCGGCAAAACATCTGCGCGAGCGTTTCGGGATTGAGGCATTGGTCGTGTCGCTTCTCTGGTCGTGCGTCAACCGGGAGCATGAAAGCGCGGCCGTCACGCGCATCCGCGAGGTGCTGCCCGACCTTCCAGTGCTTTCGGGGGCCGAACTCTACCCTGTAGCGCGGGAATACGAACGAACCACGTTTGCGCTGCTGAACGCCTACACCTCCGGTTCGCTTGGCGGGATCGACGAACTCGTCGACGAACTGGCACGGCTCGGACTGCCGCAGCCGCCACTACTTGTCCATTCCGGTGGCGGCTCCATCACAGTCAGTGAAGGCCGCAGCATGCCAGCCATGCTGGCAGAGTCGGGACCCGCTGCAGGCGTGGTCGGGGCACTCGCCGTGTGCCGGGCCGCTGGTGTCGAGGACGCGGTCGCTTGCGATATGGGCGGCACTTCGTTCGACATGGCGATCGTGCGTCGCGGCGAACCGATGCGACGAACCCGCGGCGAACTGATGGGCATCTGGACCGCGATGCCGATGGTGGACATCGAGTCCGTCACGGCGGGCGGCGGCTCGCTTGCATGGGTAGACGCCCTCGGATTGTTACGGGTCGGACCCCGATCGGCAGGTGCCTACCCCGGCCCAGCGTGCTACGGCCGCGGCGGTATCGAGCCCACTGTGACCGACGCACTGGTCGTGTTGGGTTATATCGACCCATCAAGGTTTCTTGGCGGCGACATGGCACTCGATCCCGCCGCTGCTTCGACGGCTTGCGAACGCATGGGGCAGCTAGTCGGTTCAGATGCGAAGCAAGCCGCATGGGGCATCCAGGAAATCGCCAAGGTAGAAATGGTGCGCGCACTCAGAGCCCAGTTTGCGCAGCGCGGGCTCGATCCGGCGGCACACGCGATCGTGAGCATGGGCGGCTGTGGTGGCCTGTTCAATGCTCTGATCGCCCAGGAGCTTGGAATACAACGCGTGCTGATACCGGAGCTGACGTCCGTCCTGTCAGCCTTTGGCGCGGCCAATGCCGACATCCGGCGCGAACGCAGCGTCAGCATGAATCTGTGCCTGCCATGCGACGCGCAACAGGTCGAAGTGAAGATGTCCGAGCTGGCCTTTAACATACACGCCGATCTCGCGGCCGATGGCATCGCCGAATGCGACCGCTCCCTGATGTTCGAGGCTGATCTGCGTTTCATGAGGCAACAGTCGGAACTGAATGTGGCCTGCGTGGATGGGTTTAGCCCCCTGCAGCAGGAACGCATCATCGAGGATTTCAAGGCTGAATATGGCAGGCGCTATGGTCAGGGAGCGTTGATCAGCGGCACACCCGTCGAATTGGTGGCGCTGCGAGCGATCGGGTACGGCCGCACGGTGCGCGCGGGGCTCGCAGCCGATCTTCGCGACGGCGAGTCACGCCCGCCCTCGGTTGTCAGCAACCGCACCGTGTACGTCGGCAAACACGGATCTGACCTCCACGTACCGGTATTCGATGGTGCTGACCTGCTACCTGGTCAGGCACTGACTGGACCTGCACTGATCGATAGCCGCGACACCACAATCTGGATTCCCGCCAATGTGCGCGCGACAGTCGATAAGCACCGCACGATTACCCTGGAGATACCGAGATGAACCGGAAATCAGACGCGGACTTCGACGCGATCGCACTCGAGGTTTTCCGCAGCCGGCTGCAAGCCGTGGCCGAAGAAGGCGCCGTGACTATCGAGCGCACCGCCTGCTCCCCGACAATCTCGGAGTCGCGTGACTGTTCGTGCTCCGTGCTGAACGCGGCGGGCGATCTCATCGCCGGCGGAGGTGCGGTGGCGCATCATTTCGGCGCGTGCAGCCACGCGGTGCGCTGCACGCTGGCGTTGCACGGCGCCAACATTTCGCCCGGCGACGTGTTTATTGCCAACGATCCGCATAACGGCGGCGGCCTTCATTACATGGACGTGGTCGTCCAGCGCCCGATATTTCATGATGGCGTGTTGATTGCCTGGGTGGCGAACTCCGGCCACATGATCGATGTCGGCGGTATGACTTTCGGATCCTGGTCGCCGGCTGCCACCGAGTGCTTCCAGGAGGCACTCCGTCTTCCTCCCGTGAGGCTTTTCCGCCAGGGCGCGGAGGAACAGGACATATGGGCGATCCTGCGCAACAATGTGCGGGTACCCTCGCTGGTCGAGATGGATATTCGAAGCCTCGTGGCCGGCTGCCAGGTGGTGCACGACAAACTCGCGGCCATTGCGCAAACGATCGGTGCGGAACTGTTCACGGCCAGCGTGCGGTCATTGCGAGACATCGTCTCGCGAGAACTCAGGCGGCGCATCTCACTACTGGAAAACGGTGTGTATCGCCTCGTCACCTGGACCGAGTGGGGCGATGAGCGCTATCGGGTTCCCTGCACCCTGACGATACTGGACGAAAAGCTGGTTTTCGACTTCGAAGGTGCCGCCCCACAGTGCAAGCACTTTTTCAACTCAAAGCCTCACGTAATTCAGTCAATTGTCACGAGCGACGTCACGGACGTGTTCGCTCACGATCTGCCTCTGTCCGCAGCCATGTTCGACGCGATCGAGGTCCGTTGCCCACCCGGTACGGTAGTGAACTCCGCGCCTCCGGCACCCACTGCATCGGCCCATTTCGACGTCGCGCTCAACGCCAGCATGGCCGCTCATCAATGCCTGATGATGGCTGTTGCTATATCGGGCGCACAAGCGCCCGGGCAGCACCTGCTCTCCGGACCGGTCGCGCCGTCGTGCATGGGCCTGCACACATGGGCCTACAACACCGCCACCGGGGGGCAGGACGGCTGGCTCATGATTGAAGGTGCGATGGCGGGCGGATCGGCAGGACATGACCGCGACGGCTACGACCTGTTCAGTTTTATGGTGGCCCGTAAAGCCATCATCGAATCCGTCGATATCGAATCGTTCGAGTCGCGCTACCCGGCACTGGTTCTCGAGAAGCGGCCGCGCGCCGGTGCCGAAGGTGCGGGTCGATATCGCGCCGGCGCTGGCTGTCAGATGAGTTACAGGCCGCACAAAACGGCATCTTGGACGGGCGTCATGCTCGGCATGCGCGAGCGCCTGCCACTGTCCGGCTTCGCAGGCGGACTACCCGGAGCCAATACGCGCTTCACTCTCCATCGCGCCAACGGCCAGGTCGAGGCGGTCTCGGGTCATGCCGATGCCCTGACTCTGCGGGACGACGAGTGGTTCGAATTCCACCTTGGCTGCGGCGGCGGATTTGGCGACCCACTCGAACGGGACGCCGACGCAGTGGCGCGCGATGTCCGGCAGTCACGCATCAGCATCGCCGAAGCTGCATCGGTCTATGGGGTCGTTCTGGATGAGTCGGCGTTCCTGCCTGATTGCGAAGCGACACACGCGTGCCGCAAGCGGATGCTGAAGGAGCGGTTGGCGCGAGCCCATCCCGCGACAATTCCCCTTACCGGACATGCGCCAATCGTATCGCCCAAGCGCGGTCAGGGACGTCTGCTGTACCCTGGCGTCGAGCATCATGCTGGCATCGCCTACGCGGTCAACAGCGGCGCGCCACTCGCCGTCGCACCCGACGCCTGGACCAACGGATGCCCGAGACTCGAGGCGCAGCAAGAAGGCGGAGTGGTACTTTGCCAGTATCTCGATCCGATCACGGGCACCATCCTCATAGCGGACGCCCGGCTGGATGGGGAGCCATGCACGATCGAGGCACGGCCGCAGCATTGGATCGATTCGGTGAATGAGCAAGCGCCGTCTGAAGCGTCGTACGGCTAGAGCGTGTTAGGCACTTTGCATAATCGGTACAGCATGAACGAGCATGAGCATGGCGAAGACGACGAAGTGCAGGCCGGCCAGGGTTTCGGGCAGGCGCTCGTAGTCGCGTGCCAGCCGCCTGAAGCGGTTGAGCCAGCCGAAGCTGCGCTCGACTACCCAACGGCGGGGCAGCAGCACGAAGCCCTTCTTCGCCTCGGGCAGCTTGATGACCTGCAGCTCAATGCCTTCCTCACGGGCGGCCTGCGCAGCCGCGTCACCCGTATAGCCCTGGTCGGCGAATGCAAGTTTCACCGTCTGGCCAGTAACATGCTGGACCTGCTGGGCAAGCTCTTGCACCTGTGCCCGTTCCTGTTCATTGGCCGGCGTGATGTGCACCGCCAGCAGATTGCCCAGCGTGTCGACAGCCATGTGAACCTTGCTGCCCCGCTTGCGCTTGTAACCGTCGTAACCCGCACGCGGACCGCTTTCGCACGTAGACTGCAAAGTGCGTCCATCCAGGATAACCGCACTGGGCTGCCCCTGCCGGTCCTGTGCAACCCGAATGATCGAACGCAGATCGTTCACCATCGCCTCGAAGCAACCCGCATTCAGCCAACGTTGCGTTTGCTGGTAGACCAGTTCCCACGGTGGGAAGTTGGTCGGCAACATCCGCCATGCTGCACCGGCTCGCGCCATCCAGCGCAGCGCGTTGAACATTTCGCGCAGCTCGTATCGGCGCTGCGGTGCATCTTCGGTCATCAAGGTCAGGTACGGAGCGGCGAAGCTCCATTCCTCGTCCGAAACATCCGTCGGGTATGGCTTGCGTTCTGTCATCCCGCCAGGTTACCAGGTCTGACCGAAAGTGCCTAACACGCTCTAGGAGCAAGCCCAGTGGAAGGCCGGGCGCATTCGGCGTCCGGCTACGACCTTTGAGCCGAATGCTTGCGAATGCGAATCATCGCCTCCTGAACCACAGAGGCGACAAGCTGCCCTGCCTCCGAAAAGAAGCGGCCGTGTATCAATGCCCGGCCCTGCCCTGCCCAACTGCTTTCCGTCTCATAGAGCAGCCATCGTGAAGGATCGGCCGGTAAATGGAACCACATCGCGTGGTTCAGGCTTGCTACGAACAGATGCTCATTGGGCATATCGCTCACGTGGGGAATCAACGCTGCGTTAATCAACAGGTAATCCGACAAGTACGTCAAAACCGCCGCCCAGCCGGACTGGCCAGTGGGCATATCTCCACGCGCCCGTATCCAGATACGCGATGCAGGATTGCCCGGTTGCAACAGCAGATGTTCCCTTACCTCGATCGGGCGTATTTCGAGTTGGGGGTAAGTCGTCAACCTTCCCCTGCCATGTTCCGACACCTGCGTCTCATAGCATGCGGCAACCGCTGCCAGAGTCGGCAGCGATTCCGGCACAGGCGGTTCGGCCCGCCAGCCTGACTGATGCTGAAATCCATCTCCGGTCGCGCTGAAAGAGGCATCAGCCGACAAAACCGTGTTCCCGGACTGAAAAGCCATGATCCGACGATGGGATAGGCTGCGTCCGTCGTGCCCCTCTCGCACCTGATAGACGAGCGGTCGAATGGCCGAAGCGGGCAACTCGAACGAGGCGTGCAACGCGTGCGGCAGTCTGTCGGAAACAGTCTGTAGTGCTGCATAAAGAGCCTGCGCGAGGAGTTGGCCGCCGAATATAAACTGATTACGGTTGGTCTGGGCAGCCATGCTGGAGAAACGACCCTCACCGAGCGGACACAACGTCAGCAACTGCTGCAGATCTGGGACCGCAGCATTCTGTCGAGGCGAATCGTTTCGCAGAACCATAGCGTTGCGCGCGAGCGGGGTCTACACGAGTGCCGCAGCTTGGGCATGCCGCTGAAGTTCGTCGCGGAATTGTGGTGCAGCAATGGAAATCAGGCGGCGGGCCCGCTCGCCAAGGGACAGTCCGCGCAGATCGGCCACGCCATGCTCTGTAACGATCAGACCAGCGTCCGCGCGAGGGATGCTAGCTGGGCCCGACAGCGACCCGACAATCCGGCTCGCGATTTGCGGACCGGAGCCCGCCGTCGACGGCAATGCAATGATTGGCATCCCCCCTTTGGACCGATGCGCGCCACGCAGAAAATCCAGAACCCCACCCACAGCGCCCACGTATATTCCGCGCGCCACCTCGGTATTGATCTGGCCGGTCAAGTCCACTTCAAGCGCGGAATTGACCGCTACGAAGCGATCGATGGATGCCAGCACATCCGCCGCATGCGTATAGCAGACGGAGCGGAATTGAACCGATGAATTGCGATGAACAAAATCATGCAACGTGCGGCTGCCCATCGCCACCCCGGCGATGCTCACGCCCGCGTCGACCGTCTTGCGGGCATTCGTGACGACGCCTGCCTCGATCAAACGCGCGGCCTCATCGACGAGCGCTCCGGTATGGATGCCCAGTTCCCGATGGCTGCCCAGTTCGCGCAGCACCGTCTCCGGGATTGACCCTATACCAAACTGAAGCGTCGAGCCGTCCTCAATTACAGCTGACACCTGCTGCGCCACGGTCTTTTCGGTCTCCGTTGGATCACCGCGCGTCGATTCGAGCGGGCGCCTCGCGGTCACCACAGCAACGTGGACATCATCAGCGGACAAGCTATGCCGCCCATACGTCCAAGGCGCAAGCTGATTGATCTCCGCGACGACGAGCCTCGCCCGTTTGATTGCGGGAACCAGGTATTCATGAGCCAGTGAGAGACTGTACCGGCCGTCCAGTCCCGCAGGCGCCAGTTGCAACATCAGAACGTCGATCCTTAGTTTTCCAGAGGAAATCAGTTCGCCGATCTGGGAATAGTGGCAAGGCAAGACGTCGAGCTTTCCCTGCTTTGCAAGGATTCGATTCGCACCGGCCCCGCAATAGGACTGAAAGTGCACGCAATCCGTAAATTGCGGGTCGGCCGTCTCCGACCATGTCGCCCCGATAAAGGCCCGCAGACGGCCGACGCGGTGACGCTGCTCCATCAACGCGCGCGTCAACGTCACGGGCTCGGCGCCAGCCTGCCCCCACATCACCGTCTCGCCACGGCGTACCAGCGCACCAAAGTCGATTTCTGCAGCATCAACAATCTTCAAGGTGGACATCCCCACGCGTCGGTCATCCATTTGCCCTGACGCGACATATAATTGATGATGCGTCAGTTTATATCAAACCCGACACGAATCCCAGTGGAGACTCACAGCATGAACACAGCGCTCAGACGTGCGGCAGTCGTCGCTCCGCTTCGCACCCCTGTAGGCAGTTTTGGCGGGAGCTTGCGGCCCCTCACCGCCGACCAGTTGACCACGCATATCATCGAGGCAGTCCTCAAGCGCAGCGCGATAGACTACGCATCGATCGACGAAGTGATCGTTGCGCAGTCGTATTCATCCAGTGAGTCTCCGTGCCTCGGCCGCTATGGAGCGCTTGCGGCAGGACTGCCGATCGAGGTGCCTGGATACACGGTTGACAGGCGTTGCGGATCGGGTCTGCAGGCCGTCATCGATGCGGCCATGATGGTACAGACGCATGCGGCCGACGTCGTGCTGGTGGTCGGAGTTGAAAGTATGAGCAACATCGAATACTACTCGACCGACATGCGCTGGGGTGCCCGTTCCGGCTCAGTGAAGTTTCACGACCGACTGCAACGGGGACGGGAACGCTCGCAGCCGCAAGAGCGTTTCGGGGTGATTTCCGGCATGCCGGAAACCGCGGAGAATCTCGCGAGGGAATACGGCATTACTCGAGACGATGCTGACGAATTCTCAGTTTTGAGCCATCGACGTGCCGTCACTGCATGGGCCGAGGGCCGTTTCGATGAAGAGGTCGTGCCCGTACCTGTGCCACAAAAGAAAGGCGAGCCGATCATGTTTTGCAAGGATGAAGGCATCCGCCCGGACACGAGCGCGGAAACCCTGGCTCGTCTGAAACCAGTTCTGAAAGACGGTACGGTTACCGCGGGCAATGCCAGTCAGCAGAACGACGCAGCGGCAGCCTGCCTGATCGTCGCGGAGGACCGTCTGGCATCCTTAAAGATTGAACCTATGGCCTTCCTTAACGGGTGGGCAGCTGCAGGCTGTCATCCGGCTACAATGGGTATTGGTCCGGTGCCGGCGGTTGCCAAACTGCTTGCGCGGACAGGACTCACACTCGACAGGATGGACGTCGTCGAACTCAACGAGGCGTTCGCTGCCCAGGTTCTGTCCGTGCTCAAAGCATGGGATTGGCATGAAATCGACAAGCTCAATGTCAACGGCGGCGGAATCTCGCTCGGTCACCCGATTGGCGCGACTGGCGTACGGATGCTCGCAACGCTGCTGCACGAACTGAAGCGGCGCCGTGGCCGATACGGGCTTGAAACCATGTGCATCGGCGGTGGGCAAGGTCTCGCTGCGGTCTTCGAGCGTCCTTGACACCCACTCCACCTATCATCTGAAGGGAGGCTGCCGGCGCGACTTCTCGGTACGCCGCGTCTCCCCTAGCGCCGTTCGCAGGATCGGGCTGAAGCTATAGGAATCAAAGTAGTCCTCCCAGCGCACGATCTTGTCATTTTCTACAAAAAGCAGGGCAAATCCGGGGCACCAGAGTTGTACGTCGCCATGAGTCGTAAAGCGATACTCCATGCGCTGGATAACACCCTCCTCGAATGGCCACCAACGCACATTTTCTACCCTGACATTGGGCCAGATTCCGAATAGTTTCCGGAAGCGCTCATAGGCCGCCTCGACACCCAGTTCGCAATTATCCATCAACTGCCATAACGTCGAGTCATTGCTCCACGACGTCTTTATCTCTTCAAGGAAACCCAGCCATGACGTCGAACGGGCGCGTACTGCATCGAGACCGCGCATAAACCGCCGGTTAGACTCAATTTTCCTTCCAACCGTTTCGAGCTGGTCTGGGTCAACGGAGATCTCGACATCCACAACGTCCACCTCGGACTCCAGTTCGTTCCACCATGGCGGCTGCCGCCGTACCGGGTCCAGGCGTCGAGTCTCACCGAACGCAGTCCGCAGGAATGGGTCCACGGCGTAACTGTCCATATATTCTTCCATCCGGACGATCTTTCCCGACATCGGATGGAGAAAGTCCACCACGAACCCGGGGGAAAACACCTCCTCGCCGCCAGGCGTTTTGATCATATGTTCGTGGCGGTAGAAAAAGCCATCCTCGAACGGCCATGAGCGATTGTTCTGGTTCCGGACTGAAGTGCCCCACTTGGCGAAGAACGCAAGAATGCATTCGGTCCACGTCGAGGTGAGATCCTCGTTGTTGTTCAGGTCGTAGACCGTAACGTTAGCATCGAAGAAACGGTCAAGCTCGCTCGGCGTGGAGAAGAATTCGACATAGGATGTGGTGCGATTCGTGAACCGGTTCAATAGCGCGCGCCTGCGCTCGATCGCTGCGCCTACCTTTCTAAATCGTTCAGCGCTCGTTTGACTTTCCACCTTTGCACCTCGACGGTAGCGGCTAGCCCGGATAAATGGGTGGGTCGGGCGGCTTACTCAACGGATGGGCGAATCACATATGCCGTTACCCATCATTAGGCGAGACCTCGAGGGCTCACATTTCAACCGCGCCGACTGCCCTCAAGCTCGTACATGCTCCTCAGATCCCAGCTTGCGCCGCGTTTTTTTTTCCACAGCCCGAACCGACACGTTGCGCAGCAGGAAATGGGACAGCGAAGGAATCAGAATCAGCGCACCCACCATGTTCCAGATAAACATGAAGGTCAACAAGATCCCCATGTCCGCCTGGAACTTGATCGGCGACCACGCCCAGGTTACGACACCCGCAGCAAGTGTCACGCCTACCAGTGCCACTACCTTTCCGGTAAACCCAACTGCCATCCGGTAAGCACTCGGCAGATCCATTCCGGCTCGCTGCTGCGCTAGCTGAACGCTTAGCAGGTACAGCGCATAGTCCACACCGATGCCCACGCCCAGCGCGACGACAGGCAATGTAGCGATTTTGACGCCAATCCCAAGCACTACCATCAGTGCCTGACACAATACTGACGTCACCACAAGGGGAATGACCGCGACAATGGTTGCGCGCCAGCTTCGAAAGGTAATCAGACAGAGCAGGATGACTGCTGCGTACACGAACGCCAGCATGCGTTCATTGGCCTGCAGGACCGCGATGTTGGTTGCCGCCTCGATGCCCGCGCTACCGGCGGCAAGCAGGAACTGCCGGTCGCCGTTGCTATGCGATTGGGCGAATGATTCAGTAACCTTCACCACCTGGTCCAAGGTACTCGCCCTATGGTCCGCCAGGTAGGCAATGACAGTTCCAGCCGCACTGTCAGCATTCATCAGCTCCGGATCGTTCGTCTTCAGGTCGAACGTTGCCTGGGACGACAACGAAGCCTGACGGCTCAAGGTGAACCACTTAGGGCTACCCTCGTTGATGCCGGACGTTCCATAGCGCGCCATGTCGGCTGCGGACATCGTACCCTGCACGAAGGGTAGCGCGCGGAGCTGCTGTTCAAGGCGGTCTTCCTCTGTCAGCGTGGGAAAGCTGCTCATGCCGTCGGGCTTCGTCTTGACGATGACCGCAAAGACATCGCTAGACAAACCGAATTTCCGCGAAATGAAAGCGTTGTCCCTGTTATACCGCGAATCTGTGCGCAGTTCAGGAGCGCCGGGATCAAGATCGCCAGTTTGCAGATTCAGGCCAATCACAAACCCGGCTACGGTCAATCCAGCGGCAACGATGAGTGCTCCGGCCGCCCAGCGACGGGTCGTGAACCGATCGAGGAAACTCCAAAGGCGATCGGTGAAGACTGGCTTCTCGACAGACAGCTGCTGGGCGCGCAGGCTGCGATTCGCCGCTGCACGACTGACACCTGTGAAGGACAGAACCACCGGTAGAAGAACGAGGTTGGTAAAAATTAGCAGGCCGACACCGATGCTTGCCGTCATGGCAAGATCACGGATCACCGGAATATCGATGATCGTCAGAATCCCAAAACCGACCGCATCCGCCAATAGCGCAGTGAGCCCTGCGAGAAACAACCGTCGGAACGTATAGCGCGCAGCCACGTATTTATGCATTCCGCGGCCAACATCCTGCATGATCCCGTTCATCTTCTGGGCACCATGCGAAACGCCGATCGCAAACACCAGAAAGGGAACCAGTACTGAGTAGGGATCCAGTGAGAAGCCGAGGAGATTTACGATTCCGAGCTGCCAGACGACTGCGGTCAGCGAACAGACCAGCACGAGCACCGTGCTGCGCACACAGCGCGTATAAAAAAGGATCGCCGCAGCCGCAACCATTGCCGCAACGACAAAGTATCGGCTCATCTTGCCGATGCCATCAATCAGGTCGCCGACCAGCCTCGCGAAGCCAGTAATATGAATGCCGATTCGGTCCGACTGATGCGAAAGCACCTGTTTGTCCAGATCCCTCGAAAAGGCTTCATAATCCAGCGGCTCTCCAGTCACGGCGTTTTTTTCTATCAACGGCACCACGATCATGCTCGAGTGCTGATCGTTCGACACCACGCTGCCGACAATCCCCGCGAGCATCACGTTACGCTTGAGCTGATTCAGCGATGCGTTCGAACCGGTGTAGTCCTGTGGCATGACTGCACCGCCGCGATACCCTTCTTCCGTGATCTGTGTCCACCGCACCGATGGCGTCCAGAGTGACTTCATGAACAGCCGATCCACCCCGGGCATCAGAAACACCGCGTCGTTGATTTCACGCAACGTACGCAGATACTCGGGATCGTATATGTCGCCGTTCTTGTTCTCCACCACAATACGCACCGTGTTGCCGAGGCCGCGCGCAATGTTCCTGTTGTCGAGATAGTTGCGGATGAAGGGTTGCGATTGGGCCAACGTCTTTTCGAAGCTCGCATGGACCTTCAGGCGGATCGCCTGCGAACCCAGCAACGCAGTTAGCAACAGGGAAATCAGAACAATCGCGAGGCGATTGTTGAAGATCAGGCGTTCAAGGACATTGCCAGAGCGCGGATCAAACTCTTCGAGACGCCTGGTGACCGCTTGCTCGGCCGATGATTCCGTCCGATCGAATTGATTCATTGCGAAACCCCATTAGACTTCACTGTGCGTTCTGCACCTACCTGTTCCACATCGATGCCCTGCAATCCGGCGAGGACCAGAGATCGAACACCGAGCGCATCGATGGCCGTAAACAGCATGGGATGTGCAACCGCTTCTGGCTGGAAGGTCAGCCCCTGATCCCGGCTAACCAGCACGCTACCTGCGGCGCTGGCCAAAACGGTCATGCTGTCGACTACCGCCGCTGTCGTGAAGCTGTCCTTGACGGGTGTGTCGATATGCTGCCACGTGGCACCCCGGTCGGCGCTTCGATAGACCGTTCCGCGCAATCCAACCGCCACCATGAAGTTGTCCGTTCCAGCGACATCAAAGAAGCTCCCCTTGTACGGTGTGGACACGGCGACGAACGATTGGCGCTTCTCATCGTAGCGGTACACGCCGCCCTGCTCGCCGGCGATGATAAGGTCGTCGCCGATCTTCCTGATCACGTTCAGATTCAGAAAGTCCTTGTTATCTACGTGATCCAGCCATGGCAGCCAGTGCTTGCCGCCATCGTCCGTGGCCACGATCATGCCGAAGGATCCAACCGCGATCCCCTGCCGGGGATTGGCAAAGTAGACACTTAGAAACGGTAACGAAGTATCGCCCTGCGTGTTGAGCTCGACCTCCTTGAGAAACGACGCTGCGGATGTGTCGCCCAAAGCGATTCTCTTTCTGTAGTACGCAGGAAACGTGACAGCCGCAACGCGGTTATCGAGTTGCTTAATCCACGTTTGGCCACCGTCTTCCGTGTGCAGAATGACGGCGTCATGACCCGTCGCCCAGCCCTGAACCGGATTCACGAACTGCACGGCTACCAGATCGGTCTGCACGGGAACTCGGGCTTGGTGCCACGATCGACCTTGATCGTCTGAAAAGATGATCAGGCCACGCAACCCGACAGCGACGACCCTGGTCCCCGCATTCGCGATGGCCATCAATGGCTGACTCGTTAGTCCCCGGAAGCCGAACTGCTGGACCGCAGAAATATCCAGCGGATCCTCGAAGGCTTTGCTATCTGGTTGTGCGTATACCAGAATCGAGAGAAGGAGAGCCACCGTCGAAGCGGAAAAGTACGACCATAATTTGTTCATTCAGTACTCCGGAGTGCTTGTGCCAGCGTCGACATTGCGGGCTGCCGCCCCTAAACTTCAATGGCTGTCGCATTGCGCTCCTAACGCACGCCTGCGTTCATCAGGCCGGACGGCGTAAAACGCGACGTATCAGGCAACTTCGGACCACTCTTCTCGTACCCCGTGCCGAATTCACCGCCGAAGAAGTACGACCCCTTGGTCAAATCCACAAAGCTGTATCTTGCGTCAGTGAGGTAGGGCGCGACAGGGTCATAGATGACAGAAGGGAAATCGACGCCGATCCGGTACAGCTGCCCAGCGTGGTCGTACTCGTCAACTTCGTTGAGAATCCACGAATCTTCGTCGACATAGAAGGTCCGCCGCGACATGATGTGCCGTTGCCCCGACTTCAGTGTCGCCTCCACCACCCAGACGCGGTGCTTCTCGAAGCGAACCATATCCGGGTTCGGAAATTTTCCGGTGAGAAAGCCCGGTATCGCGGTAGACGGCATGAACGGCTTATAGACGTTGTAAGGGACATAGATCTCTTTCTTGCCGATCAGCTTGAAGTCGAATCGGTCCATCCGCCCGGAGAACATGCCCACCTCATCGTAGGTCAGCGCACCATCGAAGTTCGCTGCCGGCGTGTCATACGTAAATTCCGGCGCTGTACGCACGCGACGCTGACCGGGCGTGTAGAGCCAATTCAGTATGTCGGCCTGGCTATAGTCGAGCGAATAGGACAGGATCAGGTTATAGCCAACCTGTGAGGAGGGTGCATTGCCAATCTCCAACTGCTTCAGGTAGTACAGGTCGGGGACACTCGTTGAGCTCGGGTCGTAATACTGATTGCAATACGTTCCCGTGAAAGTGCCGAGCAGAGTACGGCCACCGTCGGGCTCCACAAGATATGATTCGTTGCGCACAACGCGGCCAGCTGACATCCAGTGAAGATAGAAATTCCACATCACCTCGTAGCCATTCTTCGGTATCGGAAATGGAATGCCGCCGTACGCACCACTTACGCCATCCCCTTCAATCGCGCCGACGAGATGCGACTTGGTGGCGTTCGCCACCGAGTTTTTGCTTACCCAGTCCGGATAGGGGGCAGTGCGATGTGTCGGATACACCTCAATCCGATAGTCCGGATATTTCTTGAACATGGCGATCTGACCCGCGCTCAGGTTGGACTCATGCTCCGCCATGTTCTTTGCGTCAATCGTGAGGATCGGCTTTTCGCTGGCGAATGGATCGGGATAAACGGTGCTGCCTGCCTTGTACCCTGGACCGGGCTCCGCCAGTCCGCCGCTATACGCCGGGATTGACCCGTCGGCGTTGGCCGCCTTCTCTGCACCGAAATCCGTCAACGTTGTACCGAGACTCTTCGCCGCATCAGCATCGACGGCCGCAAATGCGGTGCCGCCGCCCTGCAGGCAAACGAAAAGTGCGACCCAAAAACCTGTCTTCCGTTTCATTACGTGCTCCTCCATGGATTCACAACCGGGTAGCGACAGCCGTAGCCGGCACTCCTCTTTTTTCGTCTCCGACTCCCGCTTCCGCTCACGCACTCTGCCAGCGGAGAGCGAGTGGACAACCCTGGACCGTCTCCACCTTCCGGCGTCCACATCCGGCCACCCGTAAACTGACTATACGTCACTTATCACAAAATATCGACTAGCAATTTCGGCTTATTAAGGCCTTCCTGCCCTTTTAGCTGACATTTCGCCATCTTCCAGCCAGCTTGACAAATGCTCATCTCCGCACGTATAGGTCATGTCCGCGAGAGACTACTGTCCGCGAAAAGTCGGCGTGCGCTTTTCGATAAGCGCACTCACCCCCTCGACGTGATCGCCAGTCAGGTGACACAACGCCTGCGCAGTTGCGGACATCTCCATCACTGCCTCATATGACGCGGCGCGGCCGTGGCGCATCAAACTCTTGGCGAGACGCAACGCGTGCGGCGGCTGCACCGCGATTTGCTGTGCAAGTTGGAACGCGACATCTGACAGTTCGGCGGCCGGAACGACCTGTGAAACAAGGCCCCATTCCGCGGCGTTCCCCGCATCGATCAGCTTGCCGGTGTAGAGCATCTCAGCCGCCCGACTGTAGCCGACGACACGCTGAAGCAGCCAGCTCCCGCCATCGCCCGGGATCAAGCCAACTTTCAGGAACGTCACCCCAAAACGCGCGTCGTCCGAAGCGATGCGTATGTCGGCGAGACACGCCAGATCACAGCCGAGGCCGACCGCAGCGCCGTTTACAGCGGCAATCAGTGGCATTTCAAGCCCGTAAATTGCGGAGCTCAGCGCGTGAAACTCCCGTCGGTAGCTTTCTCGAATATCGACTCCATGACCCGCAAATGCCCCTTTCTTTTCCAGCATCGACTTCACGTCGCCGCCAGCGGAAAAGGAGCGCCCCGCACCCGTCAAAATGGCACAGCGTATATCGCGGTCACGATTGATTTCGTCACATACGATACGAATTGCCTCGCCGTCTCCAATAGCGCCCAACGCGTTCATGGACTCCGGACGATTTAGTGTAAGTAGCGCAACATGGGCACGTTTTTCAACCAGCAGCAGACTCATGAAAACCTCATCAATAGGCCCCACTTTTTAAATGAAGCCGCAATCTATTCCTTGCGGACTATCGACAGAAATTCGCGGCGCGTTGAAGGATCCGTACGGAACGAACCGAGCATGCGCGATGTGACCAAGTCAGTGCCTGCTTTATGAACCCCTCGCGTCGACATGCATTGGTGCGCCGCTTCGAGCATCACCGCGACACCCTTCGGCTGCAGCACCTCGTTCAAGGTATCGGCAATCTGCACCGTCATCTTTTCCTGGATCTGTAATCGCTTGGCAAAAGCATCGACAAGTCGCGCCAGTTTTGAAATACCGACAACGCGATGCTCAGGAAGGTATGCGACATGTGCGCGTCCGATGATCGGCACCATGTGGTGCTCGCAATAGCTCTCGAAGCGGATGTTCTTCAGGACAATCATCTCGTCGTAGCCGTCGACCTCAGAAAACGTTCGCATCAGCAATTCACGCGGATCCGCCTGATACCCAGCAAAAAACTCCTTATACGAGCGAACCACGCGCGCCGGCGTATCAAGCAAACCCTCCCGCGCAGGGTTGTCTCCCGCCCACCTGATCAAGACACGGACGGCCTCTTCGGCTTCCTGCATGGACGGCCTGGCGTGCAGGTCCACCTTCCCCTGCATCACATCACTCACGTTCTCTAAGTTCATATCCATACGTTGAGGCTCGTGCACTTTGATTGACGCTACCTGCAAATGTGAGACAGGCATTCGACCGTCCCGCATATAAACGGTAGAACCTAGAATGCCGCTTGAAGGGTCAGCGATACCCAGCCCCTGTCGTTGTAGAAATAGGTCCCGTTGCCACTCGTGTAGTAAGACGCCGTTCCCCCGTCAACCGGAGTGGTACCGCCATTGGTGTGAGCGTGATAGCCGTTGTACTGGAGCGTGACGTTGTATTTGTTTTTAATTAGCGCATGAATGCCGGCTGTATAGATAATTGCACCCTGACTCACCGAATTCCCAAGGCTGGCGGTATTCCCGTAGACACCATATTCAACGAATAGGGGCATGTCGATATCGACGTTAGGGAATACTTGCAGCCAGGTGGGGTCGAACAGGGCTGCAACCGAAACTGAATTTCTCGTGGAACATCCATCCCACTTGTTTCCTGTCGGACATCCCAGAGGGTTGCCTGTTCCGTTGTACAAAGCGCCGTTACTGGTAATCGATGTCAGATGCGTCGCTGCAATTTCCGCAGTGACGGAGCCGGTCTGCCACAGCGGCGTCCGCGTCAGCCCGGCAATGACATTCGCAATGACGTTGATCGTATCGCCCCGGGCACCCTGAGAACCCGCGAGGTCGCTCGGCAGCGGCCCAGTTGCGCTGTTGAGTGCCGTGTGCTGACGATATGACACCTCGAAGCCCGTGCTGTAGTTTCCGATCTGTTTTTCGAGACTCAATCCGTAAAGATGTACGTCGGTGGCGTAGGCGAGGTGATAGTTCGTTGCGCCGGTTGCGGGATTCACACCGAACAGCGGCGCCCAAGGTTGCGCCTCATCAAGGCGCCGATAGTACGCGTCAACTGTGCCGCGCAACCAGTCGGGGCTCCACGAGGCCTTGAAACCATAGTTGGGATTTGTGTTGCTTGGCGTATAGTCCGAACCGTGAGGTATGGAGCCGTCTATGTATTGCGGTCCATTGAACAGAAACCCAGCGGTGCCCAGATAGGTTCCCCCCTCCGGGTTCAGGTTGTGAACCTGCTCGAACAGGTACTGACCTTCTAGCGTGAATGTCGGCGTGACCTGGGTGCTTAAAAGAACTTGCGGTCGTGGAAGAGCCAGTTCCTTGGCGAGCGAACCGGGCTGACTCGATCCTTTGATGTTGTCAGCGGCATTCTGCGAATAGTCGATACCCTCCGCGCCAAAAAACAGTGCGTTTCCCCAGAACTCTGTCAACTGACCAACCTTGACGGTTGTGTTGTGTCCTCCAATGTCAAAGCGCCCAAATGTGAACGCATCGAGCAACTGGATTCCCTGTTCGTAGTACCGTTCGGTGTAACTCGTATATTGGTTGTTCGCGTATGAAAACAACGACGAGTATGGAACACCCGGTGCGAAATTGCCGGGGTTCGTGTTGACCCCATTGCCGTACGCAAAATCCTTGAATATCGACGCGCTTACGCGAAAGCCGTATTTGTCGTCGTAGACCGCATCGAACTCAGAGAGGTCACTGACGCGGTTCGTGACGACGTCGCCGGCATGCGCAAACTTGTAATCGGACTCCGCAAAGGCCGGATTATTTCCGATCTCCGGATTGATCCCCTGAGCACGCACCCCGAGGTTGTATGTCACTGTGTTGTCCCAGTTGACAACCCAGTCCGGATCGAGCGGCAATTCGACCGCTTGCACCGAACGAAGTCCACCGGTCAGTGCCAGACAGGCGACTGCGGCCGAACACGGGATTCGTAACGATGTGCGCCTACTTGCCTGGCAAGGTTTCATTCCTGTCTCCTGAATTGGTCTATTTATTCACCACGTTGTGACGGTATACAACGATCGAGCGGCGGCAAACCCGGCAAATGGCGTACTGCGTGCTGCACGCAGCTAACCCGTGCTTCGTAGCCGCAGTCTGATCAACGTCAAGCACCTTCCGGTCTCCGGCTCTCAGTCCACTGGATACGCGGCGAAGTCCCTGCGTCATCTCTGACCACTCGCTGCTGTTTCCTACGCCTGATAGCCACCACGACAGCCCATGCAGTCTGCCGCCTCGCAATCGTCACTTTCATGACACACCGTCAGTTTATTTTGCGTTTTCGTGGAGTGTCAATAGGAGGATACGCACCGATCAATCCGCAGACAGATACTTATGTTATCGCTATGTAGTTGTTTTTATGGTACTTTTCAGCCATTGCCGGCATGTGCGGACCTGCCTAACGGATATAGGGGATACCCGCAAGACAATCTTTTGTCCAACTCAGTCGTTGTGAAACTGATAAATTATCAGCTATATTCTGGCTCATGAGCGTTGAGACTGTCCGAGGCTTCCCGTCGAATACGTTCATGACGACACATGCGAGCGTTGGCACCATCGCGGTCGATTGAGGCAGTTTTGAATTAGCGAGCGAGGTAGGAAACTTGAAGATCTTTGTGGCGGTGAAGAGAGTCGTCGACGCGAATGTGAAGGTCGGTGTGAAGTCGGACAACACAGGTGTCGACATTGCGAACGTAAAGATGTCGATGAACCCGTTCGATGAAATCGCCGTGGAAGAGGCGGTACGTCTGCGTGAAGCGGGCGTGGCGACGGAAGTGATTGCTGTGTCGGCGGGTGTGACGCAGGCGCAGGAAACGCTGCGCACGGCGCTGGCGATCGGCGCGGATCGCGCGATCCTGATCGAGTCGAGCGAAGACCTGCAGCCGCTGGCGGTGGCCAAACTGCTGAAGGCGCTGATCGACAAGGAACAGCCTTCGCTGGTGATTCTGGGCAAGCAAGCCATTGACGACGATTCGAACCAGACCGGCCAGATGCTGGCCGCGCTGGCGAATCTGCCGCAGGCGACGTTCGCATCGAAGGTCGTGGTGGCGGATGGCAAGGCAACGGTGTCACGCGAGGTGGATGGCGGCGCCGAAACGCTGTCGCTGACGCTGCCGGCCGTGGTCACTACCGACCTGCGCCTGAACGAGCCGCGTTACGTGACGCTGCCGAACATCATGAAGGCGAAGAAAAAGTCGCTGGAAACGCTCAGGCCTGCCGATCTGGGTGTCGACGTGACGCCGCGCCTGAAGACGCTGAAGGTTGTCGAGCCGCCGCAGCGCTCCGCCGGTGTGAAGGTGGCGGACGTGAAGACGCTGGTCGAGAAGCTGAAGACCGAAGCCAAGGTGCTGTAAGGAGACGGACGAAATGACGAATCAGGTTAATCTTGTAATAGCAGAACACGACCACGCGTCGATCAAGGCATCCACGCTAAACACGATTGCAGCAGCACAGAAGATCGGTGGCGATATTCACGTGCTGGTGGCAGGGCACAACGCGCAGGCTGCAGCGGATGCGGCTGCCAGGATTGCGGGCGTTTCGAAGGTGTTGCTGGCCGACGCGCCGCAACTCGAAGTGGGCCTCGCCGAAAATGTCGAAGCAACGGTTCTCACGATCGCAAGGCATTACTCACACATCCTGGTGCCTTCGACAGCAGCGGGCAAGAACATTGCCCCGCGTATCGCCGCGAAGCTCGATGTCGCGCAGGTCAGCGACATCACCGCCGTGGATTCTGCCGATACGTTCGAACGTCCGATCTACGCGGGCAATGCGATCGCCACGGTTCAATCTCAAGACCCGATCAAGGTCATCACGGTACGCTCGACCGGTTTCGATCCGGTCGCAGCAGAAGGCGGCAGCGCAGCGGTCGAGAAGATCGCAGCCGCAGCGGACAGCGGCCTGTCGCAGTTCGTGAGCCGTGAAGTGACGAAGCTGGACCGTCCGGAACTGACCTCGGCGAAGATCATCGTTTCGGGCGGCCGCGGTTTGGGAAGCGGCGAGAACTACACCAAGGTGCTCGAACCCCTGGCTGACAAGCTGAACGCAGCACTCGGTGCGTCGCGCGCCGCAGTCGATGCGGGCTTCGTGCCGAACGACTATCAGGTTGGACAGACGGGCAAGATCGTTGCACCGCAACTGTACGTCGCGGTGGGCATCTCGGGTGCGATCCAGCATCTGGCCGGGATGAAGGACTCCAAGGTCATCGTGGCGATCAACAAAGACCCGGAAGCGCCGATTTTCAGCGTGGCCGACTACGGTCTGGTGGGCGATCTGTTCACGGTCGTGCCGGAGTTGCGGGAGAACCTCGGATAGCCGGGTAATCCAAAACGTCGGAAAGAAGGTATGACTAAAGGCGCTCATTTCGATGCGAACACGCGCAAGGAGGCTGCGGCGTGTGCAAACGCCGAAGACGCCGCAGTGTGGCGCTGGTTTTCCAACCTCTACGATCAGGGTCTGATACGTTGGTGCAAAACGAATCGAGGCTGGCTCATCAGCGTTGCTCACCGTCACGTAGCAACTACGGCGACTTTCGACGAAGGGATTCGGAAAGCCATGGCACGAACACAGGACACCGGTCACCAACGAACCAAGAAGAGTCGTACTCGCAGAGGCGAGGCGGAACTACGGTAAAGCCCGCCGCGTGCGCCAAGTAATCTGGCCCGGAGATCGATTCACTCGAACATGTACCCAATCTCCGTGCCTATATTCTCTGTTGCATGTTTAGAAGGATACCGTTCGTTCGACGGCGGACAGGCCCAGGCAAACGCTATGGTTTTACGCTTCCCACCGCAGTGGTAATTGTTTGATGGCGTTGATGCGACCCGACTTGACGATCACCTGTGAGTCACCCGAAATCGCGAAGCCAGCAATCCGCTGCAGCCATTCCTGCAAAAGAACACGCAGTTCGACGCGGGCGAGTTGCGCCCCAAGGCATCGATGGATACCCGTGCCGAACCCGCCATGGACTTTGTTTTGCCGATGAAAATCGACCGTCATGGGGTCCTGATAACGGCGCTCGTCAAGGTTGTAAAGCGTGGCCGGCAAAAGCACCAGATCGCCTTTGCGCATTGGAAGACCCTTGTATTCGAAGTCCTTGGTGACCATGCGCCCGAAGTTGGCAATGCCGTGTCGCCGCAACAGTTCCTCCACCGCGTCCGGAATCAAGGTTGGTTCCGCGACGAGTTGCCTGCAATGTTCCGGATTACGCGCAAGAAAATTCATGAAGAATCCCATTGACGAGACCACGGTATCGAGGCCACCGAACATCACGTTGGCCGTCATGCTCAGCACCTCGACTTGCGTCAGCCGACGATCATCAATGCGCGCCGCAAGAAGATAACTGATGAAATCGTCACCGGTCTGACCCTCACGCTCGGCAATGCGGTCCTGAAGATAGGCCATCATGGTGTGCACGGCGCGCATGAACGACTGAGGATCGGGATCTCGGGTAAGCCAGTCCGCAGCGGGTAGCAACAACTCGGCGTGCTCCAGCGGCAGTTGCATCATCGTAAGGAACGTATAGATTGGCATCCGCTGCGCAAACTGGGTCTGAAACTCGCACCCGCCCTGCTCGATGAATCCATCAATCAACTGTCGACTCAGGCCATGCATCTTTTCTTCAAGCTGCTGCACAGCTTTGGGCGAAAAGAACGGCTGCAGCAGCCCCCGATAGCCGGCATGCTCCGGCAGATCCGCCTCCCCCGGAAAGAACCTCATATCCCGCTCCTCACGAGACATGGCTACGCCCTTGTTCGAAAAGTGCTCGGTATCACGCCAGCCCTCGGCGATATCTTCAGCGCGCGTGAACACCCAATGCCCCTCGTTGCGCGGGGTATAGAAAATTTCCGGCCCCTCGTGCAAGCGCTTCCAACCCAGGTGAATATCGCCGTTCTCAGGTTCGACAGCAAAGTAGTCAAAATCCGTGACCAGATTCGCTGGAATATCCGGGACAACCTGTTCGCTATGCATGTGTCAGATCCTTAAGCAGATTCATACTGAACCACCGACATTGCGCTGGCCGCCGCAAAACATCAGGCCAGAAATCGTGGATGGCCCAACAGCGAATTGCCACCGCTATAGTTGAAGATCTGCCCCGTCTCGAAGAATTCATCACGCACCAGCATATAGGTCATCGCTGCGATGTCCTCCGGACGGGTAATCCTGCCCAGCGGCGTCAGATCGACGAAACTTTGCTCAAAAGCGTCGGGGTCCATGCCGAAATCGCGCACCCCTTTGCGCGAAAGCTCCGTCGGCACCAGGGACGGGATGATCCCGTTGATTCGCAAGCGTTTGTGGCGATATTCCACCGCGGCCCCCTGGACGACGCGATCGCCGGCCCGCTTCGACGCTGCGTAACCGACGATTCCTGACAATGGATCATAGGCCGACAGAGAGGAGATATTGACGATGGCCCCACCATCGACGATACCCTCAGCAACATGCTTGATGAACATGGCCGGCCCGATGAAATGCATCTTCGCCATGTGCATCAAATGCTCTTCAGTCAGGTCCTTGAATGGCACGCGAGGCGCAAAGCCTGCCGCGTTCACCGCAATGTCAAGACGACCGTAAGCATCCGTTGCGTGGGCAACCAGATCGGCAATCTTTCGGTGGTCGGTAATATCCGCTTCACGCGCCGAGCCGCCCAGTTCCCTTGCGAGAAGCTGCAGGTGTTCGGCACCTAGCCCGGAAACAACGACCTTTGCGCCTTCTGCACTCAGGCGCCGCGCCATGGCTTCACCCATTCCGCCCGGCGTCGATGCGCCGAGCACGATAGCAACCTTGTTCTCGAGATCCTTCACCTGGAATCCTTTCTGTGATGTGCTTCAGACCTTTCCCGGCGTGCGCTTATGCATCGGCAGCGGCCCATCCGGCCATTGTCGCTGGATCGAGTCGCGTCCCTCGCGGTAACGCTTTTCGACCAACTCCATCGAATAAGGGTGTGTCCAGATGAAAAACTCCTCCGTCTGGATCCCCTTGACCACAAGTTTTCCGACGACCTCCGGGCTCATCCCGTAAGCCTCGAGCGCTGCATGGTTCTGCTCGCTGCCCCCGAATGCGCTGCCGAGTTCCGCCGGACGATTACGCCCGGCGTCCCACAATTCCGTGTTGATGATGCCCGGACACAACACGCTAAAGCCAATGCTCTCGCCGTATTCCAGGCGAAATGCGTCGGCGAAACCGAGCACCGCATGCTTCGTGGCGACATAGGTCGCGACGCCTTTGGTCGGCGTACCGACCGCGTGATGCGAGGCCGTATTGCAGATCCAGGCTTTCGTGCCGCTGGCGAGAAAGCGCCTGCCGAACGCGCGACAACCATTAAATACGCCATACACATTCACTTCGAACTGCCAACGCAAATCGTCGTCGGCCGTATCGAATCCCGCACCTGTTGCAATCACGCCCGCATTGTTGCAGAGGATCTCAACGTGTCCCAATTCGCGCCACGCCAACTCGGCTAACTGCTCGACCGATTCTGAGCGGCGCACATCGCAGAGAAAGGGACGCGCCATCGTCCCCTTCGCTTCAAGTTCGGCGCATACCGCTTCAGCCCGATCCAACTGCACGTCAGCAACCACGATACCGCGGGCACCGGCATCGGCGAGCGCCAATGCAATTCCCCGGCCGATTCCGCTGCCTGCGCCTGTCACAACACAGCCCTTTTGCCTGATTTCCATGCTATCCCCGCTTAGCTCAATGCCGCATAACGAACGGCTGATTGGTGTCCGGCTTGCCACAGAACCAGATGGTTTTGGTTTGCAGCCATTCCTTGATTGCCTCAACGCCACCTTCCCGGCCAAGGCCACTGTGTTTATAGCCACCAAAAGGCGTCGCGTAGCCGCCGACCCGATAGGTATTCACCCAGACCGTGCCGGCCTGAAGGCGCTCCGCGGCACGCATCGCCTTTCCCATATCGGAGGTCCAAACGCCGGCGGCGAGCCCGTAGGGCGTATCGTTAGCAATCTGGTATGCATCCTCCTCCGTGTCGAACGGAATGACCGAGAGCACGGGACCGAACACTTCCTCACGGGCGATGCGCATGCCGTTATGCACACCGGTGAAGATGGTCGGCGCTACGAAGCGCCCTCCTTCTGCGCCAGGACCACAATACGGTCCACCACCGAGCACGCAAGTCGCTCCCTCCTGCCTCGCGATGTCGATGTAGCGGAGTACCTTCTCGTATTGCTGGGGTGTCGCGATTGGACCGACGTGAGTCCCTGCCAGCATCGGATCGCCGATATGCGCCGCCCCTGCCATCTGCACGAGACGATCGACAAAGCGATCATGAATCGAACGTTGCAGCAACAATCGCGAACCTGCGATACAGGTCTGGCCGCTGGCAGCGAAAATGCCAGCGATGGCGCCGACCACTGCGGCGTCGAAATCGGCGTCGTCGAACACGATATTTGGCGACTTGCCACCCAATTCGAGCGCGACATGTTTGAAATCACGCGCGGCGGTCTCGTTGATGATCCGCCCCCCGGTCTCCGAGCCGGTCATGGCGATTTTTGCGACGTCTGGATGCTCGACCAGCGCCGCTCCAGCTTCATTTCCGTACCCCGTGATGACGTTGACCACCCCGGGCGGAAAACCGGCTTGTCCAAATAGTTCGGCAAACTGAATAGTTGAAGCAGATGTGAATTCGGACGGCTTGACAACGGCAACGTTTCCAGCCGCCAATCCGGTGGCAAGTTTGTGTGTCAGCAACAGGAGCGGAGAATTCCACGGGGTAATCAGCCCGACCACGCCCATCGGCTCGTGGCGTGTGTAGGCGAGCATATCCGGCTTTCCTGTCGGAATGACCGATCCTTCGATCTTGTCGCACAGTCCCGCATAGTAGCGATACCAGTCTGACATGAGCCTCATTTGAGGCAGCATCTCGCTATAGAGCTTGCCGTTGTCGCGGACCTCTGCCGCGGCCAGCGACCCGGCATGAGACTCAATCAAGTCGGACAGGCGGACAAGGGCGCGGCCACGCTCCGACGGTTTCAGTGCATTCCATACCGGTAGTGCCGCCTTAGCCGCGGCGACGGCCTGATCCACATCTGCCTTGGTGCCTCGGGCAATCTCTCCCCAGACTCTGCCGGTATACGGGTTGTCCGTTGGAATGTATTGTCCGGATGCCGGTTTATGCCTGCTGCCTGCAATATACATGTCGTATCGTTGCACGTCGTCTGACACTTCTGCGTCCGCAGATATGGGGTTGTGGATCATCGCTCTCTCAGCTCACGGCAATAAAAAGGTTGCAACGGTACGTTGTCGGAGACGACGCCGAAGATGCGAGATGCACATCAGGCGAGTCGACTGACGGCCGCCGCGCTCGGGGAATACGAGGATCTATCGATTAGGCTTGAGTGGGTTCCAGGATAGAGGAAGCGTCGTGAGGACCAATGCTTCGCTAGCGATCGCCTGAACCTTCGCTCCCGGCAGAATGCGGAAATCCGGAATCCGCTTCAGCCATTCCTCGTACGTAATGCGCAATTGTTGACGGGCGATGTTCGATCCGATACAACGATGCGGGCCCGCGCCGAACGCGATATGCGTATTCGGCGCGCGGTCGATGTCGACGTTCAAAGGATGCTCGAATGCGCGCTCATCCAGGTTACTCAGCGGCATCGAAAGGATGACGTTGTCACCCTTGCGAAACAGCACGCCGCTGACTTCGACGTCTCGAGTAACAAATCGATTTGTGGCAATCTGGCTGTAGCGACGTAACAACTCTTCAATCGCGTTGGGGATCACGGAAGGTTCGCTCACTAGGCGCCGACGCAATGGCGCATCAATCGCGAGATGCCGGAAGTGAAGACTGGTTGCTCCGGCAATGGTATCCAGACCGGCCAGCAGAAAGAAGAAGAAAAGCCCGAAAATCTCCTTCTCGGTAAGCGGGCGGCCGTCGATACGCGCATCCAGCACGATACTGATCAGATCGTCGCCACGCTCGTTCGCACGACGCGCAATCAATTCCCGCTCGAACGACATTAACCAGTCAATTCCGGCCTTGCGCATCTCCGCGTCATAGCCGCTATGCAGGATCTTCCTGACGTTCCCCATCACCTCAAGGGTTTCTTCAACCGAGATGCCGAGAAAATGGCTGAAAATTCCTGCCGGCAGCTTGCGGGCGAGCAGGACGAAGTCCACTTGTCCGTCGTTCAGGACTTCTTCGATCACACGAATTGTGTGATCGCGCATATGCAATTCCTGTGTCTTCACGCGGGCTGGCGAAAACAGGGGATTGAGCAGCGAACGAAACTTGGTATGGTCCGGCGGGTCTGCCTCCACTGGGTAAGCAAACCATTCCTCCCCACCTAGCGCGCGATCGAAACCCGAGATCCGCTGACTCGAGAACGTTTCGGGATCCTGCATGATGGCCTGCACGTCCTTTCGGCGCGTGACCACCCAATTGCCCCACTGCGGGTCCTTCGCAGTGTGGGTAATGTAAAAAATATCTGGCTCGTTGTGGAACCGGTCGGCGTAGTCCCGCTGTGGGTCTTCGCCGACTGGGATCTGATAGAAATCCACATCCCGCACCAGATGGGCAGGAACATGCGGAGGAACCCGCAGGGTCGAATTAAGTTCGGGTTGATCTGACATGATATGTTCCGTCTCTCTCAGCTATTCCAAGGTACACAGGGCCACAACTCGGTGGCATACCTAGAGTGCTTTTTGATCACTTGCGTAGCGCTCTCCATCATGTAAAAAGAGAAGCTCCGCGTCGTATTTCTCAGCCATGCCTTCAAACGACACATCCATGCCAATGCCTGTGGCACGTCGCGGATCCGGCCTGAATGCACGTCACATCAAGGTCCTGCTTTGAATGACACGCATCGGCGGTGTAAAGCATCGGCCGGCGATAAGCCAGTTCGACCATCAGACTGTAATATCCAGCGGCTGAACTAACGCTTCAAAGAGCTACACGCCCCTGGCAATCTGCGCCGGCTTTGTAATCGGCACAGGCTTGCGGGTATGGCCAAAATCGAAACCCGCGTTGAGATAGACACAGAAGCGATCCAGAACCTTGCCATCGCCATCAAGAAGATGATTGTTCGTCTCTTTCATGACCCACTTCCACCTTGTAAATTCATGTTTTGCCCATTATCTACACCTACACCATCATAATAAATGACGATTCAACAGTTTTCTTCGGTACATACCCTAGCAAACGACACCGAAGCTTCGGCATCCGGAGCCTGCTGACGAAATCATTGATTCACAGCCTGCGGAAAAGGCACGCCTGCGAGTTTTGTGATCGACTGAGCGCCTTTGCCGTTGAATATGTGCACGCGCGAGATCCGCACTGAACCAGTTGTTGAACACGCCGACGAAGACATCAGGCGTATTAACCAGCAGCCTCCGATGCGGCCATCAGAGTAGATCTTCATAGCAGACGGAAAATGCTGCGTGCCGGCCGTAATGGAGAGTGAACCAAACCGGGGAGGTCGATTCACGCCACCCGGCGCGCATTCGGCGAGTTCGCAGCTACAGAGGTGTTGGTCAACCCTGCAAGGTTCTTAACCGTGAATTCTTCGTTGAGAACATCAATTCCGACCTGCGACAGGCAGCATCCTCCCTAGTCCGTCCATCGCATTTGTTGCTTCTTCGCCATGAGATGGCTGACCACCAGGTTCACCGCGGACTCGGCAATGCTGCTGATCGGTAGCCCTTTGTGATAGCGCACGCCATAGTTCACGAACGTACCGGCGGCTTTCTCGATGCAGAAGTACAGGCGGCGCGGGTTACAGTACAACGTCGAGTGCTCATAGCCTTTGGTCGCCAACAGCGTGGCATCCAATGCCTTGATCCTGAAAACCGATTGTCGGCCCTTTCCATGCCAAACCAGCCACATGGCGTGATCGATCGCTGTCTCAATGGCGATTTGCTCGTCGCAGGACGATTTGAAGATGTCAACGTTGCGACGATAAAGTCGTCAACTCAGGGATTTGTGCACCCCGATTGCGGGGAAAGCCACGCTCAGTATGGGTTTGCCGGACGCGAAATAAAATCGCCACTTCGCACAGATTCGCTTCGCTCTACGTCAACCACTGCCAGAACTGCATCACCCTCCCCGGCCGGGCCGCTGTCTCCGCCGGTCAACCTTGCTTCGGTGATCTGCCCCATGGTTTGCTCCCACCCTTGTGAGGCCGATCAACCCACACCGGACGAAACGCGCGTCGTGTCGGCGAGCCCCGTTACTATCTTCACTCCTCGATAATTGAGGATTTGGCCAGCTAGGCCCGGCATGATTCTCGCCCCCAGTCGCAGTCATGATCCGGGGGGTGTTGTCACCGGGCCTGGTGGGTGGCTGGTGATCGCTAATAGATCCTATGTGGGCAGGGGACTCGCCGGCGAACTGATATGTAGAATCAGCGCGTCGAGTCCTGTTCAATGGAGAACATCATGCGCACGGATC
>NZ_JBNDMQ010000038.1:0-81145 GCF_050436665.1 Paraburkholderia sp. EB58 | reverse complement strand
TGTACACTTTTCTTGTTTTTCCTGCGCTCATTATCCGTTTCCTGTCATCTACGACGACAGCTTAAATGCTTGTCTCATTTTCTGGGTCCACTTTACTGGTCATCGTCGCCTACCACCGTCACGTGAGCGCCCGCCATTGCGTGCAGCTCTACCCACCGGTACTGGAGTGGGTCCGTGTCCTGAAACTCATCGACAATCAGATCGGTGAACGCGTAGGGCTTGATCTCTCCGGATTCCATTCCCGCTACCGATAGCCGGAGCATGTCCTGGAAGTCGATCTTTCCATTGCGCTCCAGCGCCTGCTGGTATGCGTTGTAGAGGACCGCCTCCTGTGTACCTGCCGTGACCCTACCGAAGTTGGTCTTGATCTTTTCGATGACAGGCACGGCTTCTTCGACTTTCCAGTTGAAGCCGTGCTCGGCCAGCACCCGCGCGAGCAGGCCCGTTCTGTCGCCGTCCGATGCGATATCGCACTTCGCACCTCCAGGCTTCCTCAGTTGCTTGAATGCCAACGAGTGAAACGTGCCATCAACAAGGCGGCGCTTTGCGTCCGGACTGGATAGCTTCAGGATGCGGTGACGCATCTCCACGGCCGCATCCTTGCTGAACGTCACGGCACCCACCAGCGACTTTGGATCCGAAAGCAGCAGCGCGATCTTGGTCGCAATCGTCTTGGTTTTTCCCGCGCCAGGGCCGGCGACTGCCAGGCAATGGCGGCGGGTTTCGGCAACCTCACGTTGCTGCGGGTTCAGGCCATCGAGCATGATCGGGGCCTATCGACCGCGCACCGTCGTCATGAGGCGCAGGTGCGTCATGTATCCGCGTACGCCCACCGGGTGGAACTTGCGCAGGAAGCGCGCGGTTTCCTCGTCGACGTCCGACTGGTCACGGATGCCGTTCCACACCAGAAAATCGAAGTGGTCCATTACGCGGTCGAACTTCATGACGATCGACAGCAGGCGCATCGAGAACCGCGAATACGTTTCGACCTCGATGTCCAGCGACGGCAACGTAACCGTCGGGCTGAAGACGATCTCCCCCCGGGACTTCATTTCGGTCTCTGAGCGCATGCGGAAGCCTTCAGCGACCTCGAACTGTTCGTTGACGTAGGCCTCAAGCTCGCCAACCTGCTTTTCAAACCAGTCGGTAACAGCGCCCTGGTCCTGCGCGCTGAATGTCGAACGGCCGAATCGTTGCATGTTAATGCTCATGCGGTTCAGGTACGGCCACCATTGTTCGAATAGCGGTTTGAGTCGCGTATGGTTCAGGCGCACCGCGGCAGGCACGATGGCGGCGCCGGAAAGTTGCCGGTCGAGCAGCTGACGGCCAATCTCACGGCGACGGCGAACGATCGCGGCGCGCTCGGCCGGCGGCAGGTCGCGGAACAGTTTGCGCGTACGTGCGACCTGCTCGCGCTTTTCCTGCGCTTCGGACTCGCTGATCATCCCTTCTTTCTGAAGGGTCGCAGCGTCGTCCTCCATCTGCTGGAGTTCACGTTCGAGCTCGCCATCATCAGCGCCATCGGTCGTGGGCGTGCCTTGCCCGCCCGGTGCCGGGATATCCCCGTTCAATGGCGGAATGGCCGGTGCGGAAGCGCCCTTTGCGACCACCTTGGTATCGTCTGCGACTGTCGTTTCTTCGTTGATCGTGCTCATGGATGTCCTTGTCGAAGGCGCTCGCGCGTCGGCGCGGCATGAACCCATTGTTCCGGCTTCGTGATGCTCGAACAGAGCGAAACCTAGGTCATTTCAGGCGTCTTTCGCCAAGTGGCTTCGTCGACGTGCGCGAACGCAGCGCGGAGGCGAACAAGGGTGCTGGGGCGGGCTTAACGCGTTAAGACGTTAGTCTGGAAAAAAGAAAAACGGCCAGTGGTGACTGGCCGCTGGTCGCGACGGGGAGCGAAGCTGGAGAGGACAAGTACTTGCGGGCGGCTGGAGAGTGCCTATAACCGGTTACGGGCACTTTTCCGGAATGATGCTGGTTTTCGTGTAGCTTTGCGCCGGAAATCCTTACAGGAAGATTCGGATCACGCAGCCACGGTCCGATAACGCGCACTCGATGCCTTGAAGCGGCCGCGGCTGGAGGAGAAAGTGCCGAAACCAAACACGGCCCCAACGCTCATGAAAACCGTCATCAGGTACATCTCCCATAACTGCTGCTGCACAGATCTGGCCATCGAGTCAATCGAGCGCTTTTCGAGTCCCCAGGTCTTGCAGGTCGCGGAAGGCAGTACGACTGATCCTGTCGGCACCGGTTTCGGATCCTCGCAACGGCGAACCATCAGATAGCCTGGTGGCGCGCCGGGGAGTTGCGCCGCCTCGGAAGCGTACTGGAATATTTCGCGCGGGATCGTGGCAAACGAGAAGTAGCTGGCGTACGCGAGTACTGCACAGAAGACCACGCTTGGAATCGCGAAAAAGACGTAGAAGGCCCACTTCGCCCAGAATGCGACGTGTCGCGCGACGAGCCAGGCGGGCAGGACCCGTTGAAGGACAGTTGGGGGTGTCATGATTTACCTCACTTTAAATGGTTAGTGGAAGTGCTCAGGAATTGGTCCCAAACCCATGAAGGTCACCACCCGCAAGGCATCAGGATGCGAAATTCCTGTTGCGCGGTTCTGCCTACCTCGCCAGCCAGCGCCAACGCTGAATGGAGATCGGCCGTCAACGCCGCGCAGTGACCGTTCATGGCGACCACCAGGCACACGGCGGCAGCACGAATCGCAACCAAGACGGACAGAGGTCCCCGCTCGTCGATTCCAAAGTGCTGCACGGCATGCCAGAAGCGCTGTGCGCGTTGCTGCGTGACAACTCGGTTCATTTAGATTCCTCCTCTGTGGTCAATGGCGATGCTAAATGGATCAATCGTTACTGGTACGACGACGCGGCCCGCCACAGCAGCATCGAGAGAACCACGGACACGCCTACCCAGTACTGTGCGAGGACCGGGACCGGCACGATCAGCACCGCGAACGTGACGCCGAAGATCAGCAGAATGCCGTGCGCGGCCAGGTGGAATGACAGCGGACTGGCAAAGCCGGCAGCAGCAGCCTTGATCTTCCGTCGCACCGTGCCGTCGACAAATGCCGCGGCGCCGAACGCGATGGTCCCGACCAACCAGAGCTTCATGACCGTGAGGCGGTAGGTCGTCCGGTAGATCAGCATCCAGAAGTGCTTCACCCAGGTCCGCGCGAAATCACCTGCACCGGCGTCACCGATATCCGAAGTCGCGGTCGCGGTTGCATGAAGCGACTTGCGCACGAGTCCAGTCTCAACGAACGTGTCCTTGAACAGCGCGTTGGCATGTTCGGTCGCCTCGTCCGCGCGCGCCTGGCCGAGGGTCGCCGTCACCGACTGCACTTCGGTTTCGGGCACCTCGAAAAGCGCCGGCGATGGAATAACTGGCATGACGCACACGGCCATGATCGGCACGGTGAAGAACCACCATTTGATGTGCCCAAAGAATCGGCTACCGGCCATAAAAGTGCTCCGCGAGCCGTGTCAGCAGATAGACCGGAAACACGGCGAGACCAAACAGGCCAACGTAGAAATGCAGCGGCCGGCGGAATGCAAACACGGCCATCGCGTACACCATCGCGCCCGGCCCGGCTGCAAACTCTGCCGGTGGCGGTGCGTCTGGTTCATCCTGCGACCTCGCCGTCGAGATCGCACGCCGCACCGTGGCCGGGTCAACCCGCGTCAGCTTCGTTATCAGAAAAGCAGTGGGCGACATCGTAGTCCTCGAAGTACATGCGGAAGTTTTCGCCGGTCAATGCGCGCGCTGCAAGCTGCATCGCGGCCGAGCGCTGCGTGATGTGTTCGGGACACCGCTCATCGACCATCCCGGTTTCAAGCTCCGCATAGCGTGCCTCGAAGACCGGAACTGGCTCGAACATCGGCGACCATACGTGATACCGCTCACCCTGCCGCGCGACATAGCGCTTTGCATAGAGCAGATGGGCATGCTCGAAAAGCCCCTGCATGAATGCAATGTGCGAGTCGCCTGTCTTGCGCACCCGCCTGAAGCCGGCGAGCGCCGAAGTCAGCATCTCTTTGACAAGTGGCTCCTGCGCGCCCATGAATCTCTGGCCGACGAATTCGGCCACGCGCGAGCATGCAAGCTCGAGCTCTGGCGCGAGCGTGAACACCGGAACGAGACGGGTGGACAGCTTGCAGTCGCGGATGATTTTCTTGAATACGGCGGGCATGCGTTGGTTTTCAGCCTTGAAGGATTGGAATGCGGCCCTGATAGACAGCGCCACCGGAGATGCGCATGAAATATTGCAGGTTCGGCAGTCTGTGAATCAGATCAGTTGGAATGAGCGGTACTTTCTCCAGTTGTAGCGAGCGTGAGACGCCCCCAGTAAATTCGCCTATGTGCGCCTCGCTACCAGTACTCGTTGAACTGCTCGTCACGAGGTTTCGGATCGCGGTCTCCCCTACCTTTTCGGAGAACCACTTTGCCGTGTCACTGTCCTCCAAGCGTAAGACGACCTGGTTGTTCAGATTGCCCAAAACCTGCAGCATTTTTGCGGCATTTCCAAGCCGCGCCTCGAGGTCGGCACGTGCCTGGAAAGCGACGAATGCCTTGAAGCCGGCTCCGCGTCCCTTGTTGAGCACCTGGATCACCTGCTCGTTGATCGCTTCGGCAATCTCATCAATGATCAGCACCACTTCAGGTGGTGCGTCGTAGAAGTTATAAATCGAGCCACACACCGCGGCGACGTCGGCCAGGATCATCGAGGCGATCGCTTTCTGCACGATGCTGTTCGACAACGAATCGAGGCCCATGTACAGGACGGCCTTCTGCTTGATGATCTTGTCGATGTCCCAGATCCCGCGCTCGTCTTCGAAGTCGTCTACCTTGGGCGCCAGCATCAGGCCAGTCTCGCCGGTGGCCAGCATCTGCAACAGCGGCAGCGCCGACGCGATGATGCGCATGTAGTGCTCGCGGTCGTGCACGTGCGTCGCGATCAGGCCGTCGATTGTTTCGTGTCCCTTGTCGAACACGGCAAAGCGTGAGTTATAGAGCGCCACCATCCCGTCGACGCGCGAAGCACCCGGCTTCTGGCCCAACTTCGTCAGCTCGGTTGCAACCTGTGTTTCCCAGTCCTCAAGGCCGTTCAGCCGGAAATAGCGGTCGAGAGCCTTGTCCAGCAGCGTGGTGATGCCTGACTGCGCGTATTTCAGGATCGAACGCAACGTCGGCTTGTCGCCGATATACAGTTCGCCCTTCACGGCGCGGTCGATGAACAGGAACGCGAAATCGCGAAACGGCCCCTCCTCCATCAGTTGCGCGATACGGCTCGGAATTTCCGAGGGCTGCGACCAGTTCTCGATCGGGTTCAGGCGGATCGACTCGGAAGGCTTGGCCTGATTGAAGTAGAGGAACTTGCGGCCAGCGCGGGCGCACTCCTTTTCGACGCGGCGCTTCCACTCGGCATCGTTTTTCGGATCGACGATGATCAGCACGTCCCCGAGATGGATCACCTGGGTGGAGATCACCTCATAGGTGCGGGTCTTGCCGGCGCCGGTCGTACCCCCCACAAGCGTATGGCCGCCCATCGCCTTGTAGTGAAACGGGACGAGTCCCTTTTTCGGCTCCAGTCCGTGAAGCCAGCACGAGCCCTGCGGCATGCGATCGCGGATGCTGTCCTTGGGCGCGAAAATGGATTCGATCGCGTCTTCGAGCTTGCGCCCGGTCCGGGTTTTCGAAAGCCATTTCGGCATGCCGGGAATGTCCGTCGACGGCATGCGCATGATGTCGTGCGCAATCTGGCAGTGCTTCTGCGTCCACTCATAGCCGATGCCAAGATACATCGAGTTGACTTCGGTGCGCATGCGCTGCTGGATCGACAGGAGCTTTTGCACGTCTAGCGTTGTCAGCCACTTGGTGGAAATGGCCATGCGAAACTTGAGCGCCCGCCATACCTGGGTGCTGCGCAGTAACAATGCGAGCAGCGCGACGAGGACAAACGCCCACCAGTATGGCATGCCCGAGAACGGCAATATGGCAATTGCGACGAGCCAGAACGTGGCGGCGCGAACCTCGAAGATCGGCCGGAAGTGATTGATATAGCTGTTCATGAGCCACCCCTGGCGAGAATGAGTTCACCGGCGCGCGGCCCAAAAACGATTTCACCGTTGCCGTTCGAAACCAGCAGACTGCGCTTGCGAAGGTGCTCAACGAGCGTGTCACTCGCGACGCCGTAAGAGCCAACGAGGCGCTTGGACACCACCAGCCCCGTGTCATCCCACCTGACTGCGGCTTTCCCGGCCGTTACATCCTCGCGCAGCAACCGGAACAGTTCACGGATCATGTTTGGTACGTCCTTTAGCACCGTGGCGAAATCGTCGGAATCGGCCTGCCGTTCGCGTGCGGCGGTTGGAACATCAGCAGGATTCATTGAGGGCGGTCGTGCCGCGGCGAGCTTGGCCGGATCGTCGGAAAGAAACGGCAGGCCAAGTTGATCGACGCCCGGTGCGGCTTGCGCCGCATCCGGTGCGACGATGGGCACGCGAGGTGTCCCTTCGACGTCTCCGACCGGTTTCCCCGGACCGGAACCGTCTGTCCCCTCCGATACGGTTCCATCTGCTACGGGCGGCGAACTGGGCGAGGTCTGCGCCGTGCTCGCGGGAGGCCCTGCGATGGTTGGGTCCGCCGGCGTAGCCGCCGCGACTGTCGGCGCTACGCTTGCGCCGGCGGGAGCCGTTGTGGGTGCAGTAGGCGCCGTTACTGGCTGCACGGCGGCCGCGACATTAACCGCGGACGGCACCGAAAACGCGACGGGCTCAAACGCCTGTCGTTGCGCCTTGCGGTCAAAATCTGCCGCCACCTCGATGGCATGCCGCACCACTTTATGGATGAGCGACTCCACGCCGTCTGGCCGTCGACTGGGGTTGATCGCGCCAAGCATCTCCGAGAGCACGGCCGCATCAAGGCCAACCAGCAATTCCTGTCCTATCAGCATCTGCGCGAGCATCGCCGTTCTCATGCGCTCGATTGTCAAAGGTGCGGCGCGCCGACGTACGAAGTACGGTGACCCTCCCAGCCATGCGGACGCACCGCCATGCGCCGACGGATTCCACTCGGCCTGATCGCGCTCGCGAACGATTGCGAAGTGTCGGTACGGTTCGTCCAGACCCGAGCACACCGCGGCCAGAAAAACTGCATGGTTGTATTGCGGTTCGATCCGCCGCCGCTGCTCGGAGGACAGGGTCGCGCCAAACTTCTGGCCGCCGGCAAGGCGCATCGCATAAAACGCCGTCTCCACCGTGAAGCGAAACGCCCCGCCAGGTTCGCGATAGAGATCCGCGTTTAGCGGAACGGTCGAAAACCACTGCGCGCAGCGCTCCAGCACCGCCAGCCACCTGCGCTCGAATTCGCTCTCACGTGCCTCGTTCGCGCACTGACGGATCAGGTCAATGCGCCGCTGGTTCTGCGTCTGCGCGAGCAGCTCCGCAGCAGGCAGCGGCTTATGCAGGCTTACGCCACTCACAGCAGCCCCCCGCTTGCGACCTTCGCCACCTTTCCAAGGGCCGAACCGGAAGCATTGGCGCCACCACCGAACATCCCGGCGATCTTCGGAATTTCAAATGAGAGCAGGAACACGAAGATCGACAGATCCATAACGTAGGTCGCGCCCACGGGCGTGGAGAGGCCGATTCCTCTTGCTGCCACGATCGCCTTCAAAAGCGATCCGGATACCAGCTTCGTGAGGATCGCGGCCACGACCGTGTACATGCTCGCGCTGACCATGAAGTCAAGCCACGACTTGAAATAACCCCGGGTGAAGGGTGAGAAACCCAGTGCGACCGCAATCTGCCCCATTACGATCCCGGCGGCCGCCTGTAGCTGGCCGATGTTGGAGAAATACTCGAACACCAGCGCCGTCAAGCTCAGAACCAGATAAGCAAGCGCCAGTGGACCGATCATCAGCAACGCCTTGATATATTCGTACCAGGCCGCGCCGTCCAGGGACTTCACAATGGCGTTGTAGATGTCACTCGCTGCTGCCCCGAGCCCGCTTGCGCCGTTTGCGACATCCGCGCCGGCGATATCGTTGGCGAGCGTTCCGAACCAGCCGTAGAAGCCGGGCGCGAACGTCGCGTAGCCAACATAAATCGAGGCAAAAATACCCAGCATCCCGAGGTCCTCGAACACGCCGAGCCATGCCATCGTGGGGTGGGGCGTCGCGGCATACCTGGCGAAGGCAAGCACCAGCGTAATCACTGCCAGGCCGCCAGCCAGTTTGTCAGCCTCGGGCTTCACAAGCTTGCTCGCGTCTACTGCAGTCGCAATAACGGCGTTAAAGAGCGAGCTGATCGCGGACAGCGCCTTCGTATTGCCGGTGCCGATTTCCCCCGGGGTGTACGAAGCACCTGTTGTTCCTGTCGGAGTCGTCGTTGGCGGATTTGGAGTGCCTGCTGGGGTCCCTGCTGGCAGGGCACCGGAGGCACTGGTTTGTGCAAGGGCGATTCCGGGCGAGACCACGACAAACAGGATGGCCAGCAGTGCGACTGCAGTGCGTATGAATCTGGATGGGGTTGTCATGCTGGTTTTCAGTTTGAAGGCAGCGCGTTGAACTGGGCGCGCTCGACATCCTGCTGGGTCGTGAAACTCTGCATCGCCTGCATCTTTGCCTGTTGCTGGCTGTTCGCGAGCGACCGGTCCTGGGCATCGGCCTGCTGTCTCGCGGCGGTCATCTGGATCAGATCAGCGTTCTGGCTCGACACGATGTCCAGATAGTGCGTGGTGAGCGTCGCCGTGGCCTGGGCGGTCGGTGTCAGCGCAAGCTGCGCCTGCAACTCAGCGCGGCGTTGCGCCAGTTGCTGCGAATGGCTGAAGACGTTATTGCCCGTCTGGAACAGATTGGTTGCGACCGAATTCCCCTGGTTGTACAACGCGTTCATGTCCGAATACCACTGTGTCGGCGACTTTCCCGAGGAAGATATCAACGTCTGTGCCTGCCCGAGCCATGCACTTCCCTGCTGGAGACTGCCGTACAGTTGCGTGAGCGTGTCCCTGTACTGGTTGATCTGGGCGATGTCGCCGCTGATCTCGCTAAGCTGTGCCTTCATCGCCGTCGGATTAAGAACAGTCGACTGCAAGAGCTGGTTCGCCTCCATCTGATACTGATAGACGAGGTTCGTATCCTGGTAAATCTCACCTTTCACCGCCTTTGCCGCAGTGACCACGTTCTGTGCGTAGTTCGACGGATCGAACACGACGTCCCAGGCATAGGTGGATTGAGTCGTTAGCGTGACCATGGCGACGAGCGTCGCGATACGCAAGCACTTCATTTTCATCGTTGCCCTCATCAGTCGGCCGTCATGATTTCGTTGATATAACCCTCGCGCCAGTCTGTGCGGCCTGACGCGAAATGCTTGTCGAGCACCGCCTGCGCGCGCCCGTCTGCGCGTAACATCGCAAGCGTTTCCTTCGGAAAGGACGCCTGCAGCATGCGGCAATGGTCCGGCGACACCCATAGGTAGTCGCGATTCGGTACCGCGTCGGAAATCATGTTGACCTGATCGCGTGTGAGCCCGATTACGTCGCAGTAAAGCGCGAGGTTGTTGCGTGCGTCGCGGTTGGGCAGATAGAAGAAATTCGGAATGTTGTCTTTCAGAATTTCGAAATTCTTGACGCGTGCCAACTGGCCCAGCGACTGGGTCGCCAGGACCACGGTTCCGTTAAGTCCGCGGATGGTGACAATCCAGATTTCGAGGCGCTTGTAGAAGCGTTCATACTGGAAGAAGAAGCCGCATTCTTCGACCTCAATGATTGTGTAGCGCGTGCCGTCAAGCCATTGGGCTATCCGGTAAAAGGCATAGTCCATGAACAGGGCCGCTGCGACCGGATAGTTTTCGAACAGGTCGCCCATCTCGATGGCGATGTCGTCGGTGAGCGAAAACGCGTCTTCGGCGTGGTCGAAGAAGTGTCCGTGCTTGCCGCCCTTCGTCCAGAGTCCGAAGCGCTCGCGCAGCTCAACGGGCAGCAACGTGTTCAGGTTGGAAAGCGTCCAGAATTCAGCGCCGTAGCCGGTACCCAGCGTCTCGACCGCCTCGAAAAGCAGGGTCTGTTGCTGCGGCGAGCAGCTGAAGTCGTCATCCTCAATGGCCATCTGCACCCACTGGGCAACGTATGCAAAGTGCCGCCTGTCATGCAGGAGCGACAACGGGTTGACATGAGTGGCCGCTGCGAACCGGCCCGTCACGTCAACAAACTTGCCGTTGGACAGCACCGTCGGAATTCGCGTGGACCGGTTCTTGTCGAACTTGATCCGGCGCGCACCGTACCGCCCCGACTGCGACATCAGGAAATTCAGCATGATCGTCTTGCCGGCGCCGATCGGACCGATCACCATGGCGTGCGACTTGCCGCCCGGCTGATGGAGGGTGACCCGCTGCAGCGTTTTGTACCGCGTGGGCAAGAGGCTAAGAGGCCCGGTTTTGCGGCCCGACTGCTGAGTCAGCCATTCGTTGACGTCGGAGCCTTCAGCCACGCTGCGTAGCGGAGCGATATCGGATACGGCCGGCGTTTCCACAAATTGCAGACGCTTTTGCTGGTCCCAGCGCCCCGGTAGCGTGGACGCCCAGGAGGCCGCCAGGTTGTCGCGCTCCAGGATGACGCCAAACCCGGCATTCCCAATCAGACCGATAACCTCACTGGTCGCGTCATCACATTCCTGGGCGGTAGCGCCGTAGACAACAATGGAGATATTCGCGAAGCCGTACTGCTGGCCGTCCGCAACCAGCTTCGCCAGCGCCTTTTCAGCTTCCTTGGCCAGCTGCTCGCGCCCTTCGTCATTCTTCGGGTCTTCCTTCGTGAAGTAAGCCTTGAGCATCGCGACAGGGTTGAAGGCGGCGACCTTGTAGAACTTCCGGATCTTCTCGATGTAGCTGGTCGCCTTGTTGCGGTCGAGGAACCGGAACATCACACAGATGTCGAGTTCCGCGTCCACTTCGGCGAGGACGTCGAGCGCCGCCGCCTGGAAGCCCATCCACTCTTTCACGCCGATGATCTTTGCGTAACGGTTGCCGTGGGCTGATTCGAATAGCAGGTGCTCCGCGCCGACAGTCATGTACGACTCTGTGAGGTGCGTATCGAGCATCGTCACGGGATACCGGACCCGCCGCGGCGGCACCGACGGATTGGCGCTCTGATGCAGGAACGCGAGTGCGCGCTGCAGTTCCAGACGCTTCGCCTTCAGGCGCGTAACACCGCCCTTGAATGCGTCGAGAACCGATTCGAACCGCTTGATGTCAGCCGTCAGCTTCTGCACATCGAAGGCGAACGCGCTGCGGGCGAGTATCTGGTCCTTGATGGTTTCATAGATCGCAACGAGGACGGATTTCCCGCCCACCGTCATGTGATACGCGACCTTTTCGAAGACCTTGTTGATTCCCGTTTCTGGCGTGTAGGCGAGCGCGAGCGAATGCGAGTTGCGAAAGTACCTGCCGCTCGTCGCGACCTGCTGGTTAATACGGTCTATCCGCTCGTCGACGGGCGCCGTGAACCCTCCGTCGATGCTGCTGCGCACGCGGCGGTGTGACAGACGCCACCACGCGGTGATCCGGTGATCGAAATTCTTGCAGGCGTGATCGAGGTTATCGCGCGCCGCCGAGATATCGGCCGCATTCGGGGAATCCGCGTCCACGCCTTCGAACGTGAAGACGGTCAGCAACGAACCGTCCTTGTCCAGAACAAGCTCCGGTGTGACCATCGTTGCCCACGGCGCAATCTCCTGGATCGGCCGGCGGGACAGTTTCCACTTCAGCATGGCAGGTCCTGATCAAATCCGTAGGGTCGTTTGAACCGGGCCGCAAAGCGCGTCGACGGGCCCGGTTCGTAGATATCGGCGTAGCGGTTGTAGACCTTCGAAACCTCCCGCCACCACGGATCCTTTGTACTCTTCCAGCGCAGCAGCCAGTGGAGTCCGATGCCCACGGGGAGAAATGCGGGCGTCATGCTGCTGTAGCAGAGCAGCAGCGTGATGGTTCCATTGGCGATGGCAAGGCTGCGATCGGCACCACCCATCTGACGGGGCTGCGATAGCGAGCGACTGACTTTCCTGGGTTCACGCACGGGTTGATGGCACCGTCAGAGGGTTGATGACTTACGAGCAGGTGTAGTTGATCATCAGGTGATTCTTGACGATCGGAATGGCAACAGACGCAAGACCAAGACCAACAAAGACCGTGGAAATCATCTTGCCGATGGTGCTCTCCGAATTACCGATTGCCACCGCACCGACGATGATCAGCACAACGCCGATCGCGTAAAGCCACGGACCGCTGATGTAGGCGGAGATGAGACAGACGATCCCGGTGGCCGAGCCAAGGTCGGACATATCGACCGCCGATGCCATTGGTGCGACCGATGCAAGCGTAACGGCGACGAGCGTCGAACGGATTTCTTTACGCCCGAAGAGGAACTTCGCGGCGTTGCGCGCCCGCGTATGCCGTCTGACGGACAGGTTTTTGAGAGTGGACTTCAATGGGTGCTCCAGTGGTTAAAAGACGCGTTTGAGGATGTAGTCCCCGTCACGGAAACCCTTGATTTCAAGGATTTCCGAAACGTGGCGAAGCTCGCCGGTGCGACGCAGATGCACGACGTAGTGAAAGCAGCTCGCAATGTTCTTGCGCAGATCGGCGAGATCCCACCGGGTGCCGGAGGGAACGCCAAGCATCGCGAGACTCTCGAGACGATCCAGCGCGCCGCGTGCGTCGTTCGAGTGGACGGTCCCGAGGCCCCCGTCGTGGCCCGTGTTCAATGCCTGGATGAAGTCATAGGCTTCGCCCCCGCGCACTTCGCCTACGATGATCCGGTCGGGTCTGAAGCGCAGGCAGAGCGCTACCAGCAGGCGGGTCGAAACTCCCTTTTCCTCGTTGGAAAGAAAGCGCACGCGGTTGGGCACCTGAAGCTTCAGTTCCATCGTGTCCTCGATGGAGATCACGCGGTCCTCGTGCGGAATCTCCGCGACGCAAGCGTTCAGAAACGTCGTCTTGCCGGTCGAGGTACCACCTGCAACCAGGATGTTCTTTCGGGCAACGATGAGTTTGCGCAATGCCTCGGCAACTCCGTCGTTCTCGATCCCCTGTGCGAACTCTATATCTCGCGCACTCTCGTCAAGCACGTTGACCCTGGAGAAGGCACCCATCGACACGTAGTCGGCGAATGAAAGCGTGCTGTCGCGGTGTTTGCGGATCGACATGGCGTGTCCGTCGATCGCAGTCGGCCGCATGACGGCCGCGATACGCAAGTTTGAATGCCCCGCGTTGATGATCCCCTGGGCAGTGCCCGCGCGCGCCGACTTCTCTACCGAGGTCGCGAGCGACAGGATCGCGCCGTTGAGCGTGGACTGGTTCAGTTCGAGGTCCAGGCGATGCATCTTGCCGCGGCTTTCGATGAACACGTTCCGAAAATCATTGACCATGATTTCGGCCACGTCGGGCGCTTCGAAGTATTCGCGCAGCGGTCGCACGGATTCAAAGAACATTTTGACCGCGCTCTCTTCGAGAGGGCGCAGCTTGAGCAGGGAGTTTTCGGCAGCGTCGGGCATGCAGTTATTGTTCCGGCTGTCCGGTGCGCGCGACGAGCGAAAGCGACGCTAATTCGGGCAGCTTTCGACGACGCGCGTGGCCCGTTGTCGAGCGACGATGACGACATGGGCAGCAGAGCAGTCAGGGGTGGCTATAACCGGTTACAGCCTGTTTTCCGAAAGCTCCAGAAAATCGTGTAGCTTTTGAGTGTTGCAACCTGACGGAATAACGTATGCGCGTAGGTCGGCCAGTGAAGGCGCTCCCTCAACCCATCTGCAGTTACTGCGGCCAGAACGCCGCGCTCGCCCGTGCTGGGGACGAACCGTATCCCTATCGGGAAGATCACGGCCCCATCTGGATCTGCACGGCATGTCAGGCGTGGATTGGCGTCCACTCGCGCAGCACACGCAATGTGCCGCTTGGCCGGCTTGCCGATGCCGCATTGCGTGAAGCGAAAAGCCAGTTGCACGATGCGCTGGAGCCGTTGATCGCAGCCAAGGTGCGCCGCGATGCCGTCAATCCCTTTTCGGCGCGCGCCAAGGCGTTGCGCTGGGTCGCGACTGAACTGGGTTTCGATCCCCCGCCCGCCTCGATCCACGACCTGACACTTGACGAATGTCAGCAGGCGCTACGCTATGTCGAAGCGTTCGTGCAGGCTCGCCGGCAGCGGGGCCAAGAATCAACTTGATAAAGCGTCGCCGCGCGCCGATATAGCCCGCACGATCACCACACACCACCACTACCGCAATTGACCGATGGCAAAACCAATCCCGTTCCGGCAAAGCCCACAGGCTGCACGAGCACGAGAAAACCGCACCCTGCTGCTGCCCATGCCGCTGGCGACCTGCGACGATCTCGCGCTGCGCGTGCATATCGCGCTCGATGCGATGCGCCGGGGAAGCGGCAACGTTCACGCGGCGCAGACCCTCACTCAGGCCATGATCCTCACCGGGTTTCTCGCGGAAGCCGGCTACGGCGAGGCGACGTTCGAGCAGATGCGGCAGGCCGAGGCCGACGTTTCGGCCGCGTTCGACCGGGGACGCGGCACGGGTGAATGGAGCCTGGACGACGATGCGGTGGACCGGTTTGCCGTCATCGTCTCGACCTACGATGGACAGTTGCGACAGGCGCCGCTTCGGGTGGTAGCGGAAGCAAGCGATCGCTTGGAGCGCTTTCGGGCGGGCGAACCGCCAGCATTGATGGCGAGAAAACGGGCCTGATGGCGAATCCGCCTGTCGGGTGACACAATTACTGAAAAATGGGTCGTCGAATTTAAGGCGATTTTTCGGTAAAAGTGGCACCGAAAACTCCGTGTTCTCATCGGCGACTGATTCGATAGCCGGTCGCAAGCCGCCGGCCAGCTTGCCGCGGCCACCGAACCGGCCACTTACGGCCGTTCGATCTTGTGTCCGATAGCGGACGTCCACAACGAGAAGGCGCGCTGCGGACGTCCGCTATCGGATTCTCCAGTTGCGAACTCAACCCACTAAGAGCAGCAATTACCGGACCCAGCGGGATGATGCCATTGGTTTGCTTATAGCACTGGATTCCGCAAAAATGGGTCAAATCCACTGTTTCCATCCCTCGGGGCAGACATGCGACTGGCTGACTTCATTCTACGTGACATGGAAACCATTCTGGCGCAATGGGAGACGTTCGCCGGCACGTTGTTGCCGGCAGCAGCAAACATGCAATCACTAGCCCTGCGCAACCATGCTCAACAGATTCTGGAGGCAGTGGCAAAAGACCTGTCGACATCTCAGACCCGCGACGCCCAGTTCGAGAAATCTATCGGGCAAACGCCCAAGCTGGCCGAAGCCCCTCAGACCGCCGCACAAACCCATGCCCTGTTGCGCGCGCGGGGCGGCTTTGACATCAACCAGCTCGCTGCCGAGTACCGCGCCCTGCGCGCCAGCGTACTTCGCCTATGGCTGGATGAGTGTCAGCCCGACGCCCCCCATCTGGACGACATCATCCGCTTCAACGAGGCCATTGACCAGGCCATCACCGAATCGGTCGGCTTTTTCAGTGCACACGTGGAGCAGGCCCGTAACTTGTTGCTCGGAATGCTGGGGCACGACATGCGCAGTCCGCTCCAGACCATCCTGATGACAGCTTCGTACCTTGCGGCGCTGAATGCCGGCGACAAAGTGTCGGACGCCGCGTCCCGTTTGATCAGAAGCGGCGCTCAGATGCAGGCGCTGCTGGACGATATGGTTGATTTCAATCGAACCCGGCTAGGTTTGGGCATCAAGATCGCACCGATCGAGGGAGACCTTGCAAAGCAGCTTGCCGATGGACTGGACCTGGTGCGGGCGGTGCACCCGGACCACGGTGTCGATCTGGACGTAATTGGCGACTGCCACGGTGTTTGGGACGGCCGGCGCATGCAGCAGTTACTTGGCAACCTGGTTCTGAACGCGATCAAATATGGAGCGCCAGACGTGCCGGTGCGTGTGACGGTGACCGGTCAGGAAAGCGAAGTCCGTCTGGAGGTGAGAAACAGCGGGGCCGCCATTGATCGCTCAACTCTCGACCGCATCTTTGATCCGCTCCAGCGTGGGCCGCACCATCTGGAAAGAAATGACGACAGCAGCCTCGGGCTCGGACTGTATATCGTGCGAGCGATTGCCGAGGCACACGGAGGCGGAATCGAAGCGCGCTCTGACGAGACAGAAACGGTGTTCGTTGTCCGCCTGCCCCGTCGTCAGTAACGTCCGGGCGACAGGTCCACCGATCGGCCGTCGGCGTGCTTTGTATGCGTCGTTCGCGAGCATGGAGTAACCGCTGTTGATACTACGACGCGGCAAAGTCTTGGAGTGGTCATTCTTCTCGTTCGCCTAACGGACAAAAACCGCTCGTGTGCGGAAGTTCCGGTTCTCCGCTTTCACTGCAAGCATGTGACTGCTTCGGGTCGCCAAGAGCCTCTCAATTCCCCCGGAACGATCTTTCAGCGGCCGCACGGCGGGTATCCCCTTCGCCGCGGCATTCGTTTGCGTCCGCAACCCTCCCCGGCTGTCCAAAAAATCCATGCGTTTCCTATCAGCATTGTAATTCTTGATTGGCGCGGTCATAGTTAGGTAAAAAATTACCTTGCAGATGTGGAACAATATCGATACGAAAATTTCCGAGGTGGCCATGTCCGTGCGAATTCGCAACAACGTCCAAGCCAGCGGCGACGGACCCCTCACGATGGTTTTTGCACACGGTTTCGGATGTGACCAAAGCATGTGGCGCTACGTTGCGCCGCGCTTCCAGGACCGCTATCAAACGGTTCTTTTTGATCTGGTGGGCAGCGGGCGCTCCGATCTTTCCGCTTACGATTACGACAAATACGGCTCCCTTCATGGATATGCCACGGACGTGCTCGAAATCGTGGACGAGCTTGCATCAGGCCCTGTGATCTATATGGGCCACTCGGTGAGTGCGATGATCGGCATGCTCGCCGCGTTGGAAGCACCGGACAAGTTTGCGGCTAATGTCATGGTGGGTCCTTCGCCATCTTTCATCAACGACGGAGATTATGTCGGCGGCTTTTCGCGAAGCGATATCGATGGATTGCTCGAAACCCTGGAAAGCAACTACCTCGGCTGGTCAAGCACGATGGCGCCAGCCATTATGGGAGCCCCGGAGCAGCCGGAACTCAGTGACGAACTGACCAACAGCTTTTGCCGGACCAATCCCGACATCGCGAAGCATTTTGCCCGTGTCACCTTCCTGGCGGACCACCGGGCCGAATTATCGCGTGTGACCACCCCAACGTTGATTTTGCAATCAAACGAGGATCTGCTCGCGCCACTATCTGTGGGGGAATATATGCATCGGAATATCCCGCAAAGCGTTCTCAGTATTGTGGAAAATGTCGGGCACTGTCCGCATCTGAGCGCACCAGGTGCCAGCATTGACGCGACGGAGGCCTTCTTACGAGGCCTGTCGTTATAGCGATGGGCGTCCCCAATCGGGAACTGCCCCCGGTCGCAGAAGCCTATGACCTCGCCTCGTGCGGATTGATGACGACGCTCGGCAACGGGACGATCGTGCGCGTCAATGCCACCTTTTGCCGGTGGGTCGGATATGAGGCAAGCGCGCTCGTTGAAGTGCGCCGGTTGCAGGACTTCCTGACTATCGGCGGCAAAGTCTTTCAGCAAACACATTGGTCGCCCTTGCTTCAAATGCAGCGCTCGGTGGCCGAAGTCAAGCTGGATATCAAGCACCGCGACGAGACGCTGATCCCGATGCTTATCAACGCGTCGCGACGGGTGTATCGCGACGAGATCTTCGACGATTTTTCCTTTGTTGTGGTGAAGGACCGCCACGCCTATGAGCGCGAGCTGTTGCTCGCTCGAAAAAATGCCGAGGCGGCACTCGAAGCAAAACGCGACGCTCAACACGCCCTGCAGCTGGCGGACCGACGCAAAGATGAATTTTTGGCAACGCTTGCGCATGAGCTACGCAATCCCCTCGCGCCGATGAGGATGGTGCTCGATCTGCTGAGACTTAAAGAATTCTCCGACCCACAGGTGCAGTGGTCCCATGACGTTCTGAACAGGCAGTTGGGGCACTTGGCACATCTGGTGGATGACCTGCTGGAAGTGTCCCGTATCAATGAAGGAAAGATCGAACTTAGAAAGACACGCGTCGATTTATCGGCGCTGATGCGAACGGCGGTCGAGACGTCGCAGGCGACTGTGGATGCCGCTTCCCACCAACTGACCATCGAATATCCGAGCACGCCGGTTTTCCTCGACGCTGACCCGACCAGACTCTCGCAAGTGTTATCGAACCTGCTCATTAACGCGGCCAAATACACCCCGCGTGGCGGCACATTGCGTCTCACCGGCAAGCAAGACCAGGGGTATGCGGTGGTATCCGTGCGGGATTCCGGCATCGGCATCTCAGCCGACGATCTTCCGAAACTATTCCGGACGTTTTCTCAGTTGTCCAAGGGAAAAGACTTTTCTCAGGGCGGTCTTGGCATTGGCCTGTCGCTCGTGCGGACCTTGGTTGACTTGCACGGCGGCACCGTCACGGCCAAAAGTGCGGGTATCGGATCGGGAAGTGAGTTCACCGTGAGACTGCCGGCATTGCTCGATTCGGAAAATCCACCAAGCAACGAACCCGCTCCTGTGCCGACAAAGGGCGAATCTAAGCGAGTGCTTGTCGTTGACGATAACGAGGACGCCGCGGCTAGCCTCGCCATGTTGCTTGAAATGGAAGGTCACGCAACGCAGGTCGCTGAGAATGGCTTACGCGCCATACAGTTACTCGGCGAGTTTTATCCCGACGCGGTTGTCCTGGACATCGGCTTACCCGGAATGGACGGCTACGAAGTCGCGCGAAACATCCGTAAAACGCGGTCAGGGCAAAAGCTGCTGCTTGTTGCGCTCACTGGGTGGGGCCTGGAGCAGGATAAAAGCGAAGCGAGGTTAGCAGGCTTCGACGTTCATTTCACCAAGCCAGTGGATGTCCAACGCCTATTGGACGCGCTAAACGGCAGCGAATCGGTTCCCCGTTTATAGTTGCGGGACGCGCTACGCTCAAGGTCGCCGCTCATTCCATCAGAAACGAATGGCTGGCGACAACTCATACAGGCCTAGCGAAATTGTCAAGGTTTAGGCGGCTAACGCTAACGTATTCATAGGAAAGCGCTCGTTCAGCATCACTTTTTTTCGGCCGAAGTGACAGCTAGAGTTATCGTTTCGCATCAACATGACCGTATCGGGGCGATACTTGGATGTGGCCGGCACGCACGGGGCCTCAGTGCAACGATCAGGTACAGCCAGCGCTGCATGACTGCTGGCTCTCGCTATGGCATCAACGGGTTTATTTTGGAGCGGCCGCACGGCGGGTATCCCTTCGCCGCGGCACGGCATTCGTTTGCATCCGCACTCTTTCCCGGCTGTCCAGTTTAATCCGTTTCCCTGCAGCTCTCCCGCCGTTCGGCGATTGGCCGCCCGAACCGGGTACCGTCCGCGCTTCGGCTCGCCGCAAGTAGAAGACCCTACGACGGCCGATTCCGGGAAGTCCAGTCAATTCCGTTTCGAGTCTCCAACGAATTCGGTTTACCGACACAGTGCAGGGGAACGGAATTCGTTGGACTGGGTGCCAACAAAAATCAAGAACTTGACAACAAATTCGGTCACGCGCTAGATAACGCGGAACCGAGTAAAGTGGACTCGCCGGATTTGTGACGCGAATTCGCTGGATTTGCCGGAGTGTGTGAGAGCGGCCCGCGCTGCGCCGGTTGCGAAGGCTGCGTGCGGCTACAAGCAGTCGTTCGGCAGCGTGACCCAGATCGTTGCCAATCGACCAAACCAGGAGCGCTATCAGATGCGAGTGCGCCGATCACTCAACCGTCAATTCCCTTTCAGAAGCTTTCGATCGTCCTCGATAGCAGGGATCGGAGCGCGTTACGCCGTCTTTTTGCCGCGCTGCCGGGCTAAACGATTGACCTCTCATAGCACGGCCCATTACGCTTGCGCGCTGATGGTTCCCGGCGACGGGATCAAAAGGGAACGCAGTGGAGGCTTTCGCGCCTCGAGTCTGCGGCTGCCCCCGCAACTGTGAGCGGCGAGTCCATGCCAGAAGGGCCACTGGGAAACCGGGAAGGCCGGCAATGGGCGTCGACCCGCCAGCCAGGAGACCTGCCATCAAACGGCGTCGACGCATACGCATCGGGCGGGGTGCCCCGGTGAAGGTTCAGGTTCTGCTGCCTGAGCCGGTTTGCTGAGACGAACGCCATTTGGAGGCAAAACCATGCTCAGAGCTTTAAAACACGTTTTCAACGACAGTTCCGCCGATGTGAGAGGCAAGGTCATCGGCATTTACGTCTTTCTCATCGCCGTCAACCTTGGCGCCTGGGCCTGGGCGCTCATTGCTTTCCATAGTCGCCCGGTACTGCTCGGCACCGCTTTGCTGGCCTATGGCTTTGGTCTGCGCCACGCGGTGGATGCAGATCATATCGCCGCTATCGACAATGTTACGCGCAAGTTAATGCAGGAAGGCAAGCACCCTGTAGGTGTTGGTTTCTTCTTTTCCATCGGTCACTCTCTGGTGCTGCTCATCGGCACGGTCATCATTGCCATCACGGTGATGAGCCTGCAGAGTGGCTTTGAATCCTTCAATAACATCGCGGGCATTATTGGCACGCTTGTGTCAGGCACTTTCCTGCTGTTGATGGCAGCCCTGAATCTCGTGGTCGCCCGGGACGTTTATAAGACTTACCGCCGTGTGCGGGGCGGCGGTGCTTACGACGATGACAGCTTCAACATCCTGCTTGCAACCGGGGATTCATCGCCCGGATACTGAAGCCGCTCTTCCGGTTAATCGGTCAGAGCTGGCAGATGCTGCCGGTAGGTTTTCTGTTCGGACTGGGATTCGACACAGTGACGGAAGTGAGCCTGCTGAGCGTCGCCGCAGCAGAGGCCAGCAAGGGATTGCCGATCTGGTCCATCCTTGCTTTTCCGGCACTGTTCTCTGCCGGCATGTCGCTGATCGACACGACCGACGGCATCCTCATGCTCGGTGCCTACGGCTGGGCCTTCGTGAAGCCGATCCGCAAACTCTATTACAACCTCACCATCACCATCGTCTCCGCCGTCGTGGCGATCCTGATTGGCGGGATCGAAACACTGGGGCTGATCGCAGGAGAGCTGAATCTGCAAGGATGGTTCTGGGACCGTATCAGCGACCTCAACAATAATTTCGGCCTGCTCGGCTACGGCATCATCGGGATTTTCGCAGCGGCTTGGGTCATCTCTTTCATCGTCTACCGCGCAAAGAAACTGGACGAGGTGGAAATCGGCTAGGCCGGGATCACCACGGGCTGATCCTTGATCTCGCGCCGTGGTACGTGAACGATGCTATGGAGTGAGACCAGCCTGTCCCGACGTTCTGAATTTCCGATGTCGAGATAGGCGAACGGCAGTTCCGGGTCGATTTCGGCCGGCGCAACCCCAGCACGTTCAGGACTACCGACCAAAAAGAGAATGCCCGGATGTCCGGGCGTTTGTCTTACTGTCTTTCAGCAGCTGCGGGATTTTTCACTATCGTCGGCAGCGCTTTTTCACTTATCTGGCACACTTTTCACTTTCTGTGGCACCCGACACCGCCACGACGCACTTGCCAAAATCGGTTAAGGGTTTATACTTAGTGCGTCTCCTCCATGTCTCCTCCGATATGGATTCAGCCCGCCACTGCGCGGGCTTTTTCTTGGCCAAAAAAAAGCCCGGCAATAGCCGGGCGTGGGTTAAGAGAACGGGCGAACAGTCTGCCCACTAACAGATCACTTCAACCACCTCGCCGAACGGCGCCTGTCTGGCGCGCCGCAGCGGCGTTGTTGATGCCCACAGCACCGGATATGACGGTCCCTCATCGGGAAACCGGCCGTCCATGTCGGTCAGATAGACCAGGAACGCAGGGTGGATACCGTCGTCCGCGAGTCGCCTGAACGGATCGAGGAACGATGTTCCGCCACCACCAAGAACGGGCTGCAGGTCGACGGCTTCACCGCGCTCGAAGGTCTGGATCTGCGTGACCCGCGTATCGCAGTCCATCACGATCAACCGGCGCGGACGCACTGCATCGTTCACGGCGAGGATTTCCGCTGCGAACTGCGCCTGCGTCTCATCCCAGACCGAACCACTCGAGTCGCGCACGAACACCGCGTCGCCAACCGCCGGTTCGTGCAGCGATGGCAGGTACAGGCGCATATGCAGATAGCGACGGTTCGGGATCGCGAAGCTGTAATCCGTCGGCGACAAATCCTGCGCAAAGCGATGCAGGATCGGCCGCCAGTCGACAGCAGGCTCGACCGCCTGCGCGATCATCCCCTGCAGACCGCCTGGCATGCCACCGCGCATCTGGGCCGCTTTCGCGGCCTGATGCACGGCAACCTTCCATTCCGCTTCCTGCTTCGCGCGGTCGTCGGCTACGTACTGACGGATCTCGCCACAAGAGGGAGCGGGATCAGCATTGGCGTTCGCAGATGCAGCCGGATCAGAGCCTGCGGACGGTGTGTTCGCGCCGTTCGCGGATTGCGGCGGGCTGCTGCCCCCGGTCGGATCGCCTGCCTGCTGGTCAGACTGCCCTCCCGGTTTGCCACCATCCCGTTGCCCTTTCCCCTGCTGCTGTTGCTTCTGCTTTTGCCGCTTCTCATGCACAAGGATGCCGTAGATCTCCTCGGCCGACTTGCCACGAAAGCGCACGTCCATCAGGGCACCCTTCGGCAGCAGCATGCCGGCGTCGACGATAATCGGATTGATCGCGTGGTCGCACGCGTCATTCCAAAGATCGGGATCGCGATCGCTCTGGCGCCAGCAGTGGCCGTTGGCCACGTGCAGGACTTCATGCGCCAGCACGCCTCGCGTTTCCAGGTCGTTCAGGCCCGCGAGGTACGCCGGGTTGTAGCCGATCGATACCGAGTCCGTCCAGAACGTCTTGCAGGACGGATCCTCGACCACCTTCAGACGCAGAGCCAGCGCGCCAAAAAACGGCTGGTCCAGCACAAGCGAAGTACGCTGCTTCGAGATACGCGGATCCATGGCCACCTCACGCGACGAGTCGCAGAAGCGGTGTCTGTTCCTGCAACACTGGCGCCTGTTCGATCATCGGCTCCGGTGTACCGCCCATGAACGCCGCCATCAGCCCTTCGATTTCCTGCGCCTTGGACGCGACCTGCGAGCGCAGCACACGCGACTCTTTCAGATCCGCACCGGTATGAACCGCAAGGTGCTTTTTGGCCTGGTCGAGAATGTGCGTGAGCTTCGGGTCGTTGCTGAAATTCAGCTTCGGCAGCAACTCGCACAGTTCGCGCACCTGGTTGGTGACATCGAGCCGCACGTTACCGACCGCATACAGCCGGTCAGCCAGCTTCGATGTGGCCTCGTAGAGACGGCCAACGAGATCGCTATTTGCCGTAGAAATCGAGGCCACCACGTGCTGGTCAATCTCGGAACGCAGACCGGCGAGAATGTCGTCAGGCAGATCGATACCAAACTGGCTTGCGTCCGGAAACGGCAGCACGGCCATCTTGATGCCGAACTTCCCGGACATCTGCGCGAGGCTCGGATAGTCCGCCTCATTGAACAGGCCGTTCAGTTCCGCGCGCGCCTTTTCCTTCAGGTCCAGATAGTCGGTCAGGAAGACCGACACTGCCAGATCGAACTCGTCCTTCAGCTTGCGCATCTGGTCGGCGAAATCCATGTAGATCATCGTCGGCAGCAGGCGCACACCCAGTTGGTCGTACTTCAGCGAATGGTCGTAGTAGTACGAGCGGATGCGATTGCCGATCGACACCACTTCCTTGTAGCTCGGCGCATGCTCGGGCATCAGACGCTTGTTGAAGCGGCCAATTCCCTTGGTCTCATGCGACTTCTCGACTTCTTCAGTCGCCTTTTCGTCAAAGCAGCGAGCCTGCCACGTGGAGATGGTGACGGACGCGAGCATGACTTTCGATTTGATATCGGTAATGTTCATGGAAAAACTCCAGACAGAAAAATGAATGGATGCAGCGGAAAGAAAAAAGCCACGGCGCGCGCAAGCGGGCCGTGGCGAAGAAAAACAGCGATGAAGCGGTAAAGACCTACCGGTCAGCCCCGGATGATTTCGCCGAGGGGCCGGTTTGCGCACGGATGAATGCGTGCGTGTTCTGCAGGGTCGGCGTGCGCCGGATGGCGTCACGCGCGAGGAGCGCGCCGAATTCGCGGTGTCCCGCGTCAATCAGTCGGTCGTTGTAGGTCAGCACGCGGTCGAAGTTGCCTTCGGTCGCATGTGCAGCCAACGCCGTCGTTGTCGCAAAGAGCGCTGCGGGCGTCTCCGGGATGAGAGCGGTGTCGGGAGACAGCAGGATTGCGTCTGGCGACGGCAACTCCCGGTAGATGCCGAGGAAGCCGAGCAGCTCGGTCGCGGCGCCCTCTCCTACCGAGCCTGCATAGGAGGTCAGTTCGAGAGACTTCGGCACCACGTTCATTGTCTTGCCCACAAAGCCCCAGCTGCGCGGGCTTGGCGAGTTCTCAATGTCCCGGCTGGTTTTCTGGACAGACAGCAGATCTGGCCGGAAGCGCAGGAACGCGATCAGCTCAGGCGGAACGTTGTTACGTACTGCCCACGCCGACCAGTCCTGAATCGTCGGGATCAGCTGAACAACGGTTGCAAACCGCGAGATGACGGGATCCAGAATCCCCGTTACCCCCGCGTTGTCGGTGCGCCGGTTGGTGGCCGCAACGAAGGTGACGTGATCAGGCAACACGTGGTTGCCGATTCGCCGCGCAAGCAACAGTTGCATCTTCGCGGCCTGAACAGCCGGAGAGGCCTGTCCGAGATCATCAAGAAACCAGATCAGAGGCAAGGCGCTGTGCACCGCCCGTTCAAGGTCACCGAACGGTAGGTGGGAGGCCGTGCGGCCGTCGGGCGACGGGAATGGCAGACCCTTTGAATCTGTCGGGTCTTCCACCACCGGATGGCTGATGAGCAGTTCGTGGCCGGTTGCTCGCGCAACCTGTTCCACGATGTCGCTCTTGCCAATACCCGGGCGGCCGGTAATGAGCACCGGCAAACGTGCCGGAACATACGCGGTTAGCAGTTCGGTCAGCTGCGATGCTACGACCTGGTTGGCAGGTGCCTGAATGGCGGAAATAGCCGCAGTGGCTTTTACGGATGCATTCACGGGGTTCTCGCAAAGGAAAACCCGCAAGGACATCCCACAGGGACGTGTCCCCGCGGGAAAGGTTGAGTGCCGGAAGCCGGCGGTTCGATGCGTCGTTCGACGCTGGAAAAAGGTAGAGGCTTATGCCTCGGCAACGGACAGGGCGTCCTGCTGGCTCTGCGACAGCGCAGCCAGCGGGATACTCGTCCATCCGTTGTAAATCACGAGGCCGTAAAGATCGGCAAGACACCGGCTCTCTGCATCGAGAACGAGTATTTCGCCCGATTCGGGCACGGCCGACTGTGCTGCGCGCCAGAGGTTGATCGCGGCTTCGATACGTGCAATCGAAACAGCACTGGCGTCAGCGGGAGTGGAGTGGTTCATGGGTTCCTCACTGCGGGATGCCCAATTGAACGACGCCCGGGGGACGTGGTCCCAACGGGGCAAATGATTTGCCAGAAGCTGGCGGGTCGATGCGTCAGGGACGCGGGTGATAACCACCAGTCTAGGGTGTCCCGTTCGCTGCGTTTACTGGAAAGGTTGCGATTTCAATCCAGCTTAACTCCAGCTTCGCAAAATCACAGGAAAAAAAAGCCGACGCAATCGCGTCGGCGGGGTCAAGGTGCTGCGCCTGTTACAGCTGCAGCAGTACGGCCTGCGCGGACAGGTCCGCTCGATACGGACATGGAGCGCGGCGCGCTCCGCTTCGCGCTGGCCGGCTTTCTGCTCAGCTACGCCGTTATGCTTTTGGAGTACGTACACAAAATAACCAGGCCGTGCAGGACTACGCCAGCGTCGCCATTCATCGGTCACGATCGGGCGTACCTCGACAGAACACGCGAAGTATTGCGCACGTGCACAGCGCCATTGCTTTGCCAGCAGATCACGCATGGACTGATCACACTCCTGGGCCACACGCTCACGCCTCACCCCCGAGCTATTGGACATGCTCGGTACACAACGAAAAAGCCGCACCCGAAGGTGCGGCTCAATGTCAGAGTGCCAGTTTTTTGACCGGCCGTGCAGGTTACATGCTACGAAATCCTGCGACGGGCGCGATCGGCTTTGCGACCATTGTGGTCCATAACCAGCCCGAGAGCGGACAGCGCAATTGCGACGCCCAACGCGAAGAAACTGAAGCCCATACTTTCAGCTAGCGCGAAACGCGAGTATGACGGCGTTCGCGATCAGCCTTGCGACCGAGGTTGCTCATATAGCTACCATACCCGCAAACGACCACGCCGATCGCCAGAACAAAAAGTCCGAAACCCATGTTCATTCTCCGTTCATGGAATCCATGCCTGTTAAAAATAGTATCACGAAGAAGACAACCAGCATGGCAATGTTGAACACGGCTGTTGCCGTCCAGACTTGCGTAGAGTGCCAGTAGCCAACCGCACCGACGATCGATGCTGCGGACAACGTGTGGGCATATCGCCCAAACTGCTGCCGCTGATCCTCCGTCCATTCATGGCCGATCCGTCTCAGCAGGAAGCCAGGACCTTGTTTCGGCTGCTCATCCGTCGCGAATTCGACCGAAAAGCACCCCTCGGTACACTGCTGAAGGACGACTGGTACGCCATCTATCGTTGCCGTGACCTCGGGCGGCGCTTCGGTAACGCCAAGCTCCCGTAACACCGCAGCAAGACGTTCGGAGACACGGACCTGATTGAAGCCGCGCGAATACGTCGCGGAATCAAAGATGCTCATGCCACTCGGATACTCGACAAACACATCGACGATTTCCATGGCGGCTCCTAGCGGCAGTCGCTATCCACGCCTGCGGCGAGCCGCAGCCCGCTCAGCAGTGAGTTATAGCCATCGCGCGATCCAGGCTGCGCGAGCGTCACTGCGTTGTCACGGCCACCCGATATGTCGGAACGGCCGCGACGCGCGCGGAGGGTCACGGCAACAGCCTGAAGTGTGGATGGAACGGCCACTCCCAGGATGACTGCCGCGGTACGCAGCGTGACGCGACAAGCTCGACCGCGGCGGGCCGGTTCGGTCACGATCTCGTGTTCGCCTGCGCGCAGACGAAAATCGCTTGCAACACGACGCAGCATGCGCGTCGTGTGATCAATGACAGCAGCGTCGGCCGCCGCGCTGGCGGAGCGCCGGTCGGCGTAAAACACCTTCGGAATTTTCAACATAACGGCTCACAAAAAGAAAATGGCGAGGAGGTCCGGAACGGACACGCGTCCTCATGCATGGAGGATTCCGGCTTGCGCCGGGCTGGAAAGCGTCAGTGGGTGACGCGAAGGCCCGAGTTCGTGTCCACGAGGAGCACCGGATCGCCGGGAGAGAAAAAGTGATCGTCGGGTTGGTTGACCACGAGCATTGCGCCCTTGGCCTTGCGCAGGACAATCTCGAGACCGGCGGTCCGCGAGAGTGCTGCGCTTACGTGCTGTGCGATAAAGCCCGAGCCTGCACCGGCGACGGCAGCCGCGACATAGCGACCACTGCCATTTCCGATGACACGCGAGCCGAGGAAAGCGCTCACGCCCGCAGTGATAAGACTGGTCGCACCTGAGCCATCCCCGAAGGTCTGGATCGTGACGCGACGAACCCGAACAACGGTGGCTTCCTCCAGACTGCCAGCGTGCTAAGAGTCCGCGCGCTGGTAGACGTCGGGCGAGCCGAAGTCGGTGTAGCCCGCGCAACCGGCGAGCATGGAAAACAGAACAACGAGGGTGATGATACGGATCACGATGGCCTCAGATGAACGAGGCAACCATCCCATCGGGGTGGTTGCCCCGATGGGAAAGGAAAGATGGGCCAGGTTAGAAACGCGGGCCGTTGAAAGCGAATCGGCGGTTGAAAACTTCCCGCACCCCGCTAAAGGAGCCGCGCACGATGGCGCAGATCACAGCGACCAAAGGCGACAACATGCACAAAAATCCGATATCAAGTACGTAGGCAGCAAGCGGCCGCTGGCTAGTTGACGTTATGGCCAACAGGCAAGCGCCAATGACTAGCACGACACTGATCAACGCCATCGCCAGCGTAATCGACACAAGCTTACGGTAAAACGACTTGCCAACTTTGTTGAAGAAAGACATGGAACAGCTCCGAATAAAAATGGGAGCCATCCCCTGTTGGGAGATGGCTCCCAACAGGGTTGAAATGACAGGCGGTGAAGTCGTTACGTCGGTTGGCGCACTAGGTGATGTAGCTCGACTCTACCGCTGCGAACGAGATGCCTTTCGGCTTCGAAGGGCAGATCGAAATCCCACTTGATGTCTGCCCACCCGTTACTCCAGACGCAACTGATTGCGCCAGGGTAACGTTGCGGAGGACTTGCTTCGACGTCCTGCGCGAAAACACGTTGATTGGCTTTAAAGCCGTTCAACTCTGAAACCTTGACGATAGCGGACTTGGCCATGGGACGACTCCAAAAAAAATAGGGAGCCGTTTCCCGTTGGGAAAAGGCTCCCAACAGGGTAATAAAGCAGAGGGTGATCTGCCTGAGATAGGGCCGATCATGAATCGGCTGAGAAAATCGGCACACTAGCGGAGCCGGTGAGCGTGGGTCGATGCGCCTGAGGCGCAGGGAATAGGGAAAGTCTACTGACGATGCCGCGGTAACTTAGCTGGAATGCTCGCGGAATTGCTACGTGTTTCCCGCGAGCCCCCAACGCAGTCCGGTTTCGAGCCAGGTCATGCGACCGGATTACAATTCCCATCCCACAGTCTGAACCATTCATCAGCATGATCACCGAAGAGGAACTTGCCATCCGGCGCGGCCACGCCGTTTTCCGGGCCGATGTCGAGCGCGTAGTGCGCGTCATTGCCGAGCGGCACCGCGCGTGCGGTGCGCTGCTGACCCGCCAGCTAATGCGCGATATCCTGGAAGAAACACTTGCGGACATTGGGCTTGCAGCCCGATGGCCTGCGCAGCTGATCGACGCGCGTTTGCTGGAAATCACCATACCGCCGGGTGACGACGTGCTGACGTCTGGCGATGCCGTTGCGGCCGGCGACTTCGGGAAGCTCGTTGCAAGAGTGTTAGTCGGCCCCAATGCGGACTGAGAAAGAGGTGGCGTCCGGACGAAAAAAAGCCGCCCGGTTGAGGGGCGGCGTTGGATAAAGAAACACGGCGAACCGATTTCAGTTCGGCAAAGAAAAACGCCGCTCCCTGGTATAGGAAGCGGCGCGGTCATGCTGCAGCCGTGGATTTCCGACTCTTGCGAGTCTTCTTTTCTTTTGGTGGTGGCGCTTCGTATCCGAAGCGCTTCCATGCAGCAGGGTCAATCGGAATCGGGTTCGTTCGTCCCGTAGTGAGATTCACGAACACGCCCGAATACTTCAGCGTGCCAGTCCGGTATAGCGTCCAGAGCAGATTGAACGCCTGCACCGAAATGGCAGAGTTGATAACCAATGACTGCTTGCGCATGGCATCGGCCATGGAACAGGACGGCGTCTCGTCAGCCGCGTCGAGCGACGGGTCAACGAGATCCGGGAACAGATCGGCGACGTGAGGCAACCTCTCGCGACTCTTGCGGCGGGACCCCGGGGGCATCATCTGCCCGAGGATGACCTGCCCGCGGTCAGTGTCATTTCCGCAATCGAGGTAGTACGTGCTGCCACTCCCGATTGCATCGACGATCGCCTTGCGCGCCGCGCGAGTGTCAACACAGCCGATAATAAGGTCGACGTTGAACAGTGCCGTGCGGCCGTTAAGACGCTGCGTGATCGCCCGCCAGTTGGTGCCCATGAGCATGTTCAACCGCTTGACGATCAACGGGGCCTTGAAGCTGCCGACATCGTTGGGGTAAAACCCCTGGCGCCCCACGTTCGTCTGACTGACAACATCATCGTCATAGACAGTGCACTCAATGCCGCCCGGATGACCCAGCTCGATCATCGCGTGGTGCAAGCGGGCGAGAGCCGGCAATACAGCACTGCCGGTACCGCCCGCCCCTACCACGATCACGCGCCATGGTCTGAGCACCATGTGCTCGGGAAGCTTGTGAACAATGGTTTCGTTCATTTCGCCTCCGCCGCCCAGACTGCCTGATACCAGGCTTGAGGCACGCGCTTCGTTTCCTCAAACAGGCCTTTGGCGCACAGACGCGCCGCGACGCTCGGATTCGAGCGGTCACAGTTGCCAATGACCAACGCCATCTTCACGTCGTGCCGGTCGTCCTGATTGTCGGTGGACGAGAAGTACGCCGGATGCCTCCCATGCGAATGGCAATCCATCACCAGCTCTTCATCACCGGCAAGCGCCGGCGGTTCATACTTCAACGAGCCGCTGCCGTGCGTGATGATTCCGACAGGTGCGAGACGGAACGCCTGCGTCGTAGAACTCTAGACTATCCACGCACCGGTTTCCTTCGGACAGGCCTGCCGTGCCATCGACGCAAACTGGCCAATCAGATCGACAGGAATGCGATCAAAAACCGTCAGACGGGTTGACTCAACCACCCGGCCATAGGGCACGGCGGTGCGCACGTGAAACTGTGCGATCTGTCGGACCAGGCTGATCCAGTTGCGACGGATCTCAAGAAATACGCCGTTCTCAGCCATCAACAAACGCTCTCCAGCCGCGTGCATTTCTGCAACCGGCTCCTTGCGCGGGACCATCACTGTCGGAAACGACTGTTGCAACGTCATATCAAGAACATTCATTTGCAGTTTCCTTAACGTCCCGCGATCAGATCGCCGAGACTGCGGTTCATGGGTACGAGGCATTCCAGGGGAAATTGCTCGCCGTACTTGCCGGCCAGCATCTCCTTCCAGAACGCGTACTCGCCTCGGGGGTGATTGACGTGCTTGTCACCCGCATTGGGGTGCGTGAACGCGGATTCGAAAAATCCGCTTTCCCAGCCACTCATCGACGCGACGTCGATGCGGTCAGGAACGCGGGCAGAACCGATGCAGATGCTGCCCCGGTCCCACGTGTTGAAATAAGGCGGCTCGTACAGCGCCGTCTCAGGTGTCGGCCGCGAGGCTGTGTCCAGTGCGAATACGTAAAACCCCGTGCTTCGCGCCTGAAAGACAAGGCCCGGATGCGGCACAACGGCACTGACGCGGCCCAGCTCCACACAGTCAAAAAAGACGCGACGCATTGCAGGCCGGCACCACCAGGTGATAGCAGTCTGATCAACCGACAGAACCGTTTCAGGAAGAAACTGGCCACCGATTGCACAGCGCTCGGCAAGCGCGTCCATTGCTGCGAACAGGGCCTTGCGCTCGACCGGCCGACCAGCACCGATAACTAAGCGCTTCCCGTTGTCCTCGACGGGATGAACCGTCGCGTACACCGGATTGCCACCCACCTTTGAGTAAAGAAGAATCGCCGCCGTCGCCAATATCTCTTCGGTGTGGCCAATTGAAAGATGAACGTGTTTCATCGGGAACGGTCCTGGGGATCGTAGGAAATAAGCGCGACAACGCGATCGACCTGACGAAGAATGGAAAAGCCCAACGACAGGTCCGCGTACTGCTTGCGGATGTCGGCGGGAGAATAGGCAAGAGCCATGAATCCGTGGAACAGGGATCCATCGCCGCCGTTGTTGAAGTACTCGTAGTGCGTATCCAGCACATCCGTCACGTGCGGGTCGTCGTTCGCGGCAATGGATGCCGCCGCATAGATCGTTTCCGGCCGGAATGACCAGTCGAACAAGTGCCGTTTGCCGGCACTGGCCAGAAGCAGCGCAAGCTGCTCGAGCTCCGCACACAACCGGTGTACCCAACCCGTTTGCGTCCAGCCGATGCGACGCAGTGCCGTGATACCGAGGCCCGGGAACGGGCGCCACTGATGCCGTCGAATGTCGTAACGGCCGATTTCCATGCTCGGAGGACACAGCGCGTCCCGAACAACGGACGGAAGAAAGTGCTCGTAGTCGTTCGGCTCGTCACCGAAGCGATCTTTCAGATGATCAACTGCCTCATCATCGGTGCACCACGGATCGCCGTCCCAATGCCACTGGGAAAACAATGCGATGAAGTCATCGGGCGTCCGGATGGTCAGCGTGCGAAACGCCGCCCGGTTGATCAGGATCAGCGCAGTTGCGAGTAGCCGTGGATGGGCCTTGCGCAATGCGATCGCCCGTTCCTCGATGACGTATACAAAGTCTTCGGCTGTCTCGATGCCCAGATACAGCGGCGAGGTCACCTCGAAGTCGGCGGCATCGGTCTGATACATGATCTGCTCCTGCACAGCAGGCGCATCGAAGAGCACCGGGTAGAAGCTCAGGCGTTTGAATGCCCCACATTGCCGGGCGACCCACGCAAACAATGCCTGCGCGAGCGCATCGCCGGCACCGGTAAATTGAGACACGTTGGCCGCCCTGAGATACCCGGCGTCGAAATGTCTGCCGACGAGCTGTGCCATCGCCACGTCGGTTCGCCGCGTCAGCTTCGCCTGCCCCGGAATGTCAGCAGCGACATCAGGAAGCGTCAGAAAACCATTGGCAGATCCACGTCTGGCAGCGGCATAACGCGCCGGTTGCCATTGCGTCCCGTATGAAGCGACTTCTGGATCAGTTGCCCGAGGATCAAAGAGCATTGCTCGATCTCCTTGTCATGAAAAAAAACCGCCCTTTCGGGCTGCTCCGTCAACGTCTGCGTCGCCTCATCGGCGATGCATTGCATGAGTGCGCGCTTACGCATCGCAGCCCTTTGCACCAGCCGCACGCCTGAACGTGTAGCGGGCCGTTTCGGCAGTGATCTCCGGACCATCTATTGCAGCCGTGGTCAGTTCCGGGTATTGCGCCGAGTAAAGATCGCGTACCTCATCCGGGGAGAAGGTCGGACCGGGATCAACAAAGCTGACGCCGTTGTAGACAAACTCGCGCAGCAGGGTCGTGATGGAAATGGACATGGGAACCTCAGCTAATCAGGGCAAACAGATCGGTACCGGCAGGCTTCGCTTCAACGGCGGGCTGTGACGGTGCTGGCGACGTGGCGGGGCTTTCGCCCGACTCGTCGTCATCCTCGCGTTCACCTTCCTCTGACGCCGTTGCCTGCGGCTTCGCAGTGCCCTTTCCACCCTTTGCGAGGGAGGTCTGGGCCTTGGTCACCTGAGTCTTTTCCGCTGCCTGCAGGATCGCGGTCGTTGCTGCGACCTGCTCAACCAGCGAACTGTGCGCGCTCGAGTAGCTCTCGACCGCTGCGACAAAGCCTTCGTCAAGCTCCGCCGGCGTCGCCGTCAGAATCAACGGCTGACGCAGAACGGCCTCTTTCGAGTCACCCTGCGGCACCAACGCGACGACCATCTTGTCGCCGTCGATCTTCAACGTCAGAGACAGCTTGCCCGCCGAGCGGACCAGCGCTTCAATTGCCTTGAACATGGAAACTCCTGAGAAAAAAAGAAACGCCGCGCGGTGGCGGCGTGAATAAATGGAAGAAGGCAGGACCACAGGCCCGCCGTGTATCAGAACTTCAGGACCTTCGGCAGCTTGCCCTCGTAGTCGAATCCATCGACCGCGAGCAGTGCCTCGATCACTTCCGGCTTCGATTTTCCGAAGACCTTTTTGAAATCGTCGCCGAGCGCGGCCCGCAGGCCCAGCTCGTCGGCGATCACCATCATTTCCGACTTGGTTATCAGCTCCAGAAAGTCCTTTGAGAGCTTCCAGTGCTTTTTCAGGTCGAGTTTGTGGTGTTTGCACAGTTGCGTCAGATAGCTGACGTCGATGCCTTCGATGGCCGAAAACAGCATGGCGAGCATCAGGTTCGACTGCACGTCCGCACTGGTGGCCTGCACAGCGGCTGCAGCCTTGGCCACATCGCTAACGGGCGCCTTTTCTTCAGTCAGGCGCTCCCACATGCCGCGGAACGTCGTGTCGTTGATCTGTCGCGCGTGACCTGAAAGCACAATTGCGATCAGGTACTGGCGCGCGAGATCGTGATTCCCTCCGATGTCCTTGCGAAGTGCCTTGCGCCAAAGTGCGACGCGATAGGTTTTGATCTTCTCGGATTCAGCGACGACCGTGACCGACGGGTTGGTTCCCCCGGTCTGTCCCGCAGCGGTCGACGCTGGCTTGCCAGCCGCCTTACCTGCGGACGCTGAGGAAGCGACCGTCCTGGCAGGTGCCGTTGCGGCTTTTTCGGCCTGGAGGCGCTCCGCGACCTTCTTCATGTTGCAGACGGTATCGAAGCACTGACCGCGATAGACCTTGCCCAACGAGTCGGGCAAGCCGCTCACGGCGACGCCGAAGTTCTGGCACGAGTGACAGGCCTTATGCTGCTCAACACCGACGCCATGCGGGCCGTCAACGGTGAGCTGGATGCGCGTGTGATTGTCGCCGGCGCGCACGATGCGCACGACCGGAAACTCTTCACGCAGTGTCCCGGCAGTCGCTTCGAGCGCGCCTTCCGTCTTCTCGTTGAAACAGGTCCTGTTCGTGCAGTTGCCGGTGCCGATTGCTTCACCGAACATCTGGCCCTGCGTGGACGAGTTGTGCGGGCAGCCCGCGCAATCCGACTTGTCGAAGATCGCTGACGTGAGCGAACACGAAACGCTTTCGACCAGTTTGCGGACGTCAGCGACCGAGCGCTTCTCCGCAACAATCACGGGAAGCACCTTGTCCTGATTCTCTTTCGAGAGCGCGGCGAGCAGCTCGGCATGACCGAGATTGATCTGCCGCGTGTTCAGCGATTCAAGAACCGCCGGTGAGCAGTTCATGAGCGCGAGACGGCTGTCGAGTGTCGAGCGAGACCACCCGAGGACTTTCGCGACAACGTCGCGATCGCCACCGTGCAGCCCGAGCATTTCTGCTGCGTCGATTGCTTCTTCAGACGGTGAAAGATCGTCACGCTGACTGTTTTCCGTCAACGCGATAATCCGCGCTTGCACGTCGTCGACGATGCGAACGGAAACCGGCATCGGATAATCCTCGCCGTGTGCCTCCATCGCAGCGCGATAGCGGCGACCACCGGCGATGACTTCGAAATAGACATCGTCCAGCGGACGTACGATTACCGGAGTGTCAACGCCACGCTCTCTGATCGACTCGGTCAGTTCCGCCATTTTTTTCGTATCGAAGTAGGTTCGCGGATTGCGGCCGAGCTTGATGAGCTTCAGGGGAATGGTAGGTTGTTGCATTACAGGTTCTCCAGAGAGGGAACCTGCCCCTGTCGGGAGAGATTCCCGATAGGGTTGAAAGGCAGATTGCCGGAAAGGTCCGGCGGTTTCGATGCGTCATCGACGCGAGTGATACTGGAACAGTACCGCCTCGAAACCCGAACGTTGAACGAGAAGCTGCAAAAATCCGGGGCGCTTATGACAAAAAAAGCCCACCGGTGGGCTTGTTGCAGTGGTGTGGGAGCATGGCCCTAGAAAAACGCCATCTGCTCGATCTTCGTGAACATTGCCGATGCGTTCGATGCCGCCGCGGATTCTTCAAACATATCCAGCAGCGACGACGCCGCCGGCGATACGACAGCCGGTGCCGCCTGCACCAGGGGACGCCCGAGAACGGTTGTCACATCGTCTCCCGAAGGCTCACAAGCATCGACAGCCGGGTCAGCAGACGTTTCCTCCACGTCCTGGACTGACTCCGATGCAATGGGTTGGCTCACCGCTCGCTGGGCGAGGCGACGTTCCAGCTTCCAGCGCCAGCCGCCCAGTACATGAGCGGGCGTGTACCACAGACCCCACACGTCCAACGAGAGCGCATTCCCAAGAACTACGATGGCTGGAATATGCAGAAGCGACAACTGCACGTAGGCCATGTGAACGCAACACGGGTCAATGTCGATGCACGTTGCGTGCATCGCCTGCTGATAGTTTCGACCTGCGTCAGCGAGGGCATGCGCGGTTGCGATCACCATTCCACCGGCACCGCATGCCGGCTCCTGGACGCGCATGAACCCACCGTTGCGCACTTCTTCGCCCCCATCGCCAACCGACATCATCGCCATCATGTGCGACACAGAATATGGCGTGAAGAACTGGCCGGCGCGGTCGTTGCCCAACTCCAGCATCATGTAGATCTGACCCAGGACATCGGTAAGGCCTGCGGAATGTGCTGACGCGCCTACCTCCCCCGCCTTGCGCGTGACCTGCACACGCAGTTCGAACGACAAGGTCAGCAAACCGAGCATCTCTGGAAAGCGCTGGATCTCGTCTTTCGTGTACTTGCCGACAATATCGAGATAACGCTTTTCTCGCGCTTCGAACTGCGTGCGATCGACACTGTTGCTGATCGCGATCGCACTCAGTTCGACAAAGTCCGAAAAGACTGAGTAAAGGTGGTGACCATGAGAAAACGACCGGATCAACTTCACCAGCTCCCGCTGGTGGTCGTCAGCCGTGGCGTCGAGTCTCCTTTCAGCGCTTTTCCGGCTCATTGACCTGCTCCTGTGGGAGCGCCGATCATGCCCAACTGCGCTTCCATCGTGAGCCACAAACGGTCAAAGTCGGGGACATCGCCACGAGCAAGCGATTGCTCGATATCGAAATCTGCCTTCTCTTCCATGCTGGCCAGATTGACTACAGGCCGGGCGCTACCGCTGGCGAACTGGCTACGGGCGCGCTCGACCATGCGCAGGGCGAGCGCCCCGTACACGCGGCGCAATTCGGCCGTGATCTCGCTTGTCGTCGGTACACGAACCACCGTTGCGAGACTCTCACCGAACAGACTTTTCTCAGCAGCCGCCACCGCGCTGTACTGCCGCCATGCTGCTGTCTGCGCATCGATAAACGTATTGATGAACTGGCTATACATCGAAGCCCCACATAGGAAATGGAGGCTCGCCCTTGGGGGCGTGCCCCCGAAGGAAGAAATCAGGTATGGGTTACTGACTGGCTAGACGCCGTAATGGCGACGCACCAGACGGCGACGTTCGGCGACGGGACGCCCACCAGTCACCGACAGCGGAGCGTTCATCACAACGTGGCGAAGGGCGGCCGCGCGGTAGTGGGTCGAATACCGTCGCTTCGCCTTCACGACGCCAATGAGCGCATCATGAGACAGAAACGACGTGTGGTAGACCTGCAGTGCAAAACGGCGCATGCGTTGGCGATTCATGCGTGCATTCCTCGTTCAGGGAGACGGGAAGCACGCCCCGGTCGGGAGTGATCCCGTCGGGGTGAAAGAAAGCCCTCATCGTGCAGGGCTGTTGTCGATGCGCCAGTGGCGCGGAAGATGACCCATCGTAGCGTGGCATTCGGGCAGGCAGGATCTCAAATGCGTACGGATTCATAGCCGCTTTCCACTCTCGCGCCGCGCAAGGTCGCGTGATTGTTATCCACAGATTCTGTGTACAAACCTGGGGATAAGCATCTACCCGTTGACGCCAATGGCGCCTATCTCACACCCCGCTCAGATTTCCGTCATCAGGCAGTGGCTGTAACCGGTTATAGCCGCTTTGTCGAAATGCTTCAGAAAACCATATAGCTTTCAAACGAACTTGTAACAGATCGTGCGCTCTGCGTTCTCGCGAAAGCTCTCCATTTGAGGCGCGCTTTCGGTGCGGCCCGATGGCGTTACACAGCCAGAATGAGATGCACGCGCGCGACTCGCCGTCGAGCTTTAGCCGCCACAGAGCGGCCGACGAATCCGCGCCCAAACAGACGCCTCTTCACGTGACCTCCACATGTCTCTAGATCTGCTGATTGGCCCGCTCGTCACCATCGCGGCGCTGCTCGCGTTTGCCTGGCGCATTGTTTCCGCGATAGTTCGCTCGCATCACTGGTCCTTGTGGTATGCCGCTGCGGCGGTCGCGGTCATCGTGCTGGGGATCATCGTCGTCGGGCTGCTCTTAGAACTTGCGGCTGAGCTACACAGGCGCCGCTATTCCCGCGACAAGATCGTGATGCAGCACCGCTATCTGTTCTGCCATGTAAAGCGCCTTTCAACTGGACGGTGGTTTCTCACCGACAGGGCAACGGGAAGGGAGTATCGGCCAGAGGGAGAAGTTGGCCACAACATGAACATCGGCAAAACCCGCAATGTCGCAGACCTGTTGCCGTCGTTCGGACCGGAACCGCAAACCGCAGGGATTGAAAACGACGGCCGGAACTGGAAGTTGGTTTTCCGCTGATAAACTGCATGGCCGCCTTCGCGGCAATTTTCTATGCAGGGCAACATCCGTGCCTAGAATTTCGTTCGACGGTGGCGCGTTCGAGTTCGAGGATGCACAGGAAAATCCTGCCCGCTATGTCGCGCGCCTTGAACGCGCAAAGATCACCCCCGGGTTCGCGTTGTGTCTTTGTGTGACGCCACCGAGGCAACTCGTCGTGCGCAGGTACGGGCGGCTATTGCATCTTGCCGGATGGCCGGAAGATGGCCACACGCATCGGAGTTCGTGTCCGTTCCAAGGACGCCGACGCTCTGAAGGCTTCGGGCGGCGACAGCCAGGCTGCTATCGTCGCATCGGCCGTTGGTCTTAACGCCAAACTCGATATCGCACTGACCCAACGTGATGTCGTTTCGGGCCCGCGTCAAGCCGGGAAGCCCGCCGGTGGGCCGCGCACGTCGCGCAGGGCCGCCAGTCTCCTCGCCTTTCTCCAGACACTGTGGATGAACGCGGGCCTCAACCGCTGGCACGGCAGAAGCCAGCAACGTCACTGGGGCGTCTGCAACGCGATGCTACTTGCCGCCCAAGGCGAGACGAGCGTAATCAACGGCACCAACGCACAGCAGGTGGTGCACGTTATGCGACGCTACGAGGAAGCAGAACGCGCAGCCATCAATGATGAATTCGATGCGTTCCTCTCGACCCTCAACAACGAAGACGGAAAGGTGCAACGCGGTCTGATCATCGGAGAAGTAAGCGAAGTTGCCGATACGCAGTACGGCAAATCGCTAAGCCTGCGACAAAGCCCAAAAAAGTACTTCGCGAATACTGCGCTGATTGAACATGCGGCGAAGACCTTTGCTCACGCAAGGAGAGCGCTCGGCGATCGCGCGGCGCGCGTCATTGCATTGCTGCTCGTTGAACGCACACCGAAGCGTCATTTGAAACTGGTGGACCTGGGCGTGATGCTTTGCTCGACCGCCTTCATACCCTGCGACTCGATACACGAGGTCGCGATGGCAAACCGGCTCACCCGCGAGCAGCGCGAGTTCATTAAGCCGCTGCGCATGGGCGGCGATGAAGAAGTCCTACCGGACTTCGTCCTGACGGATACGTCGCAGCCGGTTCACGTTGAGGTTTATGGGATGAACGGTCTGCCCGCATACGAGGCACGCAAGCTGGAAAAGGCCGCGGCGCGCAGACGCAACGGTATTCAGGCGGTCGAGTGGAATGTTGACCGCGAAGCACTTGCAACTGTCAGGCTCCCCTCTCCAGTCCACGTGACAGCAACTTGACTTCGCCGGTGCCCCGATAGATTGGAAACACGACTTCTGCACTGGGGCGCACCGCTAGCCACGCAGCTGGCGACACCTCCTTTTGTCGAAGCAGGCAGGCATAACGACACCCGCTCCTGGCTCCTGGATTTACGTGAAAGGCTTATCGGCGTACTCGCGGATATCGATCGCGCCGTCGTCGAGGTGCCGGGCCCGGGCCTCCACACCGGTGACGAAGAGCGTTGGTCCCAGGCCGAACAGCTAGCGTTCAGCGAATGGCTCTCCCGCGAGTATCCGAACGAACACAGCGCCGGCACCATTGCGCTGGGCGACGCATGGCAGGAAGGCAAGCGGTTCGGGATCGCCGCTGCATCGCTGCAGGTATTGGACGATCACCTCGAGGCGACAGCCGTCCACGAGTTGGTGGACGTCGGTGGCCAGCTCACGCGGTCCGGCAAGGTCCTGGCGGAGGCTATCGCGGCCGCCATGGTGGGTGCCTCTGCGCAGGATCCACCCTTGCTTGACATCGCCATAGGCACGGCAAGATGGACTCATCGGGCGAGAAATGGCGCCCACGTCTCACCCACTGGAGATCACATGCCAGGCAAGACGTTTTTTCTCGTCCGTGCGAAATCCCGCTCGCTCGACTGGATTGGTCGCTATCCGGCACCTGGATGCTCAAGTCGCGATCCGGAATCTCTTTCGGGTGGCCGCCAGATCGTCGTTGCCGCCGCAGACGACGTCGGCGTGCGTTGCGCGTTCTTCGGCAGCATCGGTTCGGTTCAGGACTTCTCCGCGACGTGGGCCGAACTCGACGGTGCACAACAGTGGTGGCATTTCGTCGGCCGCTGGTATTTCTGGGTGACCGATTGCGAGTCCACGTCGGCCACGCTCAGGCGTAACGGTCATCCCGAATCTGCTGGCTATGCCTTCGCAAGCGAAGCGGTCGACCGTCACGACGAAGTGCGTTTTCTCGCATTGCTCGACCGCATCGGGAATCGTGCGCGTCGCAGTCTCAGTGTCTGCGCGCCGCAGGCAGCACTCGAAACCCTCGACGCATAAAGGCCGCGTATGGGCGAACACGCCAGAATCGAGTGGTGCACTCGCACGTGGTCGCCTTGGGAAGGGTGCCAGAAGGCCGGGCCCGGGTGCGACCACTGCTACGCGGAAAGCATGAACCGCTGGCTGCGACATGGGGCAAACTGGGGTCCCGGCGCGCCACGTCGCACCTATATGATGACCATTGGGAGAAACCTTTGCGCTGGGAAGTTGCTTCAGCAAAGGCCCGTCAACGATTCAAGATGTTTCCGAGCGTCTGCGACCCGTTTGACAATGCTGCGGCAGAGAAACAGCGGGGTCGCTTCGCAGGACTCATCCGCCAGACGCCAAACCTCGTCTGGCTATTACTGACGAAGCGCATTGGAAATGCCGCTCCGATGCTCGACGAAAATGTTTCCAGGGAACGTGCCGGAAAACGTCAGGCTGGGTGCAACAGTTGTCAATCGAGAAGAGATGTTGCACGACGCGCCGAATCTGCTTGCTGTCCCGGTCGCCCTGCGCTTCTGGAGCGTCGAACCCATGCTTGGCGATCTGGGAACGATTCCTCCCAGTCTGTTGCCAGACCGGGTTATCTGCGGCGGGGAGAGTGGGCGTGGCGCGCGTCTGACGCATCCGCAATGGCCAGGAGCGCTGCATGATCAATGCGAGGCTGCCCATGTCCCACTTCCTTTCAAGCAGCACGGCGAGTGGGGACCACACGCCGATGGTCCGGTCCACCCACGAAACACGACGTTCATGACACCGGCGGGCGACCTGCACGGGGCCTTTGTGGTGGGCAGCATGCCCATGTTCCGCCTCGGGAAGATCGTACCGGCCGACTCCTCGCTGGCGAGATCTACGACGAGTTTCCAGCGGAACCCCAACCTCTCAGGTGATGCCAAAGCTTCGATATCGTTAGCTTTCTCCCGGATAATCCTACTTTGCGGTGGCGCGCAACGCGGTAATAATGCTTGCAAAAAGGTAACAGAACCGAGAGAGAAGATGATCGAGCAACTTTACCCATGCGACCACTGCAGTGGTCGTCCGACCCTTGGTCGCTCTCAGCGCGTAGTTGAACAGGACGGCTATCCGGCGTTCGACTTTACGGCCTTCGGGCGGTTTTCCGGACCGCCGAAGGTCGGTGATGTTCTGGCAAGGCCATTAAGTGCGCCAATGACGGAAAAGCTGGTGTGCATCTACTGTTCTGGCTGCGGAATGTCGACCCCTTGGGAACCCATCGGCGCCGATGAAAACACCGCTCGAGACAGGGTCGCCAAGATCTGGAACCAGCGAGTGAACCGCCCGAAAGTGACCCCAGGCGACATACGCGACCTGATTGAAAAGGAACTCGGCGCCGTTGACGCGCAGCTCGTTATCGGCATGCTTGCCCGTAACGACACGGACTGGGCCGAGCGTGGCCCCATCTTTGCGATGCTCGCCCAGCGCATTGTCGACGCCACCGTTGTCACGCTCGATTCGTGGCCAATCGATACGGTGCTTAGAGACGCCGCGCGCTATCGCAAGCTGCTGCAGTTGGCCCGCTGGGTGGAGATAGACGGGGAGCGCGCTGTGCAGTTTCCGAAGGTCCCCTCCCCTCGCGAACATCAGGAAATGCCTTTCGAAGACTGCATTGCGCTGGCGGTCGACGCCATGCCGGATCGGAATCGCTGGTAGCCACTTCTTTGCCAATCGGGTGCGAGCGCTGCAGACATGGGTGTGGCCCTAGCGTGCAGCGCCAATCGACCGTAGTCGGCCATGAAGGGACACTCGACATACCTCGGTGAATTGCTGACAATCGCTATCCGAAGCGTCGCCAGTCGCGAATCGGCCCTGTATGGCGTCCACTAATGAAACGTCGGCCTTTGGAGACGTGCATCTGAACGGCGAGAAAAATGTTGAGGTAGCATCATCGAACTCAACAGGGGGAAGACGGTGTTTCGGGAAACCAAAGCTCGCATAAACTCAATCGGCGTCCCTCTTGCCAGTCTGCTTCTCAGCGATCTGATGAGGATCTTGGCAGAAATGGTTGGCTATATCACGCTCCCTTGGTGGATCGTTCACCGGGGTGGCGCGCATGACTTGGCGATCTACAGCGTAAGCATTGCCATCACCACGATTTTTGCAATGCCACTGCTTTCGCCACTGGGGGATCGCTACGCAAAGAGACCGCAGATTGCATGGGGCCTATGCACGCTGATGGTCGTCGCCTTTACCCTCGCTACGCTCGCCTCGCTGCCCGACTACCGACTTATGCTCATCATCTGCATAGGCGTGGTCACTGTTATAGCGAAAGCTTTCATCGATCCGGCCAGTTCCACGATTTCGGCCGAACTTGTTCCGGCGAATCGTTTAGCGGCAGCGCTTCGTCTTCGTAAATCGACGCAAGCGGCTGGCCGTGCTTTAGGTCCAGCATTGGCTGGCGCGACACTGGCCTTGGGCGGAATCGCTGCAACATTTTGGATGAACGGCATACTGCTCGGCGTCGCTGCTTACGTGACTTTGCAGCTCCCGTCCCAATCTCTGCATCGCGAACACCATCGCGGTTTGGCCCGTTGGTGGAAAGACCTGCGCGCCGGACTGCACGCTAAATGGATCGTCCCGTTGGAGCGCGGCTGGACACTCGTAAACTTCCTCGTCTGGATATTCCAAGGCCCCGCAGTCGGCATGCTGATCCCGCTCAAAGTGCAATCACTTGGGCTGTCGGGTCTCTGGCTAGGTGTTTGCGAAGCGGCCTTATCCATAGGTTTATTACTCGGAAGCTTTCGTGGTTCTGATGCACTAGTCAGTCGTTTCGGCCGATTCAACGTCCGGGTGGGAGCCGCTATGTGCGAAGGGCTGGCTCTTGCTGCTTCGGGCTGGGCCCATTCACCGATCGTTCTCGTATTGGCCTTCACCTGTGTGGGTTTCGCCAATGCATCTATGGGACTCGTTGGCGCGACTCACCGCTCATTGGCTATCCCGCAGAATTTCCGCGTGCGCATTCTCGCTGCCAGCATGATGACCACGCAGATTGCGGGCATTCTTGGACCGATGATCGCAGGCGCGGCGCTCACGCATTGGGCGGTGGGCAACGTCTATACATGCTTCGGCCTTGCCACTTGTCTGCTCGCTTTTGGTTTTGTCTTGATACCGCGATCGCGCGAATTCTTTGCGCTCAACCACGATCAGGTGAAGGATTGGTTTCGTCACGAATATCCCCATGCATTCGAATCACCCACGATGCCCGACTCGAGACCGACTGTGTAGATCGCAACGCTGCAAGGGTCAGGAAATGCGATGTGTATGTGCGGGTTAGTCTTAACCGAGACATGATCGAGTGACCGCTTTGTAGCGATTTAATCGACCGCTCAGGGTCGACAGGTGCCCGATGCGGGGCCGATCAACAGCGGCCCACACCGCCCGATCGATGTCGGACCGGAGTCGGCCAATTTCGGTCACTCGACGCTGTGGCGTAGATCGCTAACAATAGCTGATCTCTTCCACAGTAACTCTTAAGACGGGGAGCCGCTATGAAATTTGACTGGCACCGAGGCCCGATTAACCGGGCCACCAAAGTTGACGAAACTTACAAGAACACCCAGAGCGTTCGTCGGTTTCTGACGAGTGAGCGTGGTGAGACGTTCAGGTTCGATCGAGTTTTCATGGCCTGGATTAAAAGCGGAGTACCCAGGAACATGGGGGAGGTGGCAGGCGAATGGATCAGGTTGCGCAAGGTCGACGTCGAAACTTAACTGCCCTATGCCGAACGCATCAGGCAGCACGCGCCCAAGACGCTACGGCCCGCGCCTGGATGACGTAATCTTCGTCCTTGTCGCACTGGATGCGGCATCGAGTTGTGTTGCCCGACAAAGCAAATTTGTTTCATTTGAGCCGTGTTCATGAAACCAGGGAAAAATTCTTCGCGCGCCTTCATCGATCTCGCCAGAATGGGGCGAACCGACTGGCGCAGTGTTGCTTTGACGATCCTGCTAGTTGCGTTCATAAGTATCGTGCTTTTCGTAATAAGCGCGATTTGCGTGATTAGCTCAGTCGACGTGGCTTCGCCAACCTTTTCCAAACATCCCGCGAACATGATCGCCCTTTTCGATGCACTGGCTGCCGCTGCCAGCATTTTCGGATTTTGGCTCGCATGCAAAAAAATCCTAAGCCGTCCATTTCGATCGCTGATCTCTACAGACATGACGTTTGATATTCGACGTTGCTTTCTGGGCGCCGTGTTATACCTCCCCGCCAATGCCCTCAGCCTGATGGCTATTTCGCTTTTCTTTTCGATGCGAGCTGGCGTCTGGGGTGCTCCAATCCGTCACTTCGAATGGCCGCATCACAATCACCAGATTGTCGCATCGGTAGGCATGCTACTCGCCATCCCGTTCGCTGCATTCGCAGAGGAACTGGTTTTCCGGGGGTGGCTGACGCAGACCCTCGGGCACTATATACGCTCGACGATTACCGTTGTTGCGTTGGTTGCCGTGCTATTTGCGGCTTACCATTCGCAATATGACTTAGAAGGGAAGGCGCTAATAATGCTTTGCTCGCTCGGATTTTCCGCCTTGAGCTTACGCGACCAGCGCCTTGAGCTTGCGATCGGCGCGCATACGGCGATGAATGTCTGGGTGACGCTGCAAGCACTGTTCTTCGCGGGTCCCCTACCTCATGTGCAGAATCCGTTAACCACGCTCGATTGGTGGATCATTGTGATCCTGAAAGGCACTCTCCCCTTTGGGCTGATGTACGGGTTGCTACAAAAAACGAGAGGATGGTTCGTCCCGACCGTCGCTCGCCCGGCGGGTCTTGGCGATGTTCAGCCGGGACACCCATGAAGTTGATGACGTTTATCCAGGGTTGTGCCCGATGAGCAAATGATCGCTCCCTCTGGTCAGGCGCTGAATGTCCGGTATCGGCGAGATTGAGGGACGGCATAGGGTCGGCTACGGTCCGACGCGCGATGCACGGCCTGCGAGTTCAGGCGTGCGGGACATCGGACAGGGTTCGGCCAACTGCGGACCTTCGACTTGGCGGGCTGGATCGTCGACAATTGTTCGGCTTAGCCGAAAGCCCGATGCAATTCTCCCAAGGGTCGCGTAGCATGCACATCTGCTTGCCAGCTTCCACGTGGCCTGGCCCGCGATAAAGCGTGGCACCAATACGCAGAAAATGCTGCAGTGCTTCGTCGAAGTCGTCGACACTCCAATAGACGACCGTGCCTGCTGAGCCCGCCGATAGTTTCTCATCGCAGGAACGATTTCGAGTCTGACACCGTTGAATTCGAGGTAAGTCAGATTGAACTCGTCAAGAAAGCGCAGTTCAGCGCCTCGGAAAGCTGACTGATACCAGTCCAATGCGGCCGGCACGTCTGGCACATACACAAGGACGGCACATATTTGGGAGATCATGCGAGTCCTCTGTTATGTCATTAGGGGACGAGGCGAGGAAGATCGCGATATTGACCGAAAAATCTGATTTAGCAAACCGGACACGTTGATCGTCTAACCGAGTGAATGCTTTTGTCGATGCCCATTGTTCGCTGTGGATCGACCCGAGGCAGTCGTCGGCCCGCGTTCGGCCACGAACGGACCTTCAACACGGAGTCTCAGATCGTTGACACCGATGGGCACACATGCGGGAATTCTCGCGAGCCCTAGATGCTAGCTCGCGCTCGCGTAATGCTCACAGCGCCACGAGCGAGTGCAGGTCGTAACCGGCAGCCTTGAGTTGCTTTTCAATGCCACGGGCTTCGGCGCGAAGCATTCCGGCTTTTTCCGCATCGCGCTGAAACAGTTCCGCTTCCGCCGCTTGCGATTGCAGGTCGCTCAACTGTGCAGCCATCTGACTTACATCCATGATTTCTCCATCCGGTCAAAGCGCTTTTGGCGCTGTCACTCGCGGCGCTGATGACCGCGAGATATCTGGTCATCGGAAGAAATCGAGAGGAATTTAGCCCCGAGACGAAGTATTTCTTGTTGGTCACCGTGAGGCAGAGGTCGGCCAATTTCGGACCTTGGTTACAACGCCCTACATTGCAATCCGGTCAGCATCGCGCGCCGCCGCATGCTTTCCGCCTCGATGGATAGCCAGTACAGTATGGGAGTATCGCCTCTGACGCTGAGGCGAGGCTCATTGACGCGCCGACGCAACCATTCATCGCGGTTCGAACAACGCACAGGATTGTTATGCCCGATACCGGCTCCCCGATGCATAACCGTGGTACCGCACCGCAGCTAGATGGCGACGCACGCATTAAGGGGCTGTTGGTGGCGATCAACTCCAACAGTCGTCAGTCCTTGCTGGATTTTTTGCGCGTCCATGTGGCTCTGCCGTCCTCCAGTCCGACGACTATGGACGAATATGCTGACTGGTTTGTCTGTTTCTCTCGTTTATCGCAAGGCATCGCGCTGCGGGAGATCAAGCCGGTAGAGACGAGCGATTTCACTCAGACGGTAGTTGTAGAGGACCGCATTTACTCCGCTACACATGAATTCCATTTGCGCTTTGAGCCGTTTGAGGACGGCAAGATTCTGGAGATTGAGGTCGGCCCGAGTGAGATGCAGTGCATCGCCAGGTCGCAGGCCGATTGTTTGGGACAAGTCCAGGATCTATGCGATCGAGGCGCTCGCGCAGGAGTGTTCTCGGGAACCGTGCTTATCGCACGCGGATCTGAAGTGCTGTTTGAATATGCATGCGGAGCCGCAAACAAGCGGTATGACGTGCCCAACAATCCGGACACTAAATTCAACCTTGGTTCGGCTAACAAAATGTTTACTGCAGTGGCGGTGGCCCAACTGGTGGAACGCGGCCTTCTTAGCTTCACGGATACCGTCGACCAGTACATTGACGACACCTGGCTACCGGCATCGGTGACCCGCCGCATCACGATTCATCATCTGCTCTCGCATACCTCGGGGTTGGGTAACTATTTCAACGAGACATTCTTCAGCGGCTCACGTGCCCGGTTTCGTGCCATCGACGACTTCAAGCCACTCGTGCGCGATGACCTTCCCGCCTTTACGCCGGGTGAACGATTCGAATACAGCAATAGCGGAATGCTGCTAGCCGGAGTGATCATCGAGCGGGTGACGGGCATGAGCTACTACGACTATGTTCGCGAAGCGATCTACGCACCGAGCGGTATGCTCGACACGGATTGCTACGACATCGACGCCCCGGTTCCGAATCTCGCGATGGGCTACATCCCGCTTGTCGATCCGCCGGATCGTCGGAGCGCATCTGGCTGGCGCGAGAATATTTTCGAGCATGTCGCCAAAGGTGGGCCAGCCGGCGGCGGCTACTCGACCGTGCGCGATCTACACCGGTTCGCCAACTCGCTTATTTCGGGCGCCCTCGTGGGCCCGGAATTGCGTCAAGCTCTCTGGACCGATTACGCTGGCGTGGGCTATGGCTACGGTTTCAATGTCGAAAAGACGGCATCGGGCACGATGATCGGTCACGGCGGCGGGTTCCCTGGAATCAGCGCGAGTTTCAGGGTAGCCCTGGACACTGGATACGTAGTGATTGTCCTGTCCAACTACGACATGGGTACGTTCGGGCTTGCCCGTTGTATCGAGCACGCTGTTGACCAGATACAGCAGTGAACCGCACTGTGACCTGATATATGCGAGATCTGCGATACGTTGCCGCTTAGGGATCTAGGGCCCACGGACTGGCGAGGCGCGAATGGCCGTTTTCGGCAAAGACGGGGGCCGCAGTGGGTCGATTTGGTGCGGTCGCTGTCGGCCCGCGTTCGGCCACAATGAGACATTCGCCGCGGCCACCTGAATTGGCGACAATGCACGCAACAAATAGAGATCGAGATTATGAAAACGGGGAAGGCAAAGTTGCCGACGACGTGCGTGGTTTCGGAATGCGCTCGTCTCGTCGCCTTGATTTTGGCGGCCATTTTTATCGCATTCCCGGCGTTAGCGGGACAGCACGCGACCGAGGACGTTTGCTCGTCTCGTGCGCACCAGATCAACTCGCAACTCGACCATCTAGTCGCCGTAATTCAGGATGAGTATGGGGCGGAAAAGCCGCATGGCAGGCAATTGCAGTTTGTTGTCGTGCCGAAGCACGGGACCATCGCGATTGCATCCTTTATCATCGAGGGCTTCGGCGACGGAAACAATGCTCATCAATTTCTTGCTGTCTTCGGGCCGCCTGCTGATCCGGGGCCAAAGTCCTCGTTTCCGTACTATGCGCTGTCAGGTCTCACGGAGGTTGGCGACGGCTGCGCTGTTGATGTCCGACGTATTCGCGTCTCACGCATTCGCGACGACCGATCATTGACTTTGACCTTGCCAACGTTTGTGACATCGACTACGGGCTCTTGCGAAGGCGGGACGAGTCGGTCGTACACGTGGCGGACCGGTGATGCACGTCTCGGCCAACTTAACCTCAGATAAGCTTGGACTATCGCATGGCGATAGGTGGCTCGAATGCTCGTTCCTTCGCGCGGCCACCGTCCCAGTGGGTCGAGAGGTCGAGATGAGCCGGCCGCATGGGGCGCGGATCGGCCAGGAAGAGTCATTCATCGCGGCGACCATTTGGACATTCGTGCGACTGCTTCACTCTGTCAACGGCCGTTCGACTGCTGATGATGTTCGTCGCGTCGTCTGAGCCGTCATCCGTTCTTCGTTGTTGGGGCCGCTATAGGCTACTTAACGGCCATTCGCTGATCAACTGCCGTAGACGGCCGATTGCTCATTCGCCGGATGCGTACTTTCGACCCCTAGACGTCCTTCTACGTAGATGCCCAGAACGGCAAGTCTCTACGGCATAGCGGTCACCCGTTGGGAGCCCTGCCTCACCAGTCGTGAAAGCGCCAATCATTTCGCCAAACAAAAGTGTTGATGCCGGAGTTGCTGCCGATGAAGGTGCGAGCCAAAGTCATGGGAGCAGCCGCGATGTGCACGTTTCTCACGAGCTTCGTCGTGGCTTCCTGTTTTCCAACACTATTGCGCGCAGGCGCTGGCTTCGTGTTCGTCATGTTTGCGTGCATATGTGTCATCGCAAGCTGTTTTGCGGCTTTTGTCTTGCGTAAGACGACGACAGGGTTGAGTCTCGAGGAGATCGAGGTGGAGGCTCAACATCATGTCCTTGCGAATGAAAAGGAGCGCGCCGGCAATGACGCCGTGGTCATAGCCAAACAGAATGCCGCCGAGTGCACCGAATGCATAAATCATTTACAAACGGTAGCGGGACGGTGTCGATAGGTAGGTCAGTGATTGATTTTGCATTGATTTGCTCAGAGTCGGGATTTCGTCCGGACTGGAAACTTGATTGATTCAGACGATCGCATCGCTCAAGCGGCCGACAGGATGTCCGGGAACATGTGTCTGGCAGGCAAATACCGCTCCGGCGAGTGGTTCTTGCGTGAGACGCAACCGATCCAATCCTTGACGAGCACTGGTGATGTACAGCGTCGTGAGATCTCGCCCACCAAAGGCGCAAGAGGTTGGCTGCGAAACCGGCAGCGGCACAAGTGAATCGAGCTGCCCGGAAGGATTGAAGCGCGCGACGCACGAGCCCCCGAAGCGAGCGTTCCATAAGAAACCGTCAGCGTCGATAGCAAGGCCGTCCGGGCGACCTGGGGCCGCATCTGCCGATATAAATGACAACCATGCACCCGCCATACCGGTTCGCGAATCGAAGCGTGCTCGCTCAATTGATCCCACGCGTGTATCTGCGAAATACACCCACTGCTCATCTGGCGAAAAGCCGAGAGCATTCGGTACCGTGACATCCCGGCGCAACGTCTGCAGAACTCCGTTTGAATTAATGTGCAACAGCGAGCCAGTTGGCGCCAGCCCGAAATCGCGCATCGTTCCAAACCAAAGAGCGCCACTTCGATCGCACTTCACCTCATTGAGCCGGTGATTTTGGTCCGGCAGCTCAAAATGCCACGACATGGGTTCAGGCAAGCCTCCACTCGCTACGCGTACCAGCCTGTTCCGACCCATGACATACACGACGCCCCGCCTATCAAGGATGGCCCCCATGGCACCCGACTCGAGAAATACTGTGTTCGTCTCCAACGTTGCCGGGTTGTGACACCGCAATAACCCCCGGCGCACATCCACCCAAAGCAGTTGATGATCCTCGGCACGCCAAACCGGCGATTCGCCCAGGACGTCCTCTGGCGTAGTGATCGTGGTGACCGCGCTTACCTGCTGCATTTTGACGCCCATCCATTGGTGATCATAGTGTGCTGCGATAACGTCGGCCTGCCTCAGACGAGGGTGACGTTGCATTTCTCAGGTTCGCGATTGAATTTCAGTCGGCAGATCGTCAATGAATCGAGTACCGAGCGATCGAGGCTGATACCAATGCCTGGCGCGGACATGACGCACATTCCCCCGTTTTCCGGGGCTGGCAGCTTCGCGCCGGCGAGCGCGTCGAAGTGCGGCGTCTCGTCGAACTGCATTTCCAGACGTCGGAAGTTCGGCACGAGCGCACAGATCTGCAGGCTGACTGCGTGCGCGACCGGTCCACTGGGATTGTGTGGCGAGAATTCGACGTCGTGCGAATCGAGGAGACGGGCAACCTCGAGCATCTCAACCAGGCCGCCGACATATTTGATGTCGGGCATCATGACGTCGTAGGCGCCCGCCTTGAGAAACGGCAGGAAACCGTCGACGCGAATCGCCTCCTCGCAGCCGGCAAGACGAATACCACGCTGGTTGGCAAATGACCTGAGGGCGCGCAGATCCCGCAGGTTGTCCGGCGTTTCCGGGATCGGACATTCAAACCAGTAAAGCCCGTCACAACAGTCACTTGCGAGCACTTCACGCGCGACCGCGACGTTGAGTCGCCAATGACAATCCACCATAACCTCGACCGACCGCCCGACCGCATCACGCACGGCGGCAATACGTTCGAACGCGAGGTCGATCAACTTGTGATCCCCGTTCTGGTGACCGCCATACAGCGACACACCATCGAAGGGCGCAATCTTGAGCGCGGTGAAACCTGCGGCAGTGGCCACCAGCGCACTCTCGGCAAAGCTGGCCGGCGCGCGCGAGCGCGTGCGCCGATTGATATTGGCATACGTAGGGACGAACTCACGCACAGTCTGGCCAAGCAGTGCGGCGACGCTGCAGTTGCGCGCCTGTGCTAACAGATCGGTCGTGGCGTGGCTGAGCGCGGAGACAACCGCAGCGCGCGGGAGGGTATCGAGGTTTAACGTCGACAGGAAAGGGCCGACTTCCTCGAGCCGCATGTTCACGACGACCACGAACAGTTCGTTGCCCACGCGCAGCAATTCGCTGTCGTATCCCGTGAGGGTCGCTTCCCCGAATCCAGACCTGTTCTGATCGTCGACCATTTCGACGAAGGCCCAGTGCGTCGACGGCGTGACCCGGGCGATGGACAGGGTGATGGAGTCAATACTGGCTTCTTTATTCATCTTCTGTTGAAGGACTGTAGTTTGCGTAATTTTGGGTGACCGTGTCGTCAGCAGCGGTGAACGTTCAAGCGAGTGAGGGCTGAGTGAAGGGTGTCTGCGTCGCCAAAGTAGATTCCACGCTTTTGATCATATCTGATCATATGTATCGTCGTAAACCGCATTTTAATCCTCGTTAACGCGTATTTATGATCATATATAAGGGATTGCCCCGATAGCAAAGATCACGGCCGACGGCTTCAATAGCGCTAATCAACGGAGCAGATTCGCCATGTCACAGCCCAGCCAGTTGCAGACCCATTGCTTGACTTCTCATGCAGGCCGCCGCGTTCTGATTACTGGCGCGAGCCTTGGCATTGGGCGGGAAGTGGCACGCCTCTTTGTGGCGAAGGGCGCCACGGTCGCCATCCACTACTCGCGCCAGATCGACGAAATGACTGGGTATGCAGGGGCCGCCGCGGCGCTCGTCAACGACCTGCAGGCGCTTTCGCCACGCTCGGTCGGGCTCGACGTCGACCTCAGTGCGCCAGCAAGCGGCGCCCAGTTGGTCGAACGTGCGAGCGAGGCGCTTGGAGGCGTAGATGTGCTGGTGGTTTGCGCGTCAACACAGATGCGCGAACGATTCGTTGCGATTACCCCGGAGTCGATTGCCCGACATGCGCGCGTCAACTTCGAGGCATCGGTCGAGATGCTGCAGGCAGTGCTACCGCCAATGGCGGCGATTGGCTGGGGACGCGTCATTTCGATTGGCAGCCTGAACCAGCACCGGCCTGACCCCGAGCTCGCCGTCTATGCCGCCATGAAAGCTGCGCATCACAACCTGATTCGCAACCTGGCGCGGGTGCATGCGGCGGACGGCGTCACGCTCAACACGGTCTCGCCCGGACTGATCTCGACGCCACGAAACGCGTGGCGACGCGAGAACCTTGACGAGTGGCATGACATCGAGCGCAAGGCGAATCCCATGCATCGGGCGGGTTGTCCCGATGAAGTAGCCCACATGGTGCTCCTGCTCGCTTCCGATGCGGGGGCTTTCACTACCGGCGCCGACATCCCGGTCGACGGCGGCGCCCACTTGTAGGCTCGAATCAAAGACGTGAATCTCGGCTAACTCCTGGCGTGCAACATCGACATGGGTGAGTCTTGTTTTTGCTTAGTACTACAAACAGGAAAATAAAATGAAAGCAGGAAGGCTGGCCATATACGGCTGTCTCTTTGGTGTGGCAGGGGTCGCACAAGCTCAATCGTCGGTGACGTTGAGCGGAATTATCGATGGAGGGTTCGAAGTCTCACAGGTGGGTGCACTGAAGACCGATCCGTCCAATCACCCGACGCTATATCGTTTCCAGAATGGCGACCTTCAGGCCAGCCGCTTCATGCTGACGGGCAACGAAGACATGGGTGGAGGTATGAGCACCCAGTTCCATCTCGAGAACCAGTTCAACATCAGCGACGGCTCAATTGCGGGCACAGGGCTGTTCACCCGGGAGGCATGGGTCGCCTTGACGAGCAATCAGGGGACGGTCACGCTCGGACGCTACCGGGCGCCGACCTTCTGGATCTATCTGTTCGAGGACGCGAACACCTATCGTCTCGACAGCTATACCGCGCCCAACATTCAGCATCAGGCAGTTCTTTCGCAGATTTTCGGCGCGCAGAAAACCAGTACGACACTCGGCGGGGCCTTTACGGGACTCGGCGGATTCAGTAACAACACCGTCAGCTACCGCACGCCGGTGTTGTTTGGCGGCCTGACCTCTGAAGTCACCTACTCGAACGGTGCAAACGGGGTTCAAGACGACACCCAGGACGGCAAGAACCTTGGCGCCAACCTGATCTACGCACGCGATGGACTCAAGATCGGTTACGGTTTCAATAATTCTCATTACTACATTGACGGCGCTCTCACGAGCCTGAAGACCCATGTTGTCGGCGCGACGTACAACTTAAGCTTTGCGACACTGGGTGCAGACTACGTTTATGCAAGCGACAGCCTCGGCCGATTCGCCTCCTCCTGGACCGCCACCGGCGTCGCGCCGGTCGGACCCGGACAGGTCAATCTGGGCGTTGGTCATATTAATAGCACGCAAAGCGGAGGCGTGGGCAGCGCAACGAGCTTCGACCTCGGATATGTTTACTTCATTTCGAAACGGACTCAGTTCTATACCCTGTACACGAGGCTCTACAACAGTTCGAACAGCACCATCGGTCTTGGCACGGTCAACGCGGCCCCTACCAATGAGTCGTCCTTTGCCAAGGTGACGCCGGGCTTCAATCCGTGGGCGTTCTCAGTCGGAATGCGGCACGCGTTCTAACAGTCCGACAGGCAACATCGGCAGTTTCCCAACCATTGAGTGGACAGACCACTCGTCGCGGCGGGCTTGAATCTGGTTTTGGAGAAGAGCATGACAACGATATCGGCACTTTCGCCGCAAGCCGCGGATCGCATCCGCGTCTGGACGCCCCGGCTCGTAGCATTTGGAGAGTTCATCGACGGGTATGACCTGCTCGTGATGGGGGCCGCGCTACTTTTTATCGGACCGCAACTGCATCTGACGGGTGGCGAAAAGGGCTGGCTGGCAGCCACGGCTTTTATCGGCACCGCGCTGGGTCTTGTCGTGTTCGGCGATCTGTCCGACCGGCTGGGACGCAAGGTCATCTTTATGTTGAACCTCGTTTTCTTCGTCATCGCGTCGCTGGCATCCGCCTTCGTGACCGACGTCTGGCAACTCATGATCGCGCGCTTTGTGATCGGAATCGCGGTCGGCATGGATATTCCCACCTCGCACAGTTTCCTTGCCGAGATTGCGCCGAGCGCGCGGCGTGGGCGCGTGGCGGGCTCGCTGCCAAATCTGATGTGGCTTTGCGGTGCGATCGCGAGCGTACTGCTCGCCCTGGCACTGCAGCCCATTACCGGCGAAAACACGTGGCGCTGGCTGTTCGGTCTTGCGGCTCTTCCGGCTCTCGCTGTGCTGATCGCCCGACAGTTCTTGCCGGAATCGCCGCGCTGGTTGCGGGCGCGCGGACGCACAGCTGAAGCGAGGGAGATATTCCTGGCGCTGGGCATTCCGGAGCCGAAGGCGAGCGTTACACCAAAACGTGAATACCGTAACCTTCTGACGGGCCAGGCACTGCGCCGCCTGTTGGCAGTCACCGGATTCTTCGCGCTCAATGGCTTCGCCGGTGCGGTCGCGACAATTGCGGGGCCGCTCGTCCTGGCGAGCAGCGGGCTGGGCACGAGCCGCTCCCTCCAGTTTGCTCTGGCCGGATTCTCAATCGGACTGATCGCCGTTTTCATCGGCTCGCTGATCATCGACAACGTGGACCGGCGCCGCATGGGCATCTGGTCATGCCTTGCCGTTTTCGTCGCGGGCATGGGCATCGCGTTTCTCGGCCCCTTGAACCAGGCCGCCTTGCTCGTCTGCTTCGTGTCCTACTCCATGCTGACCTGGTTCGGCCCAGGTGTGCTTTCGTGGGTATGGAGCTCCGAGGCATTTCCGACCGAACTACGAGCACTCGGCTCGGGTATTGCACAGTGCGTGACCCGTCTCGCGATTGCGCTCAATCTGGTGCTGGCGCCCGTGCTACTCAACGCTTATGGCCTGCGAGCGATCGCAATCTATTCCTGTGGCTACCTCGGATGCGCGTTGATCGCATTCGCATCGCCTTTCCTGAATACGACCCGGCGCGAACTCGAGGACGTTTGACGCACGCGCCTCCCACGAATAACGAGGAGTACCGGGACCCATCTCCGCTCCGGTAGTTTGCCCCGACCATCGTCGGGGCATTTTTTCGGGCGGAACGAGCTTTCCACTACCCCGAGATCATGGAGTGCGGCAGCCTATGAGCCGTATGCGGCGCCAAATGCATGATATGCCGGCAACGTCGCATCGAGCCCTTTTCCTCGCTTCGGCTAAACTACGACCAACAACATAGTTCCGCGCGAGCTGGGTGAGCGGGAACAATTTGAGGACGTCATGGTTCAGATACAGGATATTGAGCACCGGATCCGTGAGGACATCGTCGCGGGCGAACTTCAGTTCGGATCGCGCATCACCATTGCCGAGCTGGCCAACCGGTACGGCGTCAGTCAAATGCCGATCCGCGAGGCGCTTCGCGGCTTGCACGGCGAGGGCCTCCTGGTCATCGAGCCCAATCGTGGGGCGCGCGTTCGCTCGCTGGACAGGCATTTTGTGAGCAATATCTTCGACCTGCGCTGTTCGCTCGAGATGTTGATCGTCCGCCAGACGGTGACCCGCTGTACCCCTGAGCACCTGGTCGAGCTGGAACATATCGAAGCGCGCATCGAAGCGAATATCGAAGCAGCCGATTTTCCGGCCGTATTAAGTGCGAACCGCGAACTCCATCGTTTGATCGGCGACATCGCGCAGAATCCCGATGCCGTTACCCTGCTCAACCGGCACTGGCTGCTGATCGCCGCTCTGTGGAGGCGCTATGAGTATGGCCCGGAGAGATTCGCCGGCGTGGTCGACGATCACCGCCACTTGCTTGCGGCAATCCGCGCCCGAGACGTCGAGGCAGCCGTGATGCTAGCTGGCGCGCACGTAGTGAAAGCGAAACAGGTACTGCTTGCGAAAATGCCGAAAGATCCGGAGCCCGGAGAGGCAGCGCTTCGCAGACGTCGCAAATCGACGATTCCCGCTGAAGAAGTATCGCATTAGCCGGCCTTGGCTTCGCCATTGGACTGCACGCTGTTCGGCGTCAGCGCGGGGCGTCGTCAAGTGACCTGGACCATAACCCCACGTATCAAACATGAACGCGTCATTGCAAATAAATTAAATATAATTCGCAAGCTGCAATCGCGTCATCGATGCCACGTCTCGTCCATCGTCAGCAATTGGGAAAATACCGCCCGCTTAGCCAAGAATCTGGGCGTTGAGCGTTTAACTCGACTCACGCTTCGTTTGTTCGGCATGCCTGCCTGGAGCCGCATCGCCACTATTTGGTCGCGTCGCCCACATCATGTATTAAAACCGCCCCAGCCTGCAGTTTCGTCATATGGTTGACGAATCAAGAATCAGCTACTATGAAACTGGCCCTGTGGGAAGAGCAGTCCAACTATAGCGTCGTCACTCATCCGCACAGGCCTTTTACACATGCTCGGAGATGGATCATGAACGCGAGAATGCTCGTTTTCTTTCTTGGAATAGTGACTGCAGCCGCCATACAGCCTGCGTCCGCTCAACCCCAGGCGCAGTCGCCGATGACGACGACCGCGCATTGCGACTCTGTGAGCTTCGCCACTGGCACTCCGGAGAATCGTGCCGTCTGTCGCCGCGTGTACTCGCATCAAATGCGCAAAAACGGGGATCGGGTGCCGCAGTGGGCCGTCGACTATGAGTGGTGAGCAGCGGACGTTCGCGAAGCCAGGTCGGACGCACACCTGCCCGTGGGCAGTGCGGCGTCCGTCAATGGAATCGATCCGACAGGATCGGGACCTGGCTGCTTGATCTGAGGGTTGTAGAGGCTGTCGCAAACCGCTGTTCCTTCCGCAATCGCGACAGCAGCCTTCATGGCTTCTGGTTCAAACCCTTCCGTTGGAACATCGTTGCGGGTACAACCTCGCGTTATCACTGCGGCGAGAAGTGGATTGCCGTGATCGAATGCGCGGGGAAAGTCCACTGGAAACTCGAGCTGCCGACATTGGCCGTCTGATCGACCAACTGTACCGTGTTCGGGGCGGACGGCGAGTTTTCATCGGTGATCGACGGGGACGCAAGTGTCTCCACCAGAGCCGTCGAGCTGTGCGAGAGGTTATTCGGCTGAACCGTCGCTGTCACTGGATTCTCCGGATCCTGGTTGATGACGATCAGATAACCGTTGCCAGCTGCGTCGCGCGATGCGATAGGCACGATCGAACTGAGGACGTGGCCGCTCGTGAGCGTGCGCGTGGGATTGCTCGTCACCTGGCTCGCCATGAGGGTGGGTCCGCTATAGTGCTTGAAGAGCTTCATCGTCAGTGCGGCAGGGGTGGCGATGGTCTGCGGGCCGGGGCCGCCGAACAAGACGTTATCTGGGTAGCTTACGCCCGTGTTGACCGGTGCCGCACTGAACGTGTAGTCGGTGAGGGCATGGCGTTCGGCGCCCGGGACGCTGTTGGTCATCCACGCCGTCAGTGCCAGCCCCTGGAATACGGCCTCACCCATCGAGCGCAGAAAGTGGGGGGCGTAGCTCGGGCTCGCGCCGTTCATGCCGTACTCGCTGATCAGGATGTCAATGTTGGACGCATTGCTTCCGGCCGTATTGTTGATGTTCGTCCTCATCTGCTTGACGTTATAGGCGAGCTGCGACATCCCGAGCATGCTCTCGCCGAAGTAGTCGTCAATGTTGGTGGGCGTGGTCGGACTGTTGGCGTACTCGTGCATGACTGCACAGTCGTACGGGTTGGTCGGGCCGAGCAGGTTCGGTACGCCGGTCGATGCGCATACCTTGACCGACGGATTGACTGCCTTGATCGCGGCGTAATACGCATTGAAGCCGTCGTGTACGCCGGACTGGTACGTCATCGTGATCTTGTCTGTGCTGGGGGGAATTGCGCCATGCACGCCGTCGCCGAAGTTGATCGTGCCCGATACAGGATCGAAGGCATAGACGTGATCGCTTGGTCCTGCCATGGACAGACTTGCAATGGGGGTCCATGCCGTTCCAGCTACGAAGATGGTCTGCGAGTTCGGCACGACTGGCGGGTACATCGTGTAAAAAATCTGATTTTGCGCACCGGTACTAAGGGCGGCGGAGGACTGCCAGCTATCGAGCCCGACAACCTGTTGATTGGAAAAGCTCGTTGCGCCCCCGTACGAGTACAGACACGGCACCTTGTTTGACGAACACGACGCATTGATGGTGACGGGCGTGCCACCCATCCAGTAGTACTCGCCTCCAACGTCCATCTCGTTACCTATTTCGACGTACGCGATGTTGTACGGCGCCGTGTGTCCGTTCGTGGCACGCAGCGCAGCCCAGTCGACGCCGTCCACAACGCCGGAGCCCTGCGGTGCAGTCATGTACGCGACAAAGTGCGCGGCATCCACGGCCGTTGAGGTCGCGAAGTTGACCATGAGATTGCCGACCGTGCCGGTCTGGTCAAGCAGGTTGCCGAACTCGTCCGGACCGAAGGTACTTTGAAGTGGAATCGGGTAGGCCTGATTGCCGTTCACCTGGTTCTTGCGCTGCGGCTGCGGGCCGATGGCATTGCTCCAGCGGTACGTATTGGCCATGGTGCCGCCGGGGAAGCGCAGCATGGTGATACCTGTGTCCTGGATCTGCGAAACGAGCATCGGATAAGTGATGCCAGTGTTCGGGTCGGCGCTGCCGCTGGCGTTGACGCCATAGCGGTGATTTGCTCCAAAGAGATTCGGGTAAACGGTACCTGGCGATGGTGCATTGGCGTTAAAACTGATGACAGGCTGAGCTTGCGCGAATGCGCCCGTTGCCGTCGCGAGGTATCCGCAAAGTGCCAACTTTCGAATCTTCATCAGGCATCACCTTTCTGGTTGACTTTACTTTCTGTTCGGAACTGCATGACCTGTGTGCGGCGGGAAAAATAGATAAGGATTACTTAAGTGCGGCGTGAGAACGAGACCACCCAGGCAAAGCGCTGCTGCGGCTCGAACGGGAAAATATCCGGCGCATGCAGGTCAATCCCACCCACCACGCGCGAAACGGACGATCTCCCGCGAACATGCCCAGCGCCGCTCCTCTCCTTTAGGTCAGTACGTATATGATCAAATAAGACCATTAGATAGCGTATCAACTGTATAAAAAAGGCTGTATATGATCAATCTAGGGCAAATACCGAGAGTTGATGGCATCCAACGGGATGCGCCCCATAGCGTGCTGTGGACCGAACGGACCCCGAACAGCTTCCCCAAGACCTCCAATTCAACTCAGGACGGTACCGCCGGGCGCTCACCTTTCAGCGATACTCAAGTAACCAATTCGAACCCTCGAAAGAGTTTCTGCACGCCAGTCTCGTCCGTCAAGCGCTCTGAGCTGGCGGCTTATATCCTGTCCCAACTGAAGCACAAGACGGGCACGCCTTTGCAATTTCGCCACAAACCGTGGAGTGCGTAATGACGGCGCTCGAGGGCTGCTCGATCGCGGATACTGACGCCGCGTTGCATCGGCTCATCGACGAGGCTGCGGCGCAGCGTATCGAATCGGGGGACCCGCCATTACAGCTGCGGATGTATGCATAGCGCTTTCGACACTGGATACTTCCATCGATTGAAGCGTCTGAGGCAGATGTACGATGAGACGGTTAGCTTTGACGGGCCGCGCTTAGCCCCATGTGAGGCGCCACTGACCAACTCACTTTCGCATGACCAGCTTTAGCCCCGCGGATCCGAAGAAAACTTACTGTCGTCAGAACACCCGACCGATTATATTTTTCCTCGATTGACTGTTTTACTTCCGATCGTGGCCGTGGTGTGGTCCCTTGCGCGTTGGAATATGGTGGCGATGACCACCCCGAAAGCTGCCCAATTTGCGCGGGAGACCGTTCCGTGCGAGTGAGGTGTCGCGATTGCGATGGCACGGGAAAGGTCGAGGATTGAAAGAGGAGATTCAGATGCATAGCTACAATGTGGCATATCGACTTAACGGTTCGAAGAACGTCTCGAACATAATAATCAGTGGAGATAGCGAGCACGAGGCTCGCGAAAAGGCAAAAGCTCGCTATCCGATGCATACGGTTCATATTGAATTCGTCGTCAAGCGGTAACGAGACAGTTGGTCATCGTCGTGTCGAACCCGGAAATCGCAGACCTGTCGGTCTGCATTTCGCGCACGGGTGGCATAACAGTTCGGGGATCGGGTGCTCGCACCCTGCGCGGTGCGACTTCTCATGGGTTTGGCTGGTATGCGGCGACAAGCCGTAGCGCGAACGTTCGGCACGCACACCGTTCCTTAACTTGCGCGACGACGTTCGCCAGCGGCTCGGCGAGTGGACCAATGAATAGGTACTTGTTCCAAAGTTGCCGTTCGAATGTCCGCCCGTGCGCGAAAGCGAACGACCGGAGATGGGCCGTGTGCTGCCCGACACGCCGCGCTTCCTTGATCGATTCGATGTATGTCGAGACGTTGGCTGATCCCTACGTCACTCGCACAGTGAGCTCATGCTGACCACCCCGAGCAGCACTGCCTCCAATCGGACGATGGTCAGTTGCGAGTCGAAAGAACTCGTCCGTCGCTATCAATCGCAGAAACTAGCCACCGCCACCAACGAATGGCCGGTCTAACGCGATGAACGGTCGTGGCGAGGTCGATGGACGAACGTCGGCTCAGGCCGATTAACCTGCCGACCAACTCGGCGGAGCGAGCGTCCGTTGCACCCATAAAGCCGTCATCGCGGCATCAGGAGTCCGAACGGCAGTTGCGGGTCGATCACAGGCGTCGCCGCTCGGCCCAGAAGTAGCATCGTCGCGATGACTCACGAAGCCGCGAAGGTGTCTGAGGAGAACAGAGCCCCAACGCATTTTTGAGACACGCGTCCAAGCCCTCATCGGGACCAGTAGAAATCCACGGGGATAAGCTCGACGACCCATCCACCTTCTTCGCCCAGCGTGGCCGCCGGGTGCATGGAGGCGATGCGCAACGCCTCGTCATGGGTATCCGCCTCGATGATGAACAGTCCGCCCACGACTTCCTTAGACTCGGTGTAGGGCCCATCGATGACGTGCGTCTTGCCACTGCGCGGGCGGAGCGTCCTCCAGTTGTCCAGATCGCCAAGCGATGCGGAAATCAGTACCTTGTCGGTAGCCCGCATCTTGTCGTCCAATGCGGGGCATTGGCTCACCAATTTCTTGACGTCGTCTGGCGCCATCGCGGCGAATTTATCGGGGGTGAAGTAGGCCAAGCCGAGATATTTCATGGGAGATCCTTTGGGTGTGAATAACCTGACGACGAAGCTGATGATCGAAAATCGACAATCTTCTGAAAAGTTTGTAGCGGGTCTCGCCAGACTGTCCGCTTTTGGGGTCGCGCGGTGCCGACCGCCGGGCTCGTGCTGCACATGCGGATCGCGTGAGGCAGAGGTGATTGCATGAGGCAGCACGCGGCCGAGGCTGTGTCAAAACGCGCGCATAAGTCGAGAGCCGCCAAAGCCCGCTTGCGAGAACGGCCTACAACGGCTTCGGCTCATGTCGGCAATGGTAAAGCGACCCCTCAAAACCTTGTGATTTACTGTTTTGACACAGCCTCGGCCACTTCCAGCCGTTCGCTTGGGTGCCGAGATTGGCGCTACGCGTCAGGTTTAATCGGAATCCAGACCCTCACTTTAGGCCATCTGAACGCCTCAACCGGCGCTCGAAATTTCTCGCCGCACAGAAATCCCTTGGGCGGCAATTCTGGATCTAGTCTTCCTTGCAGTCAGTGGTTTGTGTTCAGGGACGACAACACCTCATTTGTGGTCGTGGTTTCACCGAGACGCGGGAAGATTTTCTCGACGCTGTGCTGATGCGAAACGGGGTCCAGGTCCGTCATGGCGTCCGTCACAAGAGCAACGTGGTATCCGTGTTCATGCGCATAACGGGCAGTCGATTCGACGCCGATGCTGGTTGCGATCCCGCACACGAATACCTGCGTGACGTTCAGATTCTTGAGATGCTCGTCAAGGCCCGTGCCGTGGAATGCGCCCCACCGCCTCTTCGTAACTTTGTGATCGCGCGGGTGTTCCTTGAGTTCCGGGACGAGATCGGCCCAATCGGCGGGAGGATCGAAATGATGAGACAGGTCGGTTCGCCCAGGCGCGCCCCCTGCGACATTCACAAGCACGACCGGGAAACCGCGATCACGAAAGGAGTCAGCAAGTTGAGCTGCCTTGCTGGTAATTTCATTGGTCGGATGCGCGAGTGGGAGGCTGACGATTCCCTTCTGCAGATCGATCACGATAAGCGCCGGTTGCTTGTCCAATTGGGAAAGCGGCATGGAGAACTCCCTAGGTTAAGGTCAAACGATGAGACGGATCATTCCAACGATCCCTTCGGAAGGGTCCGGTCGAAAAATGTAAAAATCAGCAGGAAGGCGGAGACGCAGCCCATCACGATAGCCAATGCATGAATGCCGCTGTCACTCGGCTTGTGCCCGAAGACGATCCCGAGCAGGCTGGCAGCAAAAATGGCGCCGACATACGCAAAGGTTCGCTGTAATCCGGCTGCCGTTCCAATCTCCGAAGCAGGTGCCTGAACATAGATCGCTGCCTGCGTAGCTGTCGATGTCATGCCCATGGGTATGCCGAAGAACATCGCAGCAGCCGCCACGAACCAGACGGGGCTATCGCCGTGAATGCAGATTAGGCAGACACATCCGACAAGACCACCGACTGCACTGGTAACGAACGGCGACTTGAGACCCTTGGTTCGCGCGGCTAGCAGCGAACACATGCCCGCGAGTATCGACATCGGCAATGTCATCAGGCCAGCCGCGCTCGCAGAATAATGAGCACTGCTTTCCAGCCATTGAGCGAAACCATACAGAACGCAGTAGGAAATCATGAGAAACAGCATGATTCGCAGATACGTGATGGTCAGCGGAAGATTCTTTGCCAGCATGCGCACATTGACAAAGGGCTGGCTGCGTTTCAGGGAATGAACGACGAAGCCGATCCAGCATGCAGCGGATGCTGGTAGCGTCCACCACAATAGATGGTCAAGATTCATCAGGAAGGTCATCAGCAATATCAACGCTACACCGAATAGCGCGACACCCGGCAGATCGACCTCCTGAACCAGACGCGAGAAGCCTGCCGTGCGAGGATCGTCTTTGGGCACCCAGAGCGTCGCCAGGCAGGCCGTCAGGAAAGCCAGCGGAACATTGATTGTGAAGATCGCATGCCAACCGAACGAGCCTGTCAGGAGACCACCCAGCAGCGGTCCGAAGGCGGTGGTTGCTATGCCTGCGGAAGACAACACCCCCATCGCCACACGAGGTGGCGCCATCCCGTGGCGATCGCCCTGGGATCGGAAGATGCGCATGGCCGACGGATAGGCACCCGAAGTTCCCACGCCAAGCAAAACGCGAGAGAGCACCAATACCGCTAGTGAAGGAGCGAGCGCACCGACGATTCCTGCAATGGCGACCAGTGCGAGGGAGATCAAGTAAACGCGGCGCGGACCGAACAAGTCCGCTAGCCGTCCCATCGTCGGCTGCGCAATCGCGCTCGTCAGATAAAGTCCGGCGATCAACCATCCCGTCTGTGCCTCGCTCGCACTGAACGCCACCGCGATGGGTGCAAGCGCAGTGGAGATCATCGTTGAGTTAATCGGATTGAGCGTCGATCCGAGCGCAAGCGGCGTCACGAAACGAAAGCCAAAATGCGATGATCGTTGTGTTTCGGGCAAGGGTGCGTCCATAGCCTACAGATCCCCGAGGTGCCGAATGATGTCCACCGCTTCGACGAGCGTTTTTTGCTCGGCAGGAGAAAGCTGCGAGATCGCGGCCAACAGCCAGTCGCGTTTGGCCAGACTCACTTTCTTTCGCGTATCCATCCCTTCGTCAGTCAAGGCATACAGAATCTGGCGGCCGTCTGTCGGATGCGGCTGACGGTCGACTAATCCTTCTGCTTCCATCGCTGCAAGCGTTACGCCCATTGTTTGCGGCTTCACTGCTTCGGCACGCGCGAGGTCTGCTGTCGTCATCGGGCCGACTTCCTCCAGCCGGGCCATGATTGCGACCTGGGACCACGTAAGTTCGCGTGTATTGGATACCGCTCGCAGCCGGCGAGTCAGTTGGCCCGTGACGGACAACAGTTCCGTAACGGCACCTTCGAGAGCTTTGTGGTTCGCGTCCATGAGGCATTAGCCTACATATTAGAAGAATAACTTGCAAGTTATTCTTCTATATTTTGCCTGTGTGCGCCTGATGCTTTGGATGTGTTCCTTGCTTACTATGGGAAGATTTCCGCGATTGAGTGGCCGCATTCGAGCAAGCCGGAAGACCGCTATGTCGGGTCGACTTGCGCCGACCGCATCCGGCAGTAGCCGGCCGACAGGAGCCGTTCGTCATCACAAACTTCGAGACCGCTCTCAGGGGTTTAACGGGCGTTCGTGCACGTGCGGCGAACTACAACCCATTCCGCCCGAGAAAATCGCGCATCCACGCAGCGATTGCATCTGCGTCGGGCGCAAGATCGAGCGCGAAATGCCCGGCATCCATCACGTGTATTTCCGCGTGCGGCAAATCCCGCCCATAGGCGGCTGCTTCTGCGACCAGTTGCGACGGATCGTAACGGCCCCAGATCACGAGTGTCTTGGGCTGCGTCTTTCTAAGCCATGCTTGCCATTGCGGATAAGACGCGACATTTGTCCGATAGTCGTAGAACAGATCGCTCTGGATTGCCGTCTCGCCGGAGCGATTCAACATCGCGTATTCGTCGGTCCAAAGGTCCGGATCGTAAACATCGGGGTCGGGACTCGCGCCGACATGCCGTTGTTTGGCGGCCGCAAGCGACATCAAATTCTGTTCAACGGCAGCTTCGTATTTGCTTCGATCATTCCAGAACGCCTTGCGCGTGTCCCATAGCGGGCCCAAGCCGTCTTCGTGCGAGGTTGCATTTTGGATGATGAGTGCCTTGACACGTTCGGGATGGGCCATTGCGAGCCGCATACCGACGGGACCGCCGTAGTCCTGCACGTACAGCACGTACGACGTCGCATGGACACGTTGCGCAAAGTGATCGACGATGGTCGCGAGGTGATCGAACGTATAGGCGAACTTGTCGGATGGCGGCGCGTCGCTATGACCAAACCCTGGATAATCGGGCGCAATCAGGCGATACCGGTCGGCGAGCCTTTGAAACAGTGGCTCATACATTCTCGACGTCGACGGAAATCCATGCAGGAGCAGGATCGTCGTCGCAGCAGGCGGCCCAGCTTCGCGATAGAAGATCTGGAGACCGTCGACTTCAACGCTTTTGTAACGCGTCAATTCGCGCACCGTGTTCTCCTGAGCGGTGACCTCAGCGACAGCCGAGACGGCGTGGCAAAGGACCATGCACACTGCCACCGCGTAGATCAAACTCTTGGAAGACATTTTTCGCTTGCTGCCTGACCGGTGTTATTCATCAAGACACTATCTCGACTCTCCCGACTTCGATAGCGGCCGCACGCGTACGAACATTATCCACCACAACTTTCGTCCACCGAGAATGACCGCGTCCTTCGGTCTGAAAGCGGGCGTCGGCACTTTGTAGCATGAGTCCGCTTGGGGCGGAGTTATGCCTTTTGCATGAGAGCCGCACCCGAGGCGATCGCCGCGCCTGGTTGTAGGGCGCTGATCGGCCAGGAGCGGCCGTTCACATGCGTCGTCGCACGGACGTTCAGGCGTCGGCTCCGCCCCGTAACCGGCCATCCAATCGTAAAGGACGAACGCTCGGTCATCGGCCTTTGCCGAGGTTCGTAGATCCGCCTTGCTATGGCCGCACACTGCTTCAGACCAGCGGTTCGTCGACGGCAGCGGCAAACGTTGTCGACTTCGACGAATGAGTCCTTTCGGACGCTGGAAGAACTAACCGCTCGAGCGTCGAAGGCCTCCCACCAGCCTACCAGCCCACCAGCCCACCAGCCCACCAGTTTATCGTCGGTCGTCACCTGGACGAGCGGGGCGTCAGCGGCCGGCATGTTCTTGTCGGCCCTGCCGAGGCGTCGGATTTGCCGCTGGCCTTTAGCGGGATACGCAGCGGGAACGTTTCGATCACCGTGGCGATCATCTCAGTTACCGCTCTGCGCCAAGTTGCGTGGGTCGTCGGCTGAATCGTGATAATCGAGGCCGAGCGGCCCTATCGCCATAACCTGCGTGACGTACTCACCGGATCTGGCCCAGTGGAAGTGCCAGGTCTCCCCGGGCAGAACGATGACACTACCCGGTGGATACGCCTCGACCTTGCTCCCGTTGAATTGCTCGCCGAGCCCGATATAGAACACGCCCGACATCACCGTGTAGATGCGGTCCTCCGGGTGCTTGTGGGGCATCAGCTTGACAGCCGCGGGCACTTTCACGCGAATCACATAGGGGCCGGCCGCCGAAGGTTCTCCGACGAGGACAGCGAGACGGACCGAAGGTGGAAAGGCCGGAAACGTCTTCCACTCAATGTCCTCGGGCAGAATAGCTTTGAAGGTGGATTCGCCCGGTTGATGCATACGAACCATTGAAATACTCCGGTGACTTGCCAGATAAACAATGCTGCCCTTACTTAATGCGGCAAGCGGTTAGCAACTTTAGCGACGCCGGCCGCCGCGCAGACCTCGTCCTTGTCGCCGCCGGGCGCGCCACCAATGCCGAGCGCGCCAACCATTTCGCCGTTCACCTTGAACGCTACCGCGCCTGGCAAAGCCATCACGTTATGCACCGTCGCAAGCCCCGGCGCGAACGGATTCGTCTTCGTCAACTCGAAGAATCCGCTTGACCTGTCGAAGCCGAATTCCGGTCCCAGCGTCACAACCGTAAAGGCCTTGCGGAAGCTGGATTCACCGGTATGCACGGTGCTTCGGTCACCACGCAGCACCACTTGAGGCACACCGTCCATATCCACTACTGTCGCCGTCACCCAATAGTGCTTGGCCTCACACACACGGATCGCTTCCTTTGCGGCGTCGACGGCAACCTCGAGGGGCAACGTGTAGTGATAACCGGAAGCTTGCGGATCCTGCGCATGTGCAGACAACGTCATCACGGAGGCCGTGCAAAGCGACATGGCGAAACTCGGCGATCTCATGATTGCTCCGAACACGTGCCGGCGGCCAAGGTCCCTACTGCGTGTTCGCTTAGCATCCGAATGTTGCTCATGGCTAGCTCCTCAGAGGCGTTGGCTATCAGTTCTCTGTTCATCGCTTCGAGTACGTGAAACGACAATATGCGAAAACACCACGTGAATACACAGCCCGTGAAGACACAATCCCTTTGCATTGATGCCAGCAAGACAACAACGTAGGCGGCATTGCACCAGTGCGTTGCCAATGCCCCACTCATACCATGGAATGGTCAGGCGATACCTGTACGGATTCCTGGGAGACATGGAATTGTTCCCCGGTAACGGCAACGAGGCCCGAAGCTACATTCAATTTCAGAACCCTCAACTTCGAAGTTAGATTAGCGAGTCATTGCAAAACGACCGGTTGTTACCCGATAACCAAGCTACCAGACAATTCCAAGCAGAAGGCCCAGCACGTCAAAACTGTAAAAAACGGCATGCTAACCAAAGTTGATGATGATCGAAGCCGTCAACGGCGTCTAAAGAATCGGCCCGAGCTGGGCCCGGCAAGCAGGATTGAATTTCCTTCGTATGTGTTCAGCGGACGCTCGATTCCGGCACCGACACGCGCGAGTTCAGCCCTCGATTTCCCGAAGAAATGCGAGAAGATCAGCATTCACTCGCTGGCTATCCGTTATTCCGATAGCGTGGCCGCTCCCTTCGTACTCAATGTAGCGCGCGCCCGCAATCATGTGCCTCACGATGTGCGCCGTGATTTCGGGCGGTACGTTGACGTCAGAGCCGCCATGCATGATCAAAGTCGGTATCGTGATGCTACTGAGATCGCTGCGAAAGTCGGTGTCCGACCATGCGCGAGCGCACTCGATGATGGCGCGCAGCGACGCCTGACTGGAAAGGAAGGAATACCAGTCGAGCACGCCGCGCGAAACTACAGGTTCAGCAGAAGTGCCGTAGAAGAAGCCTTCCCGGAAATCAGCAAGGAATCCATGACGGTCGGTTTCAAGCGCCTTTAGCAGACCATCAAAAACTGACGGGTCGATTCCGTCCGGATTGTCGTTGGACTTCTTCAATGAGGGCGTGACTGCAGACATCAGAACCGCCTGCGCCACACGTACGGCTCCGTGCCGTGACAGATAGCGCGCGACTTCGCCTCCGCCCATGGAAAATCCGACCAGCGTGGCATCGTGAAGATCAAGATGCTGCATGAGCCCATCCAGATCGTCGGCTAGCGTGTCATAGTCATATCCCGTCCACGGTTGCTCTGATCGACCGAATCCACGACGGTCATACGCAACCACTCTGAAGCCGTTTGCCGCGAGATAAATGGATTGCGGCTCCCAGAAATCCGAATTTAGCGGCCAGCCATGAATGAGAACGACGGGGCGGCCGGTTCCCCAATCGTTATAAAAGAGTGAAACGTTATCTACGGTTTTGAAGAACGGCATACCCTCTCCTTTGGCTATTTGCGAGCAACCGCAAAAGGGTCGTCTTCATCGGACACGCCTTTCAAGTCCCGGAACAGTTCGAATGCGGAACGCTCAACCCAGTTGCGCACAAGCCGCCCTTCTGCATCGACGTGCCATATCGCATTCCCCGTGAACTCGATCCGACGCTGGTCCGCCGGAAAACCCATTAAGCCGTTGTTCAAGCCGCGAATACAAAATCTCGCTGAGACGAGCCTACCATCGGCGGACTGAAACGTATTGACAACCTCGAACTCCAAATGTGCGATTTGTGCGGAGAAGTCACGAATCCATTGCTTGAATGCGTCGCGACCGACAATGTCCCTGCCGCCCGTCGTCAGGACGAAGTCATGCGCCACAAAATTGTCGACCGCGTCGACGTTGTCAGGCGTCTGCCAAACCGCCTTCCAAAAATTCTCGACCAGCCTAACTGAGTCCTGATTCATCATCCTTGCTCCTTGTAAACGTGTAGACACCACTTGATTCCCTGGCAGTGCGCCGATCGTGCAGCCAGGGCTATCGAGGGTGTCGCGCTCGAATACCGTCCGCGAGCGCGGCGCGAGATGGCTGGCGCGCGCGTCAAACACGAACTGTCCGATGCGCTGTGCAGTGGTGGGTGAACTCATGTTGCGGAGGTCCCGGCGCAAATTGTGTGTCAGCTGGAACGGAGCCGGTGACTCGATAGCAACGCGTTCGATACGCAAATCAACGACGAAGATTCGCGCCGTTTGCTCGCAATATCAAGCGAAGAGAATGCATAGGGTTATCTGTCTTGCAGATAGCCTCCGTCCCGTATGACTGAGCGGCCGCGCGCCCGCGCCTCGTCAACACACTTTTTACCTGGTTACAGCAATGAGTTTCAGTAGCTGAAAAAGCGATTGCTTCGGGCGGTGCAAGTTGGTTTGCGTGCTGGCTTGCGACTCGTAATGGCGCGGGAGGGGGCCCGAATTCTGGAGGGGTCAGCGAGTGGATCCCTCGCACCTGTTCCCGTGCGCATCAAATCAGCCACCGAGGAGTCTTGATGCCGTCCGGACGATTTCCTCGACGAACACCTTGATTGTTGGGTGGTTGCGCTCACCGCGGCGATAGGCGACGTAGATTTTGCGCCGAACCTCTGGCGTTAGCTTGACCCACGCCACGCCACGCCTGCTGGCGAGCGCAGCACCCTGAGTCCGGGGACGATTGATACCGAGCAGCCGGATGCCACCATCGCTTCGATCATGTCGGGCCCACGGCATTGGGCGTTGATCCGAGGCTCGTATCCGGCGCGATGGCATAGATCGGTGACGAAGGCGCCGAAGGTACTCCACGTCGATTCGACAGCCCCGGTTTCATGCCTGAGGTCGGCGACGCTCAGCGACGGCCTTTTGCTCAGTGGATGGTCAGTCGCGACTGCTACGTACAGCACATCCTCTGCCAGGGGCACAACCTCGACTTTTTCGCGATTATCTCCCGCCGCGATTGAAAGGTCGTCAATCAAGGCGATGTCGGTTCGCCACGACCGCAGTGCCGCGACTCCGTCGATTGGCTCTAGTTCTTCAAGTGCGATTTCCAGGTGCGGAAACGCCCGCCGCAGTTCCTTGACGGTATCAGGGAGTACAAACGAAGCGATTGACTCAAACGCGGCAACGCGCTACTCGCCTGCTATCTCGTGCCGTAGCTCAGCCAGCTCCGAGCGTGCCTCGTCCAGCACCGCCATCACCCGTTCGGCGTGCCGCACCAGCGCGTTGCCCGCGGCCGTGAGCCTAACCCTGCGGCCGATACGCTCCGTGAGCTTGACGCCGGCCTCATCTTCCAGTTGTGCGATCTGCTGTGAAATCGCCGAGGGCGTCAGGAACAGCGCCTCGGCGGCCGCCGCCATTGTGCCGCCCCGCGCCAGTTCCAGCAGCGCCCGCAGTCGCCCGACGTCCAAAGTGCGCACCTCAAACCATGATTGAACAGAATAGCTAATGTATTAGGTAAAAAACAATAAATATACGTGAACATACTTCCTGCCTACGATTGGTTGCAAAGACCACCAGAGAACAGTCGGGAAATTGCCTTTCGCGTCCCGCCAACTGCGTCGCTTGTGATCAATTTCATGGAGATTTTTATGTTCGGATTCCTTCTCACACGGATTCACTGCTGGTTCGAACGCGCCGAACAACGCCGCAATGATGAGTATCTCGCGGGCGCGCGAGACCTCGCAGAGCTCGAACGCCGTATGCGCTCGACGGAACGATGCCGCTAGCGGAGGGCAGACGGCGGACTTGTGCCGCCCATGGATTTCCTTGCGCAGTCTGTTTTGGCTGACGCTGGCGTGGCTCACGCCCCTTGTCGGTTGGGCTTGGATAGGTGAGGCCGTGGGGAAATGCGGTATTGCGAGCAATGAACTGCTCAGTTAGTCGAAGCAAGCGCGCCGGCGGTGAAATAAAAAACGCGCTAAAGTCTTCGCGGCCACGACGCTGACGCTCCAGGAGATCGTCCGAGGAGTTCATCGTCTCCGGAAGCATTTGGCGCGCGGATACGGTTGGCGTCGTTCATCTTTGTTATGCATGAGTAACTTTGGATAATCTGAAATGCCGTTCGTTACGATAGAAGGTCAGTCGCTGCATTACCAGGTGCGAGGCACCGGATTTCCCGTGCTGCTGGGGCATAGCTACTTGTGGGACTCGTCGATGTGGGCGCCGCAAATAGATGAGCTGTCCCGTCATTACCAGATTATCGCGCCGGACCTCTGGGGACACGGACAGTCGGGAAGGTTACCCGCGAACACGTGTACCCTTGGCGATCTCGCTACTCATGCGAATATGCTTCTCGATGCCCTCGGCATCGAGAAGTGCGCGGTGGTGGGTTTATCTGTAGGCGGCATGTGGGGCGCCGAACTTGCATTGCGCGAGCCCGAGCGTGTTCGCGCTCTCGTCATGATGGACACTGATCTGGGCGCTGAACCTGATGTGACGCGCGGGCGGTATTTCCAGATGCTTGACACAATCGAGACGCTGGGCAAGATGCCGCCTCCAATGCTCGACGCCATCGTGCCATTGTTTTTCAAGCCCGATGGGGAGCTAGACAGCGAGGTTCCAGCATCGTTTCGAAACGCGCTGGCATCCATGTCTGCTTCACAGTTGCAGCAGTCGATTGTCCCGCTGGGGCGGATCATCTTTGGGCGGCCGGATTCGGTTGCGCGATTGGCGGCCATGAACGGTACGAATACGCTCCTGATGTGCGGCGAGCTCGATTCCGCTCGTACGCCCGCGGAAATGATCAGAATGGCAGACGTAATCGGCTGTGAACACATTCTTGTGCCCGGAGCAGGCCACATATCGAACCTCGAAAATTCGTCCTTCGTAACAGGCACTCTACGCAGATGGCTCGGCGAGCATGTGTTGACGAGTGCTTGATGAACGGGGCCGCCTCGGGGCGGCTCAATCGTCTCAGGCCGCAGCCAGGCCACCGTCGATCAAATAGATAGCGAACGAAAAGGTGATAACGGACAGCACTGTGCTCACAAGAATCGAGGTGGCGGCCTCACTGCGATATGCGCCGGCCTCGTTAGCGAACATCGCGGTTATCGTCGCCGACGGGAGCGCGCAAAGCAGGATCATCTGTTGCACATACACCCCTTTGACCGAGACCAGCAGCGCGGCGGCGACCATCAGCGCGGGATGAAGCAGCAGCTTAAGGCCCATGTTCGTCCAGACTTCGCCGGAAAGCCTCAGCTTCACGGAGGACATGATCAGACCGAGACACAGCAGCGAAACGCCAGCCGTGGCCTTGCCAAGCAGAACTAGTGAGTCGTTTAGCACCGGGGGAAGCTTGACCGCGAGCAGCGAGCACAGGATGCCAATCGCCGGCGCCCACATCAGCGGCCGACGCACCGCAGCCGAAATGCTCGAGACGAACGCCTTCGCGCCTCCACCTTCACCGCTCGCTATTGCAAGCAGCATCGTCGTGAGAGGGATCATCACAAGGCTGGCGATCAGATTGAGCACCAGCACCGCATACAGGCTCGATGGCCCGAACATTGCCTCCAGGATCGGAATGCCCATGAATGCCGCGTCAGGATAGCCGCACACGAAACCCTTCAGCGTGGCGGATTTCAGTTCGCGATAGCGGTACCAGCCGGTCGCAAAGGCAAGCGCGTACATACCCATCATCGCAATGAACGTCGCGGCGACAAACCGCAGATTGAGCAGTTGCGATCGCGGCGTGCTAGCCATGCCCGCCAATAAAAGGGCCGGAAAAATCCAGTTCAGTACAAGCCTGCTAATCAACAGACTGTCGGAATAGGTGAGCTTGCCACGTTTGCCCGCGATGAAGCCGAGCATAATGACAAAGGCAACAGGCACGAGAGGCCGTACGATATGGTCCGGCATTTTCGTTTGTACTCCATGGCAATGGCCTGAGTGGTCCCCGCATGTGCCGACCGATACACCTCTACAGAATGCGAGGAGCGCGGCAACGCCCCCAAGGCACGCGCAGCTCCGGCAGATTCATCCCAGACGAAATTTGCGGATTACATCGGCATCCGGTTCAAGACCAAGTCCAAAACCTCTCGGAACGGCCATCGTTCCGTTCTTTGGAATGATCGCCTCGCCGTAGAGCTGGACCTCGAGGTCGAAGTAGCGCCATTCGACCATCGCAGCGGGACCGCCTAACGCCGCGCTTGCATGCACGTTTGCCAGCAGCCCCGGACCGTCGTAAAACGAGTGCACCATCACCGTGGCGTTATGGGCGTCGGCCAGCGCGAAGACCTTGCGCAGTTCGGTCAGGCCACCCATCTTTGCGGAGCTCGGCTGAATGAAGTCGACGGCCTTCGCCTCGAGAAGATGCTGAAAATCCATCAGAGTCGAAGCATTCTCGCCAGCGGCCACCGGAATGCCGCCCTGCTGCCTGACGTGCGCCAGCCCCGAGTAGTTCTCAGGTGGCCAGACCGGTTCTTCGAGCCACCGCAGCTTGAGCGGTCGCAGCAGCTCTGTCATGTCGAGTGCTTCGCGCACGGACCACGGACAGTTGACGTCCAGCATGATCTCGACGTCATCCCCGGCCTCCTTGCGCGCCGCACGCACACAACCGATATCGATCTCGTGCAGCTTGAGATGCCGAAACCCGCTATCCAGCGCACGTCTGACGTTTTTCCTGACGAGTTCAGGATCGGAGTAACGGATCAGGCTCGCGTAGGCAGGTAACGTAACGGCGTCGCTGCCGCCGAGAAGCTGGTGAACCGGTTGGCCCGCGACTTTGCCGGCGATGTCCCACAGCGCGATGTCGATGGCCGAGAGGCCGTAGATAAAGGCCCCACTGCGGCCGAAAACATGAAATTTTCTCTGCAGATCGAGCATCTGCTTTTCAAGCAACGTGGCATCGCGGCCAATTATTTCAGGTGCAAGGATCGAATCGATCACCACCTTCACCGCCGGGATGGCGGTAAATCCAAATGACTCCCCCCAGCCGACGATGCCTGTGTCGGTGGTGACCTTCACGATCAGCGAGTCGGCCGTTTGCAATCCCGCTTTACCCCATACTGCCGCGTCGGATCTGCCGCCCGCCGTGAACGGGATGCGCAGCGGGATCGATTCTATGCTGGCGATGTTCATGAAGTCTCCTTTCTTTGGCGAGGGTCTGCTGATCCCGCCGGTCAGCCAGTGAAAGTCCGTGAGGCCACGACTTTCCAAACAGAATCCTTCCCGTGACGGCTACCCCGGTGTCGTCGTATGAATCGCCTTCAGGACCTCGCTGGTGAACCTGGGGTCGTCCAGTTTGATATCTCCAGACAATCGCACGGTGATCTCCTGCATCAGCCAACCGTTGCCGTCGGGATCGCTGAACGAAGCGTACGAGGCATAGCTTTGACGTTGCGGATTCAGGCCGCTAACCACGCGTTTTCCGTCAGCATGATGGAATACGCCGCCCGTGTCGTGGAATGGCTCGCTGACCTCGATGCCACGACGCAGCAGTTCCTGGCGGGCAACTTCGAGGTCGGAGACGACGAGATGAAGCCCCTCCATTGAGCCGGGCGCGGCCGCGGTCATGTTCTTGCCGAACATGATCGAGCATCCGGAGCCTGGCGGCGTGAACTGGATCACGCGGTAGTCGTCCCCTCCCTTGAAGTCCATATCGAGCCGCCAACCCAACTCGGTATAGAAGCGCTTGGCGCGATCGACGTCCGTGGCAGGAATGATGACGATCTCGAGCTTCATGTCGAACGTGACGACGCCCGAGGTCTCGACTGCGCCTTCGCTCTGCATCGGAATGGTGCTCATGTCTGACTCCTTGGAAGTGTTGACTAACGGCTTCCCTTTCCACCGCTTTGGGTTGCTGAAAAAAAGATAGGTGAAAACGCAAGCTGAAAACACCCTACGGGGAGACACAATCTTTCAAATTTATTCCAGCAGCAGAACGACAGCGTAGTAGGGAAGCGAGAACCGCGCCAGCAACGGCTTCTTCTGAGAAGCCTAAGGCGAATGGCGAAGCCTACTCATACCATCGCATGATCCGGCGATACCATGGACCGATGGTGCATGCCCGGGGCAACGGCGTTAAATACAAACGCATTACAAGTGCGGCGATCTGGCGTCCTTCCGAAAGCGTCATTGAAAGCATCCTCGCTATCGTGATCCGACGACCCGGTGCTCCCGTGCTCCAACCCGCGCGGACCTGTTTCCAGGCAAGCTGAGGATAACGAACATCCGATCCGGGCAACGACTTCCACTTCGGGCAATCCCCCCGGCGAACCGCGTTAATGGATTTGCCCCTATGAACGGAGAATGGCAATGAAGATCCTGTTGGTTTTGACTTCGCACAATGTGCTTGGAGATACCGGCAAGCCGACTGGCTTCTGGCTTGAAGAGTTCACCGCGCCCTACTATGCGTTCACGGATGCCGGTGCAGAGGTCACCGTGACCTCACCCAAGGGTGGCCACCCACCAATCGATCCCAGAAGCGACGATCCGGACAATCAGACCGACACGATGCTGCGCTTCAAGAAAGATCCTGCAACTCAGAAGGTGTTGGCCAATAGCGTCAAGCTCGCCGACGTCAAAGCGGCGGACTACGACACGATCTTCTATGCCGGTGGTCACGGCCCGATGTGGGATCTGACCAATGACAAGAACTCGATCGCCTTGATCGAGGATTTCTACAACGCCGGCAAGCCGGTCGCCGCCGTCTGTCATGGCCCGTGTGTTCTGCTCAAGGCGACCTACGAGGGACAGCCTCTCGTCAAGGGCAAGCGCGTCACCTGCTTTACCAATGATGAAGAAGAAGCCGTGGGCCTGACCAAGGTCATGCCCTTCCTCGTCGAGGATGAGCTCAAGCGTCTGGGCGGCCGCTTCGAAAAGGTGGAAAACTGGGCCGTGCTCACCATTGTCGACGGGCGGCTGATCACCGGCCAGAACCCGGCCTCATCTGGCCCGACTGCCAGGGAACTGCTCAAAGTCATGCAGGCCTAGTTCCAATCCCGGCGCGGGCCATGGAGCCCGCGCGCATCTATCGGCGACAGGAGTCTGCGATGAAAGCGACGACGAGCCCCGTTCAGATTTACGTTACCCCGCGTTCCCCGGCGTATTGGCGTGTCACGATCGACCACCCGCCGCTCAACGTCATGGGCCCGACGATGGTCGCGCAGTTCCACGAGATCATCAATGCCCTCGAAACCGACGAGCAGGTCAAGGTGGTGGTTTTTGACAGCGCGGTAGACGGCTACTTCCTGAATCACGCGGATTTCGACGCCGGGATCGAGGACCTGACCGCCATGCCACCCGGCCCCACAGGCTTGCCGCAGTGGCCAGACTTCCTCGTGCGCCTGACACGCGCGCCCGTCGTCTCCATCGCCCTCATCCGTGGACGGGCGACCGGCAATGGCAGCGAGATCACGCTTGCCTGCGACATGAGTTTCGCCAGTCAGGAAAAAACCATCATCTCGCAATGGGAGGTGGGTGTGGGCATGGTCGCCGGTGGCGGCCCCATGGCGCGCCTGCCCCAACTCATCGGGCGTAACCGGGCTTTGGAGGTGCTCCTGAGTTCGGAAGACATCCGTGCCGACCAGGCAGAGGCCTACGGCTACGTGAATCGCGCACTGCCCGATGCCGAACTCGACGCATTCGTGGACGCGCTGGCAACGCGGATTGCCGGGTTTGACAAGTGGGCCATTGCCAACACCAAGCGTCTCGTCAACACCAGCCTGCCGCCCGACGTCGAACTCGGCGCCGGGTGGGATGCGTGCATGGCGTCGTTAGGGCGGCCCGCCGCGCAGGAGCGCATCAAGGCTCTCCTCGCGCGAGGCTTCCACAAGCCCGGGGATGTCGAAGTGCGGCTCGGATACCACATTGGCCAGCTCGCGGGCTAGTCCGGCGCTACGAGGTCTCTCGCTGCACCGATAGAGCCGACAGTCGACCAGGTGGTGGCGCCACCGCCCTTTTGCTGGAGGAGAATTAGCGATGAGCGACGAATCGATATCAGGCGGTAGTGCGCGCTGCCCTAGACAGGCATAAATAAGATTCCTGCCGCGTCGAACGCCATTTTGAGGCTGATATCGTTGCCGAGCAGGCCGTGCATTTTTCACGATCTGATTCTTATGAGGCGGCTGCAGGAATATCACCTTGTCGGCGCTCACGCGCAGGGCGACCCGCGTCGGCCAGGACTTCGTTGATGCTGTGAATCGCGCGGGAGTGTGCACCGAAAGCTGCGTTGTGATCATGGCAGCTATGAGCGCAAATTGATGGCCGATGCCGTGACGAAGCCGGCGTCCACGGCTCCCGTGCAGTGATCCATGAGCGTAGGGTGTTGCGAGGTAAATCCCAAATGGACAACGAGTCAGTATCGCCGGGCAGCGCGTTCGTCTGCGAACCACTGGACGACGCGCAGCGCGCGCAGGAGGGCGACCTGACCGACGATCCGAGTGTGCGCGACCATCCGCGTTTCCAGCAGATGTATCCGGTCCTGACCCAGGTCGAGGTCGACAGGCTGCGGCGTTTTGGAAGCCGTTGCCACTACGCCGCGGGCGAATTGCTCTATCGCGCCGGAAGCATCAGCCCGGGCGTGTTCGTCCTGCTTTCAGGTAAGGTTCGCATCGTTGGACGCGACGGCCTGGGCCGCGAGCGCGTGGTGCGGACCCATACGGGGTATGGCGAGTTCACCTCCGATGTCGCACAGCTCTCGCGCAAGCCCGCCTTGGTCGACGCGCACATCGTAGAGGATGTCGAAGCGCTGTTGCTGCGGCCCGACGGACTCACCGCGATGATGATGAGCGAAGCCGAACTCGGCGAAAAAATCATGCGTGCGTTGATCCTGAGGCGTGCCTTGATCATCGAGCGCGGGCAGGGCGTCGTTTTCGTCGGACCGCCCGGCAACGCGCGGCTCGTCGCCTTGCAGGATTTCCTTCTCCGCAATGGCTGTCCGCAGACGACGATCGATGCGGACAGCGATGCCGAAGCCATCGCGCTGCTCAAGCGGCTGACGACGCAGCCCGACGACTTCCCGCTCGTGCTGTGCCCCAACGGCACGATGCTGAGAAACCCCGACGAGGGCCAACTGGCGTCATGCCTGGGACTCGTTCCCGAGTTCGATCCAACTCACGTCTACGATGTGGCGATCGTCGGCGCCGGACCGGCGGGACTCGCAACCGCTGTCTATGCCGCATCCGAAGGACTATCGGTGGCGACTTTCGACGGCCGGGCGCCCGGCGGTCAGGCAGGTACGAGTTCGCGCATCGAAAATTACCTGGGGTTTCCCACCGGAATCTCCGGGCATGCGCTGGCGAGCCGCGCGTTTGCCCAGGCGCAAAAGTTCGGCGCGCATGTCGGTATCCCATGTGAAGTCAAGAGACTGTACTGCGACCGGCACCCGCTCGTCCTGGAGCTTGCCGACGCGCGGCACATAACCGCCCGTACCGTCGTGATCGCGAGCGGCGCGGAGTACCGGCGCCTCGATGTCGAAGGGCTCGCGCACTTCGAATCCCGCGGCGTCTATTCCTGGGCCTCGCCGATCGAGGCGAGGCTTTGTCGCAAAGAACCGGTGCTGCTGGTGGGCGGCGGTAACTCCGCGGGACAGGCCGTCGTGTTTCTCGCGTCGCACGCGGAGCACGTTCATATGTTCATTCGCGGCTCGAGCCTCGAAAAGAGCATGTCGCGCTATCTGATTGAGCGTGTTGCCGCGCTGGAGAACGTGACGGTTCATAGGCGCACCGAACTGACAGCGCTTGAAGGAGGCGAACGCCTCGAGCGCGTGCATTTCCGCGGTGCGGGCGGCATCGAGGGGACGATCACGGCACATCATCTGTTCGTGTTCGTTGGCGCCGAACCGAATTCAAGCTGGTTGAAGACATGCGGGGTGTCGTTGGACGACAAAGGGTTCGTCTTGACGGGCACTGACCTTCCCGAAGCGGGCCTTGCGGTGTCACCATTGCGGACGAGCGTTGAGGGCGTGTTCGCAATCGGTGACGTTCGTTCGGGCTCGACCAAGCGTGTCGCGGCCGCAGTAGGTGAAGGCGCGGCCGTGGTGTATCAGATTCATAGTTACCTTGCCGCTTCGCACAGCTAAAGCCGTGCGAATGCACCTTTTTGGGACAGAGCCAGATCGTCGGTCGGAGCTTCGCCGTAGCTGCGCCCACAGCAGGTGTGGCGGTTCGCGGTGATACGCCAAACGTCCTAAGCTGGCAATGGAGGTCGTCATGAAAGCATTGGTATTCCATGGTCCGGGCCAGAAGGCTCTCGAAGACAAGCCGGAACCGACAATCGCGAAGCCGACGGATGCGATTGTGCGCATCACGAAGACGACGATCTGTGGCACAGACCTGCACATTCTGAAAGGCGACGTCCCGAAAGTGCGACCCGGCACGACGCTGGGTCATGAGGGCGTCGGCGTCATCGAAGCCGTCGGCAACGCCGTGTCCAACTTCATGACCGGCGACCTGGTACTGATCTCATGCATCAGTTCTTGCGGAAAATGTGAATTCTGCCGACGGCAGATGTATTCCCATTGCACGACAGGTGGGTGGCTTCTTGGGCATCTCATTGACGGTACGCAGGCCGAGAAGGTCCTCATCCCACATGCCGACTCAAGCCTTTATCACATGCCCGCAGGCGCCGATGAGGAGGCTCTCGTGATGCTCAGCGATATCCTGCCGACGGGCTTTGAATGCGGGATACTCAACGGCAAGCTCAAGCCGGGGCAGAGCGTTGCCATCGTGGGGGCGGGGCCAGTCGGTCTTGCCGCACTGATGACAGCTCAGTTCTACGCGCCCGCCCAGATCATCGTCATCGATCTCGACGACAACAGGCTGGAGGTCGCGAAGCAGTTCGGTGCGACAGACCTCGTCAACAGCGGCGCAGGAGACTCCGTCGAACAGGTCATGGCGCTGACAGTCAACCGCGGTGTGGATGTGTCCATCGAGGCAGTCGGTCTCCCGGCGACATTTGCCATCTGCGAGTCCATTGTCGGCGCGGGCGGAACGATCGCGAACATAGGCGTTCATGGCACGAAGGTGGAGCTGCACCTGGAGCGGCTCTGGTCACACAACATCACGTTGACAACCGGCCTTGTGAACACGTACACCACGCCCATGCTGCTTTCAACTGTGGAGTCGAAACGCCTTGAACCGAAGAAGCTGGTCACGCACCGCTTCACGCTGGACAGGATTATCGATGCCTACGCCACGTTCTCCGATGCGGCGCATTCGCGGGCCTTGAAAGTTGTCATCTCGAACCAGGACGGGTAGATGAAAAGCGGCCCGGACAAGCAGCTCCGGCTACGCCTGCTAGCGGGACTGGAGATCTTGGTCGTGCCATCAAATCAAACCGTTTGATCAGTTCTGCGGGGCTGGGGCGTGCGCGAATATCGACGCTGGAAAGTCGCTTCGAAGCGGCATAACAGGCTTTGCGGGCCGCTCACCTGCACGGCGAATGGGAAAACCCCGAACTCTCGTTTTATGCGGATGATGTCGAGCCATCGTCAGTATTCCGCCTCATTGCTGACGTCGAACCCTGCCCGTGCCAATGGCGGTTACGGCCGATGGGACTAAACCGCTCGCGCGGTAAGGGGCTGCGGCCCAACTCTGGCGGCGAATGGGACGCCGGTGGCGCCGGTGCTTATGTTGGTGGTTGAGGCAATC